>NZ_JAZQRL010000078.1:0-91454 GCF_045629565.1 Arcticibacter sp.
TACCGCATCCGGTATAGCCTGATCGGCTTCAACTTCCGCAAGGAGTACTTCGAATACCTGGAAGTCAGGGATGTGGAGCTGCGCAAATACGGACAGCTGGAGGCGCAGGAGATCCGCTTTAACGCCCGGGCTGAAGCAGACCAGCTCCTGATGCTGAGCGTGTCGCTGCTGGCTTATGCTGAAACACGGATGGAGGAGGGTTATGTGCTGCTGAACAGCAAGGCATTCAGTCCCTGTGCGATTATTGCCGCTTTCGCAGCTGAACAAGCGGGAGCGTACCCTGCGGGGCCGGTGAACATTGAACTTAACGAAGAACAGCAAACACGGGCAGCAGCCATCAGTATGATGTGTTACGAAGGCAACAGGCTGCTACGAGATCAGGAACAACGGAAAGAGAAGATATCCAGGAAAATAACGAAAACGCCACCAAACGGGGCAACGAAGGAGCGAAAGAGAGACAACTTAGGCTTTGCGATAGGGAAGCGCGTATCGTTTTCTTCCAAGTGCGGGTGATGCTCTTGGCCGTTTATCGAAAATTACAGGGCTAAAAGTCTTCAGTCAACACTGTGACACAGTTTTTATTCAGCTCATCAATCCTTGAATCAAGGGATTTATAAGTAGCGGCATCATCCAGAGCAAGGTAAATGTTCTTAATTGAGGTCAGCACCTGGTCATTCGGGTCACATGCCACAGCCTTTTCCAGATGGGGAACGGCTTTCTTAAGAATCCCTTTGTATTCGGCCATGTATCGCTGGTTTACACTGGCATTGGTCTTTTCTGCCTTCATTTTGGTGGATAAGGCATTGGCATGGTCGAGATAGAGATAACCAAGGGCAAGATGCGGTACATAATAATTAGGCTCAAGCGTCAACGATTTCTCGTAGAAGACAATGGCTTTCTGCTTGTTTTTGCTGTCTTCATAAAGCCTGCCAAGTTTGAAATAGAATATGGCCTGTTGTTTCTTCGAAAGAACGGTGGCAGATGGAATCAGTTTCTCGGCGATTTCCATTGCTTTTTCAGCGTTCCCCTCGGACAGGTGGAGGCTGAAATCGTAATATTGATCTACAGGTGTCTGACTTATAGCGGTTTTAGAAAGAAAAATTAATAGTATTATAGCAATATGTTTCATCTTGAATTCAGCTGTAAATATCCCAAATATGGTATAATTAATATAGAGCTGCAAAAATTCAGCCAAGGTTTACAGTAAGCAAACAATGAGTCTCCCTTGTCAGTTTGATATTTAACCAATGCTAACTATATTGGTGATCAGATTTATGGAAAAGGCAAATTCATCACCGGAAATCAGAGCGTTAATCGACTCGATTCTTAACGTAAGGTTAGGGATGAAGCAGTTTATTCAACGTAAGGTAAGGGATCATGGGATAGACCTCACCTATGAGATGTTACAGGTATTGACTGTCTTGTGGAGAAAGGGAGAAACGAATCAGCAGGATATTGCCGATAATATTCAAAAAAATAAGGCGAGCCTGACATCTCTACTGGACAACCTCGAGAAACGTGGGCTTGTTAACCGATTAGAAGATCCGTCTGATCGGCGTAACAAGATAATTTCGCTTACTGCGCCTGGATTAGGGTATCGGGAGGAACTTCAGCCGATCTTTAATGAGTTTTATGAGGCGTTAAGTAAGGATATTTCGAAAGCAGAAATAGGGGAAGTTGCTACGCTCCTCGGGCGCATTTATAAAAATCTGATTTAACAAACACCATTTGCGGTCATCACTCTAGTTACGGACTGTTAATAGCGATTTAATTTCTGCAAATTAATATGCTAAAGAAGAGTAAGTTCTTCTTGAAGTTTTTTATGGTGGATGAAACTTTCTGTAACTTTAAGAAATTTTATGTCCCATTCCCAGATTCTTATTATTGGAGCAGGCGCGGCCGGGCTTCTTGCTGCACGGGATCTCTCGTCTGCGGGAAAGAAGGTTGCTGTATTGGAAGGCGGTGCCCGTACAGGTGGACGCATTCTGGATGTCGAAATTCCGGGATGGTCTATACCTCTTGCGCTGGGAGCTGAATTTATACATGGCGACCTTCAGCTGACTTTTGATCTTTTAAGCGAGGCTGGGCTGACCTATGCTCCCGTGGATCAGAAAGGGATCAGCGTGAGGGATGGTAAGGAAGTTTCGGAAGAGAGGACCGGACATTGGACGGAATTTATGGATCGCCTGAATACCTTAACGGCGGACCTGACTTTAAGTGATTTTCTTGCTTCATTTTTTGGCGATGACCGCTACGCTGTTTTGCGAAAGGAGGTTCTACGGCTTGCAGAAGGATATGACGCGGCGGATCCTGATAGGGTAAGTGTATTTTCGCTGCGCGATGAGTGGTCTGATGATGGTGTGCAATACCGGGTCAATGGTGGTTATGGACGTCTGATCGATTTTCTTGCTTCCGAATGCAATAAATCGGGTTGTAGCATTCATCTTCATAAGGTGGTGACGCGGATCCGTTGGCAGAAGGGGTTTGTTGAGGTTTTAACTTCCAATGGAGAATCTTTTACGGCTGATAAACTGATCGTGACGGTACCCCCGGGAATCCTTCGCATTCCATCCGGCAATGCGGGATCGATTACGTTTGAGCCTGCCCTGCCTGAACAAGAGCGTGCTTTCGGGGCGATCGGTTTTGGTGCCGTGATAAAAATCGTTATCGCGTTTAAGTCTGCTTTCTGGGCTGATACAGTACATCCGGATATCACCTTTTTGTTTTCAGATGAGGCCGTACCTACGTGGTGGCTGCATTCTCCTAATACAACACCGATCTTATACGGTTGGATCGCGGGGCCTCAGGCTGCCAGGATGGACTCCTGCACCGATAAACAGGTGATGGAAAAAACGGTTGCGGCATTGGCGAAGACCTTCGCGTTACAGGAAGGTTTCCTCTATGAACAGATGGAAGACTTTTCTCTTTTCAACTGGAATACTAACCCGTTTTCAAAAGGTGGATACACCTTTATGACGCTGGAAGGCAGAGAAGCCATAGAAACACTGCGTGCCGGTGTTCAGGATACCATTTATTTTGCCGGAGAAGCGGTCTATACGGGGTCGCACGGGGGGACTGTTGAGGCTGCTCTTGTTTCGGGCAGGGAAACGACCCGCATGATCCTGAACAACTGATGTTTATTTTCTACAAGTAGCGGTATGATCTATCTACGTTTGGCCTTATATCCTTTTTCTTTTTTATACGGAATGATCTTGCGTTTACGTAATTATTTTTACTCCGTCGGGGTGTTTCGTTCACGGAAATTTGATCTTCCCGTAATCTGCATCGGCAACCTGGCCCTGGGTGGGGCGGGTAAGAGCCCGATGGCAGAATACCTGATCCGTTTATTAGGCGGGGACTACCGCGTGGCTGTGTTAAGCAGGGGCTATGGACGGCGAACAAAAGGTTTCAGGTTGGTAAGTGAAGGAGATACGGCGGCCGATAGCGGCGATGAACCCCTGCAGTTTAAGAAGAAGTTTCCGGCCCTCACCGTGGCCGTCTGCGAGAAAAGGGTGACAGGTATTGAGAAATTGCGGGAGGAGCATGACCTGGTGATACTGGATGATGCTTATCAGCACCGGGCGGTAGATGCAGGACTTAAGCTGCTGCTGTTTGATTATACCCGGCTTAATGAGCCCCTGGTAGTTCTGCCGGCAGGGAATCTTCGGGAGCCTTTCGCGGGGCGGGCCAGGGCTGACGCTATTATTTTAACCAAAACAGAAACAGATCTTAGCGACAGCGAGCGAGATAGAGCCATAAAGAGGGTAAAGCCACTTGACGGGCAACTGGTGCTTTTTTCTTATCTTAAATATGGACGGTTAACTCCGCTGTTTGAGGGAGAAAGTGTTGAGCTGGCAGATTTGAAGCGCAACACCAGGGTTTACCTGCTTACAGGGATCGCTAATCCTGAACCGCTGCGCCGGAAAATAACTTCCTCAGGCTTTGTTGTAAAGCACTATGATTACCCCGACCACCATCCTTTCAGCCCAAAAAATATTAGTAAACTTGCGGAAGATTTCAGACAGGATGAGGCACTGGATAAGATAATTGTCACTACCGAAAAGGACATTCAGCGCCTGATGACTGAGGGTCTTCGTGAAGTCCTGGAATATCTGCCTGTTTTCTACCTGCCTGTCGAGGCAGAATTTCATCAATCTGATAAGGAGAGGTTTGACTTATTAATAAAAGACTATGTTAGCAAATATCTATAACACCACTGAATATATTAAGAAACGTATCGGCGATTTTGAACCGGAAATAGGGATTATTCTGGGAACCGGTCTTGGGGGGCTTGTAAGTGATATAGAAGTTCTTCATAAGCTTATGTATTCGAACATTCCGGACTTTCCGATCTCCACGGTGGAGTTTCACTCAGGGCGGTTGATATTCGGAATGCTGAATGGAAAGAAGGTGGTTGCGATGCAGGGAAGGCTGCATTATTATGAGGGCTATGATATGAAGCAGATTACCTTTCCGGTAAGGGTAATGAAAATGCTTGGTATTAAGCGTCTCTTTGTATCCAATGCGAGCGGCTCTTTGAATCAGGACATTAAAAAGGGTGACATCATGATCATTGAGGATCATATCAACCTGGTTTCAGAAAATCCCCTTCGCGGAAGAAACTGGGTTGATCTGGGGCCCCGTTTTCCTGACATGAATGAGCCTTACGATCGTGAAATGATTGCAAAAGGGATGGAAATTGCGGCGGCACATAACATCAGCTGCCATAAGGGCGTTTACGTGTCGGTACCAGGCCCGAATTTGGAAACAAAGGCGGAGTATAAATACTTGCGGATCATAGGTGGAGACGCAGTAGGAATGAGCACTGTACCGGAGGTGATCGTAGCGAGACATATGGGCTTGCCTGTCTTTGCCGTTTCTGTCATCACAGACGAAGGCTTCCTGGAAGCCTTGGAACCTGTTTCTTTAGAGGAGATTGTACGTGTAGCTCAGGAGGCAGAGCCTAAAATGACCTTGATATTGAAAGAGTTGCTTGGCTCTTTTTAACGTTTTGATGTTGATGAGATATTTTGTTGTTGCTCTGGTAGCAGTTTTTTTTGCGGGCCTTAATCCGCTTGCCGCACAGATTCAGGGAACCCCTGAAGTGAGGTCGGCGGGTGCTGAGCTGGATTCCCTGCGTAAGCTGGAGGAGGAGGGGAGAGATACGGTGATTTTTAATTCGACTTATATCCGCTATACCAATCTTGGTTTACTGAAAGACAGTACTCAAACGGAACCGTTGGATACCACTCTTTATCGTTTTCAAAATTATAATCCGCTGATTACGCCGGAAAATCCGAGCGCTAATTTAGGTAATTTGGGATTGCCTTACCGGGATCTCCTTTTTACTCCTACCAAGTCGATTGGCTTTGATGCTGGTTTCCACTCCATGGACCGCTTTAAACTTACACAGGATTCTATCAAATATTACCGTGCACGTACGCCTTATACTTCACTATACTATGTAAACGGCAGCAGGACTGAGCAGGTGTTCAGGGTGACGCATTCGCAGAACGTTAAGCCGAACTGGAATGTCGGCGGAAACTATTTTCGTGTGGGAGCGAGGGGGATTTATCGAAACCAGAATTCGGATCATCTGAATGCAGCTGTATTCAGTTGGTATGAGTCGCCGAAAAAGCGCTATAATTTGCTTGTAAACGGCTTGTTTAACACCCTGAAGACGGAAGAAAACGGTTCGGTGAGAAACAACGACATTTTCAATTCAACCAATACGCTGGGTGCTCAGGAAGAGTCTGTTCATCTGAACAATACACGTGATCCTACGCGTCAGTCGTACAGGTCAAAGTCGTTTTTTCTAAAGCAATTTTACTATCTGGGGAGGATTGATACAGCGGGGGCTGAGGGTAGTTCAAGTATATTGCCAACTCAAAGGGTTTCGCATTCTTTGTTGTACTCCAATGAGGCTTACCGGTTTTATAAGAATGAAGACGATCCCTATAACGTGTTTCCGGATGTTGCCGGTGCTGGTACGTTGGTTATCGACTCCACGCATATAAAAAATCTGCGAAACGAGTTTATGTATAGTTTCTACCTGAGAGGTCGCTCGGTGAGCTTTCTGAAGAACGAGATTAAACTCGACGTGGGAATGCTCCACGATCTGTACTGGTACGATCAGATGGAGTATAATACATCCTTTCAGAATATCACCTTGAAGGCAAACGCGGGCTATCGCTTTAGCGACCGTGTGAATCTGAATGCGGACTTGCAGCAAATTGTACAGGGAAGGAACGCCGGAGATTATCTTTACGATGCGAAAGCCCAGCTGATGTTGAGCCGGTCGGTCGGGCGTATCGTGTTTGGAGCTTATACACAAAATAAGTCGCCGGAAATGATTTATGAAAATCTGGCTTATACATACCATAACTGGAGCAGAAGTTTCGATAATACAAAGGTGAATAACCTGTCTTTCGCTTATGTTAATCCGAAGTTTAATATGCTGGCTAAGGCGGAGTATTTCCTCGTCGACAATTATCTGTATTTAAGGGAAACGCCGTTTGTGAACGAAATTGAACCGGCTCAGGAGGGCAGCAGTATCAACTTGCTAAAACTTACGCTGAGCAAGAGGTTTAAAGTAGGAAAGTTCAATATGGAGAACTTTTTGGTTTATCAGAAAACCGACTATCAGGATTTATTAAGAATTCCTGAATTCTATACTTACAATAGTGTGTATTTTTCAAACAGCTACTTCAAAAAGGCGCTCTTTGCTGATCTCGGTTTTGATGTTCGTTTGAATACTCCGTACACGGCTTCGTCCTACGCCATTAACGTGAGCCAGTTCTATAATGGTTATCCCGTGAAGTACTCATCTTATCCGATTGTGGATCTTTGGGCGCGTTTCGCTTTGCGAAGGGCTAACCTTTTTGTGAGATATGATTATGCAAACCAGGGCTTGTTTTCAAAGGGGTATTATACTGTAAACCGGTATCCGATGCCCAGCGCGCTGTTTAAGTTCGGTGTGAGCTGGAGTTTTTATGATTAATCAGCGTTAGAGCGATGCCCGGTCTGCGGATAGTTTTCAGGTTTTCTGCTTCTTCTTTTTTGCGGCGGGGAACAGCACGTTGTTTAGTATCAGTCTGTAGCCGGTTGAATTAGGGTGCAGGTGCAAATCCGTTGGGGGATCGCCGATCGCATGCTGGTAATCTTCCGGGTCATGCCCCCCGTAGAAGGTCCACTGGCCCTTGCCAAACTCTCCGTGAATGTAACGTGCTTCATCTGCAGCCTTGGATTCGCCTAAAACGAGCACGTTGGGTTTAAGAAGTGATTTTCTGAATGCGGTGGTTTGCCCCATAAAACCTTTGATTACCTGATCGTGGTTTTGAGTGAGCATCGTAGGTATTACATCCCATTTTGCGGAAAAGTCAAAAAGGGTGAAGAAATCGTCGGTGCGTTCGAGTGTTCTGGTGGCGGTGGCATCAATGTCTGAAAACTCGTAGTTGTACGGGTTCATGTCCAGCCTGAAGTTTTGAAAAGCGAATGTTTTGGTATAGTCGAGCTTCTTTTGAGCGTCATTATCCGCGGGGTCGCCGTCAAACATCGTTTCGCAGATGTCGACACCTTCAGCAGCGAGGGCGATATCGAAGCTTTCGGTCCCCGAGCACATGGCAAAGAGAAAACCGCCGCCTGCACAGAAGTTACGGATAGAGAGGGCGACATCGAGCTTCATTTGTGACACCTTCTTATAGCCTAGCTTTTTCGCTGTTTTTTCCTGTAGCTTCACATCATCGGTATACCACTCGGCCATCCGAAATGTAGACCAGAAGCGACCATACTGACCGGTGAAGTCTTCATGGTGAAGGTGTAGCCAGTCGTAGCCGGAGAGGCTGCCCTTAAGCACCTCTTCGTCGTAAACAATGTCATAGGGTATTTCCGCATAGGTGAGGACTAAGGTTACGGCATCGTCCCAGGGAAGCTTGTTTTTAGGCGAGTAAACGGCTATTTTGGGTGCTTTTTCAAGCTTGATGATATCCATATTTACCTGATTGTCGGCTATGGTGGTGAGGATAGTGTTTGTGGCGGCATCGGTAAGGACCTGATAAGATACATTTCTTACTTTGCACTCTTGCTCCACCGCTTGCGAATAAGCGAAGAGAAAGCTTCCTCCGCGGTAGTTCAGCAGCCAGTTTGCCTCGACGCCGTTTTTTAGCGCCCAGAAGGTTAATCCGTATGCCTTAAGATGGTTTTTTTGATCTTCGTCCATCGCGACCAGTAGCGAGGCGGCTCTTGCTCCGAATGAGAGATGGAGAAGGAGGGCGATCATCAAAAGTCTTTGCATGGTGTAAATAGATTATGGGAAAAACCTTTAGTCCGTTAAATCTAAATGAAATAATTAACTTTGGCGTTTAAATTAGGAAATCATGAGTAAAGCAATAATAAAGACAGAAAAAGGCGATATGACCGTAGAGTTCTACGACAAGGACGCTCCTAACACCGTGGCTAACTTCTTGAAGTTATCTAAAGAAGGATTCTACAATGGTGTTACTTTCCACCGTGTTATTCCTGATTTCGTTATTCAAGGCGGGGACCCTACAGGTACAGGTGCAGGTGGTTCTGGTACGCGCATCAAATGTGAGCTGACAGGTGAAAATCAGTATCATGATCGTGGCGTATTGTCTATGGCCCACGCAGGACGTGATACAGGCAGCTCTCAGTTCTTTATCTGCCATAGCCGTAACAATACAGCACATTTAGACAGAAATCATACTTGCTTTGGTAAGGTTGTGGAGAATGTTGACGTGGTGGACGCGATCCGTGCGGGTGATAAGATTTTGAGTGTTGAAGTAATCGAAGAAAACTAAGCGCATGAATTTAAGAGGTCTGGTATCTGTTTCGGGAAAACCGGGACTATACAAAGTTATTGGTCAGAATAAGTCGGGATTTGTTCTGGAAAGTCTGGATGAGCAGAAGGTGAAGCTTGTAGTGAATATTTCTACATCCAAGCTAGCTTCTTTGGAAGATATTACTGTCTTTGGTGAGAACGGCGACCTGAAGCTCATTGACATCTTTGAAAAAATTAAGGCAAGTGAGTCGGTTCCTGATGCTAAATCAGATGGAAAAACCTTAAGAGCATATTTCAGAGAAGTTGCCCCAGACCATGATGAGGAAAAGGTCTACGCTTCAGATATGAAGAAGATCCTGGTTTGGTATTCCATCATAAAGGAGCTTCCGCTATTTGACGAGGAGCCCACAGCGCTTCCTGCATCTGCAGAAGTTGAAGAATCTACAGAAGAGAAATAAAATAAAAGCCCGGATCTACTCCGGGTTTTTTTGTTTCTGTACTTAGAAGAAGTACATGATCGCAGCGCTGATTGCGATTCCGATTAGTATAAGGACCCAGAAGTTTTTCTGCTCCTTGTCGGGGTCAGCGCCCCTATAGCGGTATTTTCTTGGTTTAAATTGCATCTGTCTGCTCTTTATGGTTGTTAATCGTGATGGTAGGGTTCGCCTTTCAAAATAGTGAATCCCCGGTAGACTTGCTCAATGAAGAACAGGCGAACCATTTGATGAGAGAACGTCAACTTAGACAAAGATATTTTGCCGTGGGCTAACTTATAAATGTTTTCATCGAATCCATAGGGTCCGCCGACGATGAACACGAGGTTCTGAATCCCGCTGACCATCTTCTTGTTCAGGAACTCAGAAAACTGTCTGGAGGTAAATTCACTTCCTTTTTCATCGAGCAAAATAATATGATCGGTCGGGTTCAATGCCTTTTGAAGCAGTTCTGCCTCTTTTGCCTTTTGCTGATCCTCCCTTAGGTTCTTGGTGTTTTTGAGATCGGGTATTTCTATCAGATCGAATTTGATGTAATGCTTGAGTCGGCCGAGGTATTTGGTGATCCCTTCGTTTATGTATTTGTCGTCGGTTTTACCTAACACCAAAAAAGTTATTTTCATTAGCGTATAAATTGTTTTTTAGGGCGATGAAGCATGGTCGTCATGCTTCTCTACTTTGTGAGTTTCACCGGGATTTCGTTTCAAAAGTACTGAAATTTAAAAGTCATTGTTTCATCATAAATCGAAGCGGATTTCTGACTGTATATCAGCACTACGATTTAGTCGTTAGTATACTACCATGAAAACTATCTTTGTAATGTACTGTTTTTTACTTGTCGGTCTTAGCGCCTGTGCGCAGGATAAAGTTTCGTCCAATGAGAAGGGAAGCCGGGATACGACTGTAAAGAAAATAATGACAAGCGATATGAATTATAATAAATTAACGGCAGAAGAGGAACGCATCATTGTTCATAAAGGAACCGAATACCCTGGCACCGGCAAGTTCTTACATAACACAGAAAAAGGGACGTATATCTGCAGAAGATGTAATGCGCCCTTGTACCGCTCAGATTCAAAGTTTGATTCGCACTGTGGTTGGCCGAGTTTTGATGACGAGATAAAGGGGGCTGTGAAAAGGGTGCCTGACGTGGATGGTCAGCGAACAGAGATCGTCTGTGCAAACTGCGATGCGCATTTGGGACATGTATTCCTGAATGAGGGTTTTACGGCGAAGAATACGCGCCATTGTGTTAATTCCGTTTCGATGGATTTTATAGCGGATTCGAAGTAGATTCAAAAAAATCTCTAACTTCACAGCCGATAATTTAGTATTATGAAGTTACTCGAAGGAAAAACTGCGCTAATTACCGGCGCTTCAAAAGGAATAGGCCGTAAGATCGCTGAAAAATTCGCTGAGCATGGTGCGAATGTAGCTTTTACTTATTTGTCTTCCGTGGAGAAGGGGCTGGCTCTTGAGCAAGAATTGCAACAGGCTGGAACAAAGGTCAAGGGATATCGGTCGGATGCCTCTAAGTTTGATCAGGCTGAACAGCTTATCACGGATGTGGTTGCTGATTTTGGTGCGCTGGACATTGTGGTCAATAACGCTGGTATCACCAAAGATGGATTACTCATGCGTATGACGGAGCAACAGTGGGATGATGTGCTTGAAGTCAACTTGAAGTCTATTTTTAATGTTACTAAGGCCGCTTCTAAAATCATGATGAAGAACCGGAAAGGTGTTTTTATTAATATGAGTTCGGTTGTTGGCGTTCAGGGAAATGCCGGACAAGGAAACTATGCTGCTTCTAAAGCGGGTATTATCGGTTTTTCTAAGTCTATGGCCAAGGAGCTTGGCTCGCGCAATATCCGTACGAATGTTGTAGCCCCTGGATTTATCAAGACCGAGATGACGGACGTTCTGGATCCGAAGGTTGTTGCAGGCTGGGAGCAAAGCATTCCGATGAAGCGTGCAGGTGAGACGGACGACGTGGCTAATGTCTGTGTATTTCTTGCATCTGACTTGAGCGCCTATGTAACGGGACAAGTTGTTGCCGTGGATGGCGGTATGCTGTAGGCATTACTGATAAGATATAGGGCCGGGATATTATCTCTGCTAATAATCAGGTTATATTTTAATGAAAATTGGCATATTTACATTTGGTAGTATGCCAATTTTTTTATCTTGGAATTTCAGATAAGTCATCTTTTATGGTTAGTGTTCAGCCTTCTCCTCGGAGTAGGTTATGCATTTTTTTTATATGCGCCAGCTAACCGGGCGACGGGCATCCCACACCGCCTGCTGTTTGTATTACGGCTTTTCAGTGTCGCTGCGATAAGCTTTCTTCTGTTTGCTCCGGAAATCAGGTCAGTTGAAAAGACGCTTGAGAAGCCTCTGATAATTTTGGCTCAGGACAACTCCGCTTCGCTGACGCTTGGCCCGGCCGATAAGACGGAACGCGTGCGATATCGTGCTTCTGTTAAAAGATTATATGAAGAACTTGCAAAAAAATATCAGGTAGATACGCTTCTGCTCGGTGACAGTGTGCGTGCGGGGCTTCGTGTTGATATGCAAGATAGAAGTACTGATATCTCTTCCCTTTTTCAAAGTGTAAGAAGTCTGTATGCCGGGAGAAACGTCGGGGCTATCATTTTAGCATCTGATGGGCTGTATAATCGGGGAGGTGATCCACTGTCTGAAGCTTTATCCTTGAAGGCGCCTGTCTATTCCATTGCGCTTGGGGACACCAATGCGAGGAAGGATCTCCGGATATCCAATGTCAATTACAATGAGCTAATTCAGGCGGGCAATGACTTCGAGATCAACCTCCAAGTGGAGGCGTATCAAAGTAAGGGGCATCAGTCAAGGCTCTCGGTTTACAGAGAACGGGAAGTGGTATTTTCGAGGGTATTAAGTGTCAACTCAGATAATTTCCATCAGAACCTTTCGGTTGTTTTACCTGCGCAGCGTGCAGGGACAACACGGTATACTGTTCGTCTAGACACACTACCAGATGAGGTCTCTGTTGAAAATAATATAAGTGATTTTTACATTCAGGCTCGTGATGTAAAAAAAGGTGTTCTGATTATTGCCGATGCTCCGCATCCGGATATCGGTGCTATCCGGCAATCACTTGGAATGGCGGGTGATTATGAGGTAAGTCTTGCTTATGTACAAGATCTTAAGGCTGCTGAAATCGCAAAGGCTGATCTGCTCATCTTGTATCAGTTGCCTTCCCTGAGAGAGCGTTTACATACTTTTATGGGTATGATCAAGGCTAAACCTATATTATATGTCCTGGGTGCTCAAAGTGACCTTCCTGCTTTCTCCTCCATGCAGAGCCTGCTTGACCTAAGAGCCGCAGCGGTTCCGCTTGAGGCCTCAGCGGTTATAAACTCTTCTTTCGGGGCGTTCGCTGTGCCCGACAGTTTGAATTATGCGATAGGAGGTTACGGTCCCTTGCTGGTGCCCTTCTCTGATGTTCATTACAAAGGGAATCATGATGATTTTCTTCATCAGCAAGTTGGTAAATTCAATACCGGCAGGCCGCTTTTTAGCTTCTCTCCCGACTCTGAGCCCAGGTTCGCTGTGTTTGGCGCGGAGGGTATCTGGCGATGGCGCCTTCAGGCTTATCTCGCTTCGGGAAATCATAACTTGATCGATGAACTTTTACGTAAGGCGATGCAATATCTGGTGGCAGATACGGACAAACGTAGGTTCAGGGTTTATTCCTCTCAGCAGCTTTATACTACTAGTGAGCCGGTTATTATCAACGCAGAGCTGTATAATGAGGCACTTGAGCTGGTAAATAAGCCTGACGTGTCTTTAACCTTGCTTGGAGCATCCAATAGAATCTTTTCGTATCAGTTGTCGCGAACGGACAACTCGTATACACTTAATGTGGGTGTGCTGCCTGCAGGTGAATATACTTACACAGCATCTACCAAGCTAGGTAGTGTTACGCATAAGGCTGGAGGCAAGCTGCTGGTGAGAGCCAATCAGCTCGAGTTTCAGGAAGTGAAAGCGAACCATCATCTTTTCCATCAGCTCGCCATGCAGAGCGGCGGAGAGCTGTTTTATCCGCATCAGTTGGCGGAGATGGCAAGAGCAATTGATAAGAATGAAATGGTGAAAACGGTATCATATGAAGATGCCACGGTAAACGACCTGATCAATGTGAAATGGCTTTTAGGCCTTATCTGCGGATTGATATTCTGTGAATGGTTTTTGAGAAAAAGAGGAGGTGAATTATAGCGGCGCCTGATCTTCCTTCTTGAAAAGATAGAAGGATAGGCCTGCATGCTTGCTTTTCCAGTCTCCTTCGATAGTCCCTTCGAAGTTTTCGCGCCCTTTGAAGGTATAGATTGTTTGTCTTTTGTTGTTGAGGCATCTCAGGTTCCAGCTGCCGGTTTCCGAATCAATAGTCCCCGCCATCGGATGGGTTTTTCCTGATGCTGCTTCATAGCAGGTTCCCCGAACAGAAATCATTTCCGAACCTCCAGTGGTTTGAACAGGTTCCAGTATAATTTTGATGTAAGATCTCCCTTTTATTTCCCCGATATAAGTTAGTGTGGTGGTTCGTTTTAGCGGAGTGTTTTTATCCAGTATAATGACCTCTTTTTGGGGTTCTGGTTGCTGAGCAAGCGCCAGCGACACTCCTGGAATAACCAGGGTGGCCAAGAGGGTAAAGAATATTTTATGCAATTGGTTCAATTTGGATAAGTTCTTATTCTAGTTATTTCTCTAACTCTCTCTCCGGAATAATTACATATACATCCTCATTTTCCTTTTTCATGAGGTATTTCTCTCGGGCGAACTTTTCGAGCTTGGTTTGATCAGTAGTCAGCTCGCCTAAGGTCTTTTTTACTAATTCAGTTTCTTTGGTATAAAAGTCCTTCTCTTCCTGGAGCTTTCTTAACTCTGTTCGGTAGTCGTATTGAGACATCAAATCATTTCTGTCAAAAAACAGCATCCATGCTACAAAGATAGAGGCAGAAAGGAAGTACTTATTGCTGAAAAGGTTGATGATGCGTTTCATAGTGGTACAAATATAAAACATCCCGTATGGTTTTCATACGGGATGTGCATTATGAGTATTAAAACTTTATTATCAGTACTTTACGCAAACTGATTGCGTAGTGACTATTTTAAGAATTTGAAGTCTCTTCCGATGAAACGGGCAGATGCACCAAGTTCTTCTTCGATGCGGATTAGCTGATTGTATTTTGCAATCCTGTCTGAACGTGATGCAGAACCAGTCTTGATTTGACCACAGTTAAGAGCTACGGCAAGGTCAGCAATCGTGTAATCTTCAGTTTCACCTGAACGATGGCTCATCACAGATGTATAGCCGTTGTTCTGTGCAAGTGTTACTGCGTTGATCGTCTCAGACAACGAGCCAATTTGGTTTACCTTTACCAGGATAGAGTTAGCAACTCCGGTTTCGATTCCTCTCTGAAGGAACTTTACATTAGTAACGAACAAATCGTCACCTACCAGCTGGATTTTCTTGCCTAGTTCGTCTGTAAGTTTTTTCCATCCGTCCCAGTCAGTTTCAGCAAGACCATCTTCGATAGAAAGAATAGGGTATTTAGCAGCCCATTCAGCCCAGTAAGCAACCATATCGTCACTGCTAAACGTTTTGCCTGGGTTGGATTTGTAGAAACTGTATGTTTTTGTTTCTTCATTGTACATCTCAGAGCTGGCCGCATCCATCGCAATGTAAATGTCCTGACCTGGCTTGTAACCAGCAGCTTCAATTGCCTGAAGCACTGTTTCGATAGCTTCTTCGTTGCTCTGGATTTCGGGAGCAAATCCGCCTTCGTCTCCTACGTTGGTAGAGTATCCTTTTTTCTTTAAAACGGACTTTAACGTGTGGAATATTTCAGTTCCCATTCTCAATGCCTCAGAAAAAGTATCAGCGCCTACGGGCATGATCATAAATTCCTGAAAATCGATTTTGTTGTCAGCATGAGCGCCACCGTTCATGATGTTCATCATGGGAATAGGAAGTGTGTTCGCATTAACACCGCCAATATAACGGTATAAAGGCTGGCGGCTTTCCTGCGCTGCAGCTTTTGCGACAGCGAGAGATACACCAAGGATTGCGTTTGCGCCGATAGAACCTTTGTTGTGAGTTCCATCAATATCGTTCATCAATTTATCGATAGTATTCTGATCAAATACATCAATACCCTGAAGTTCTTTAGCTAATTTTTCATTTACATTTTTAACAGCGTTTAGGACGCCTTTACCCATGTATTTGCTTTTATCGTTATCACGCAGTTCAACCGCTTCGAACTGGCCGGTAGATGCTCCTGATGGTACGGCAGCGCGCCCAAGGGTTCCGTTTTCAGTTACTACGTCTACTTCAACAGTAGGATTGCCCCTTGAGTCGAGGATTTGGCGGGCATGTACGTCTAAAATTAAGCTCATTTGTTTTGTATTAGTTTATTACCGTATTGGGTTATTTTCTTCTTATATAGTTACAAAAACTATGCAGGATTAGGCCAAAAGTAGTGTTTTTTAGAGCATCAAAAATAACTTATCTTACAATTATTTATGATTAGAAACAAAAAACCCGTCAATATAAACTATTAACGGGCTGTAATCTATTTCGTGGTTTCAGGAATCATCATGTCGACAAACTGGTCGAACAAATAGCGTGAATCATGAGGTCCGGGAGAAGATTCAGGGTGGTATTGAACCGAGAATGCTTTCTTTCCCTTTACACGGATACCTTCAATCGAGTTGTCATTCAGGTTCAGGTGAGTGATTTCAACCTTGTCTGAATGGCGAACGTCATCTGAAATTACGCCAAAGCCATGATTCTGCGATGTGACTTCACAGTGATCTAAGATGATATTTTTGACAGGATGGTTGAGGCCACGGTGGCCGTTCTTCATTTTCATGGTCCTGATGTCATTGGCTAACGCAAGCAGCTGATGGCCAAGACAGATTCCGAATAGCGGCTTATCCGCTGATAACGCCTGCTTGACTGTTTCAATTGCGTAAGGCATGGAAGCCGGGTCGCCGGGACCGTTCGAGATAAAGTAACCATCGGGTGCCCATTTCTCCATTTCCTCGAATGGTGTTTTCGCAGGGAAAACCTTTGCGTAAACATCTCTATGATCGAAATTGCGGAGGATGTTCTTTTTGACCCCTAAGTCCAGAACGGCCACGCGATGTTTTGCATTCTCGTTGCCATAATAGTAAGGTTCCTTTGTACTGACCTGAGAAGAAAGTTCCAGCCCGTCCATAGAAGGAACTGCAGCCAGCATTTTTTTTAACTCTTCAATGTCGAGTACTTCTGATGAGATGATTGCGTTCATAGCGCCTTTGTCACGAATGTGACGGACGAGTGAACGTGTATCAACATCAGAAATGCCAACCACATTTTCTTCCTGGAAATAGTCCTGGATAGATTTGTCAGATTGCTTACGGCTGTAGGCAATGTTGAAGTTTTTACAAACGAGGCCGGCAATTTTAATATCACCTGATTCAATCTCTTCAGAATTTACTCCATAGTTTCCAATGTGTGCATTGGTGGTAACCATGATCTGTCCAAAGTATGACGGATCGGTAAAGATTTCCTGGTAACCGGTCATTCCGGTATTAAAACAAATTTCCCCGGTTGTAGTGCCAATCTTTCCGGCAGCCTTTCCGTGGTACACAGTTCCGTCCTCAAGAAGGAGCACAGCAGGTAGTTTGATATAATTAATCATTTCAGTTTATGTCGTATAGATTTGAATTCTTGTGTTCGCTTAATGTTTCGTTTATCCACTCATAGTACAGGTATTCTGCACCTGGGCCATAAGCCAGAATGAATTCATTCTCAGCGTATCCCTTGTTTTTGATGTTTGTAAATAAATGAAACAGGTTAAAGTTCCCGAAAGATTTTCCGGATTCAGAGTACAACATACTGAAGCAGTTCACTTCAATTTTCACAGGGGACAAAGGTATAAAATTATTGTGAATTATAGAATCGGATGAGCATACTTTTTCTACATTTGCCGGAATACCAATCGAGACGAGATATGTCAGTAAATACACAGATCAAACGTATCACCACCAACACTCTTCATGATATGAAAGCGAGAGGTGAAAGAATCGCTATGTTAACGGCCTATGATTATTCAATGGCCAGAGTGGTTGACGATGCAGGGATAGATGTTATTCTGGTAGGCGACTCTGCGTCAAATGTAATGGCCGGGCATGAAACAACATTGCCCATTACACTTGATCAGATGATCTACCATGCAGCATCGGTAGTGAGGGCGGCAGCACGTTGTCTGGTAGTTGTGGATCTTCCGTTTGGTACCTATCAGGGAAATTCGAAAGAGGCGCTGCATAGCGCTATCCGGATCATGAAGGAGTCTGGTGCCCATGCTGTAAAGCTCGAGGGGGGCGAAGAGATCCGTGAATCCGTTGAGCGAATTATCACTGCCGGGATTCCGGTGATGGGACATCTTGGTTTGACGCCGCAATCTATCCATAAATTTGGCACGTATACAGTAAGGGCTAAAGAAGAGGCTGAAGCTAGCAAGTTGAAGCAGGATGTGATCGCTTTGCAAGAGGCTGGTTGCTTTGCTATTGTGCTGGAAAAGATTCCGGCAGAGCTGGCCAGGGAAGCAACTGCTAGTTTGAAAATACCCACCATTGGCATAGGTGCGGGTCGTTACTGCGATGGGCAGGTCCTGGTTATACACGATATGATTGGCTTGAATAAAGGTTTTAAGCCCCGGTTCCTGCGTCAGTATCTGGATATGTATGGAATGATGAATGACGCGGTGAAGTCGTACGTAAATGATGTAAAATCAAGTGATTTCCCTAGTGATAAGGAACAGTATTAATCCTAATGGCTAAGATAGATAAGGGATATATAAGCTACGATGTGACAGATAAGGATGTCTTATTTGAAGACAACCATCTGATAGCCATAAATAAACGTGGAGGAGACATCGTGCAGATCGATGATACTGGTGATGAGTCTCTGGATGAAAAAGTTAAAAAATACATCGCCAGGAAGTACAACAAACCCAATGGTGCGTTTTTAGGGGTGGTACACAGGCTCGACCGGCCGGTAAGCGGTGTGATTTTATTTGCCCGTACAAGCAAGTCTCTCGATCGTGTTAATAAGCTGTTCAAATCCCGGCAAATGCACAAGACGTATCTGGCAGTGGTAAGAAATCGTCCGGTTCCGGAATCAGGCAATCTTGTACACTGGTTGGTAAAGAATCCGCAGAAGAATGTCACTAAGGCCTATGATCAGGAGGTGCCGGGAAGTCTGCGTTCTGAACTTAATTACAAGCTTATTGCTGAACTGGGGGGGTATTATCTTATCGAGGTAGATCCCATTACAGGCAGACCTCACCAGATCAGAGTGCAGTTATCCACTTTGGATTGTCCGATCGTAGGTGATAATAAATATGGGTACCCTCGCGGCAGCCTTAAGAAAACTATTGCTCTTCATGCACGCAGGTTGCAATTCGTGCACCCGGTAAAGAACGAACCGGTTGACATAGTTGCGCCTTTGCCTCACGACGGGTTCTGGGAAAAGTTCGAACACCTCATCTGATTGTTAGGATTAAGCCTGCGAAACCGCTATATTACGGCCTCTAACATGATTGGATGTACAAATCGGCTGTAAAATCTTTTTTTACCTGGTATATAGGGTTTATTTTAAGAAAGGACTTTTCGAGGTTTTCTTTCAATAAGATTTCTTTTGAAGAACAGCGGTCAATCCTCTTACTTGCCAATCATTTTTCCTGGTGGGACGGCTTTATGATTTTTTGGATCAACCGTTTGCACTTCCGGAAAAAATTTCATGTAATGGTCACGGAAGAGAACTACAAAAACGTTTGGTTTCTAAAGTACCTGGGCGCGTTCCCGGTCGGTCGGCAGCCTAAAAAGATGATAGAGTCCCTTGAATACGCCGGCCGTTTGCTGGATGATCCGGGAAATCTGGTGCTGATCTTTCCACAAGGGAAGTTACATTCTAATCATGTAAAAGAGATTGCCTTTGAGAAAGGACTAATCAATCTCATCAACTCTTCGAATAAGCATTTCCAATACGTTTTCTCCGCGTCTTTCGTTGATTACTTTGATACACGTAAACCCACTGCAGCCTGTTATTTACAAAGCTGGGAGGGTGCCGAGTTTGCTAGTTTACAGTTAATTAAGAGTGCGTATAACAAACATTATGAACATTCACGGCAGGAACAATGCCGAACTATCAAATAATAAATGCTTGTCTTTTATGTAGTTTTCTTTTTCCTGATACTGAGGTTTACGATTAGTCTTTTCAACTTTATTTCTAATCCCAAACTTCCTGTTTCACCCAGAAAGTATACTGATCTGGTGTCTGTTTTAATTCCCGCTCGCAATGAGGCTGGCAGGATAGAAGTTCTGCTTCAGTCTGTAATGGAGCAGTCATATCAGAACCTGGAGATCCTCATTCTGGATGATCAGTCTACAGATGAGACGCTCAGAGTCTGTAACTTATATGCCAGTCAAGACAAGCGAATCCAGGTGATCAGGGGAAAGGAACTGCCCGATGGGTGGCTCGGCAAAAACTTCGCGTGTCATCAGTTGGGGCAGCTTGCGAAAGGCCGGTATTTCGTGTTTATCGATGCGGATACAAAAATAGAGGATGGCTTGTTTGACAATGCCGTTCACAGGGCCAGGCGGGGCAAGCTTGTTCTTTTAAGTCTGTTCGCTACTCAGATCATGGAAACCATAGGCGAAAGGATTGTCGTTCCCCTGATGCACTTTATTCTTCTTAACCTGCTGCCCCTGCGTCTGGTTAGATTATCACGAAATCCCTCGTTTTCTGCTGCTAGTGGCCAGTTTATGATGTTCGACGGGCCAATGTACCAGATCTACCACTGGCATGCCCAGGTAAGGGATAAGGTGCTTGACGATATGGAAATTGCGAAGCTGATAAAAAATTATCAGCTGCCCATAGAAACGCTTCTTGCAAACGGTTTTATCAAGTGTCGTATGTACAGCGGCTATGACGAGGCCGTAAATGGCTTCAGTAAAAACATCCTTGCAGGGTTCAATATGAATGTTGCAGGCTTGATCTGCTATTTGCTGCTGGTAATGGTTGGTCCCATATTTATCGCCTACTACCTGAGCGTTTCTCTGCTTATGTTTGCTGTGACCCTGATCCTTTTAAGCAGAATAATGATATCGATGATGAGCGGGCAGAACGTGTTTTGGAACCTGATTTTACATCCTGTTCAGATGGTCTCATTAACCTTGATTTCAGTTGTTTCGATAGTCAGACACTTAACCCAAAAGACCACGTGGAAAGGGCGTGCAATAAAATCATGATTATAAGATTTAAAACGTGTTCTTCGCTCATTGTTTTGTTCTATAGTGTTGGTCTGTTTGGGTTTTTATATCCGCCGACCGTGCCTCTGTTCAAGCAACTGGTGCCGTTTCATCTCTTGCTAATGACCGGCTTGCTGATAGTAAATCAGCATGTTAGAAATCGATCATTCTGGATTTTTCTTGCAATTACTTATGTCGCTGGCTTTCTCGTGGAGCTGGTGGGCACCCAAACCGGACTGGTCTTCGGAAGCTATTCTTATGGAGGGACGCTTGGTTATAAAATTTTTGATACACCGCTCCTGATAGGAGTAAACTGGATCCTGGTCATTTATTCTGCCGGAATGGCCCTGTCGATACTGGGTGTGAGGAATCTCTACGCATTTCTGTTTCTAGGAGCGTCATCAGTTACCTTGCTCGACTTCCTGATAGAACCTGTTGCTATGGAGTATGACTATTGGGATTGGGCAGGTGGTGTAGTTCCTGTGCAAAACTATATCGTATGGTTCATTTTTTCTGCTGTTCTTCTTCTAGGATTTCATAAAGCTAAATTCGCCAAAAATAGCGGGCCGGCTGCAATATTGTTCGTGGTGCAGTTTTTGTTCTTCCTGGTTCTCTATATCAGCCTGTAACCGTTTATTTTGCGCAGATAATAATGCAGTACCAAACAGAAACATTTTGCTATTTTTGCGTTAATTTATTATGAGTTATAATCTACAAGTAACAATAGACGGAAATTCAGGGTTTTGCTTTGGAGTGGTTTACGCCATAGACATGGCAGAAGAGATATTGGAAGAGGATGGATATCTGTATTGCCTTGGAGATATAGTACATAATGATGAAGAAGTGGAGCGCTTGAAAGCCCGTGGCCTGAGGATTATCAATCACGATGAACTTCCTGGTCTTCACGGGGAGAAGGTGCTGATACGCGCTCACGGAGAAGCTCCGGAGACTTATCGTATTGCCTTGAAGAATAATATTACCTTGATTGACGCTTCTTGTCCGGTGGTTCTCAAACTCCAGAATAGAATCAAGGTGTCTCATGAAGACGACGAGCCCGTCCTTATTTTTGGTAAACATGGCCATGCGGAAGTTATCGGTCTTCAGGGACAGACGAATAATGAGGCTTTGGTTTTTCAGGATCTCACTGAACTTGACAATGTCGACCTTCCCGCCAAATTTACGCTCTATAGCCAGACAACAAAGGGTACCGAGAAGTTTTACCAAATCAAAGATGAACTTATTCAACGAGGGTATGAGGTAAAGGCTAACGATACCATATGTCGGCAGGTCTCTAACAGGAATGAAGATCTGGAGAGTTTTGTGACGAATTTTGATAAGATTGTTTTCGTATCTGGCAAGAAATCATCAAACGGCAAGGTTCTCTACGAAGTGTGTAAAAAATATAATCCAAACACCTATTTCATATCTCAGGCTGAAGAGCTCGATATTAACCTGTTCAGTCCCGGTGACAAGGTTGGGATTTGTGGAGCCACCTCCACCCCGATGTGGCTGATGGAAAAGGTAAAAGCTGTACTTGAAAATTTCTAATAACTGGTTTCTCTCATGAGAAAGGCATCTAACTTCGGTATACTGGTCGCTTTGGTTGTCATCTCTTGCTGGGCGCTGTGTCTGTTTTCACTTCTTCGCTGGAACTTTCAATGGGATAATCCGCTCGTTTATCTCATGATTCTGGTGCAGACACATCTGTATACGGGCCTTTTCATTACGGCGCATGACGCGATGCACGGTACTGTGTCTTCTTCACGTAAATTTAATCTCTTCATAGGTCAACTTTGCACTGCCTTATATGCTGCTTTTTCCTTTAATAAATTGATGGTCAAACACCACGAACATCATCGTCACGTACACTCCGATCTTGATCCGGATTATCATGAGGGTACCTTTCCTGTGTGGTATTTTCATTTCATGAAGGAGTACATGTCTGTCTTGCAGATTGTGATGATGGCCGTGTTGTTTAATATCTTAACCATCTGGTTTACAGAAGTTAATATACTTGTTTTTTGGGTATTGCCTGCCTTGCTCAGTACGCTTCAGCTTTTCTTTTTTGGTACCTGGCTGCCTCATCACGGCGAGCATCAGAACGTTCATCATTCCCGGAGCTTGAAGAAAAACCATCTTGTTGGATTCTTTTCCTGCTATTTCTTTGGATATCATTACGAACATCACGAGTTTCCCGGTACGCCATGGTGGAAACTTTGGCGGATGAAATAGCTAAGCGAAATCAGCTATATTTGCAATCGATTTATGAGCAAGCAAGGCGTTTTATTGGTAAACCTGGGGACACCGGATAGTCCCTCAGTCAAAGATGTGAGACGGTATCTGGATGAGTTCCTGATGGATGAACGGGTGATCGATATCAGTCAGCTTGGACGGACCCTGTTAGTTAAAGGGATAATTGTGCCTTTCAGAGGGCCTAAATCAGCCAAAACATATCAAAAGATATGGACAGATAAGGGCTCGCCACTGATGTATTATAGCGAAATAATGAGAGACGAGCTGCAGAAGCGCCTGGGAGATCGCTATCAGGTGGAGCTGGGTATGCGCTATCAGAACCCATCCATTGAGTCGGCACTTAATAAGCTGAAGGCAGGCGGGGTCAAAAGTATCCGGGTAATTGCGTTGTTCCCTCAGTACGCCTCGGCAACCACCGGATCTGTTCATCAGAAGGTGATGGAAGTTGTGAGCAAATGGCAGGCCATTCCGGATATCTCATTTATTAATTCCTTCCACAACGATCCTGATATGATCACTGTTTTTGCAGAAAATGGGAAAAAGCATGAGCCGGAAACATATGATCACTATCTCTTCAGCTTCCATGGCTTGCCACAAAGGCAGCTCATTAAAGGGGATGATTCAAAGAGACATTGTCTGCAATCTTCAGACTGTTGTTCGGTACTCAACGAGACGAATAAATTTTGCTATTCAGCACAGTGTCATGATACAGCGCGCCTGATCGCTGAAAAACTTAATATCCCCGCGGAAAGGTTTACCGTGACTTTTCAATCCCGACTAGGCAAGGAGCCCTGGGCGCAGCCTTACACCAGCGAAGTTATTCATAACCTTGCTAAACAGGGAATCAAGCGTCTACTGGTATTTAGTCCGGCTTTTGTAGCTGACTGTCTGGAAACCATATATGAAATCGCGGAAGAATACGATCTGGAGTTTAAGGAACTTGGCGGAGAGAAAGTTCAGCTTGTCGAGAGCCTGAATGATAACCCGATTTGGATAGGAGTCCTGGAGAAATTAGTTAAGCAGGCGGTATAAGCTTTTACCTTCGCTTAAATACATACTCATCCAGATAGGAAAAGATAGCTTCCGTCGCACCGGTATTGTTTAGAACCAGTTTCTTTGCTGCATTGCCACTTTCCCGGCGGAAGTCAATTTCTTTAAGCTTATTCAATACTTCGAGTAGTTCATCTTTATTTTTAATGCTGAAGGCGGCGTTTTCAGCAATGAGCATTTTTGCTTCCAGAAAGCGTTTGTAATTTGGTCCAAATATTATGGGAAGACCGAATGCAGCCGCTTCGAGCGTGTTATGGATACCTACCCCGAAACCTCCTCCGATGTATGCGATCTGGCCATATTGGTAAAGAGAGGAGAGCATACCGATATTATCGATTATTAAAATTCTCCACTTTTTCGTCTCGTCAGGAAGTCCGTTTTCTTTCAATTCAGAATATCTCAGGTAGGTGTTTGCAGGAAGGAGACTCTCAAAGGCTTTCAGCTTATCGGGTTTGATCTCATGTGGCGCAATGATAAACTTCCATTCTTCAAATCGCTCGATGGCCTTCGAGAGGATGTTCTCATCCTCCGGCCAGGTGCTTCCGGCGACGAGAACATTTGCTGAGCCACAAAACTCCCTCACAAGCTGAAAATCTTTCGGTTGCCGGGCGTTCGAGGCAACCCGGTCAAAGCGGGTATCTCCACCAATACTGGCATGAGTGATGCCAATATTTTCAAGCATCGAAATGCTGGCAGCATCCTGTACAAAGAGCCTGCTCACCTTTCTCAGCATAGCCCGGTGCAAACCGCCATACCATTTGAAGAATATCTGATCATCCCTGAATATAGCTGATATTACGATCAAAGGGATGGAACGTCGATTCAGCTCGCTAAAGAAGTGGTACCAGTATTCATATTTCGTAAAAATAGCCAGCTTCGGATTGATGATATCTACAAATTGGCTGGCATTTCTTCTTGTATCTAAAGGAAGGTAGAACACATGATCAGCAAGGGCATAATTCTTTCTGAGTTCATATCCCGAGGGGGAGAAAAAGGTGATTACAACAGGATACCCAGGATAGTCACTTTTTACTTTTTCTATCACCGGCCGGCCCTGCTCAAACTCCCCTAAAGACGCAAAGTGAAACCAGATGTGTTGCTTTTCAGAATTTACCTCCTGTTTCATCTTTTGAAACAGGTTTTTTCTACCTTTAACCCAGGCTTTAGCTTTGACGTTAAATGCTTGGGACATTACAATTATTATCCAATAAAATTGAATCCCAAGATTATATATGAACAGCATGTGTTTCTTATGATTAATATTGGCCGAAAATACTGTTAAATAACAAATTAATTTGCTCATTACATGAAAATTGCTGTAGTTAGAACTGCATATTCACGACGAAAATATATTAGGTAACCCGGGTAAATACAAACGTGCACGTGCTGTGAATGTGAGGCTGCAGTTAGCAGATCACGAAGTAAGCACGTTAGCAGTTTACTTGGATGGCCGTAAAGCATAGGGCTATAATTGATATACCGTGGATATTACCACATAAAATACATAAAGAAATAGTACAGTCATAATGGCAAGAAAGAGAATTTTAATTACTGGAGCGGCCGGTTTCCTTGGTTCACATTTATGCGACAGGTTTATTAGTGAGGACTTTCATGTCATCGCTATGGACAACCTGATCACAGGAGATCTGCGCAATATCGAACATCTGTTTAAACTGGAGAATTTTGAGTTCTACAATCACGATGTGTCTACTTTTGTTCATGTGCCCGGGGACCTTGATTATATCCTGCACTTTGCATCCCCGGCTAGTCCTATCGATTATCTGAAGATCCCCATTCAAACATTGAAGGTTGGTTCACTTGGTACTCATAACCTCCTTGGCTTAGCACGTGCCAAACAAGCCAGGATGCTTATCGCTTCTACATCGGAAGTCTATGGTGATCCTAACTGTAATCCGCAACCTGAAGAATATTGGGGCAATGTGAATCCCGTCGGCCCGCGTGGCGTTTATGATGAGGCCAAACGTTTTCAGGAGGCCATAACGATGGCTTACCATACTTTCCACGGTGTTGAGACAAGAATAGTTCGGATCTTTAATACTTATGGACCACGTATGCGACTCAATGACGGTCGTGTACTGCCCGCTTTCATTGGTCAGGCGATCAGGGGAGAGGACCTTACCGTATTCGGAGATGGATCTCAGACTCGGTCATTCTGCTATGTAGATGATCTTATCGAAGGCATTTATCGCCTGTTATTCTCAGATTACCCTTACCCCGTGAATATCGGGAATCCCGACGAGATCACTATTCTTGAGTTTGGTGAGGAAATCATCAAGCTGACCGGAACAGACCAGAAACTCGTAACGAGGCCGTTGCCTACAGATGATCCGAAGCAACGTCGCCCGGATATCACTAAAGCGAGGGAGATTCTCGGTTGGGAACCCAAAGTGTCCCGTGCAGAAGGTCTGAAAATTACTTATGAATACTTCAAGTCGCTGCCAAAAGATATTATTGAAAAAATTGAACATAAGGACTTTGCCAATTATAACAAATAGCTATGGGTAAAATATTAGTAACAGGTGGAACCGGATACATTGGTTCACATACTGTAGTCACACTTCAGGAAGCAGGTTACGAAGTCGTAATCGTTGATAATCTGGACAATTCGAGTATCGGTATTCTTGATCAGATTACGGAGATCACGGGTATAAAGCCCGAATTTCACAATCTGGACCTGTGCGAAGAGAAAAAGGTCATCGACTTCATATCAGCAAACCCCGGTATCACCGGAGTAATACATTTCGCTGCGCATAAAGCCGTTGGAGAGTCGGTGGCTCAGCCGCTAAAGTATTATAGGAATAACTTTTTTTCGCTTATTAACCTGTTAAAGGCTTTTGAAGGAAGAGAAGTGAACTTTGTCTTCTCCTCGTCGTGTACCGTTTACGGACAGCCTGATATTCTGCCTGTTACCGAAGATGCGCCAGTAAAAAAGGCGGAATCTCCTTATGGAAACACCAAGCAGATAGCGGAGGAAATCCTTTCAGACATTGCTAAAGTCAATACCAATTATCATATTATCTCCCTGCGGTATTTTAACCCCGTTGGTGCGCATGAAACTGCTCTTATCGGAGAACTTCCAATAGGTGTTCCCCAGAATCTGGTTCCTTTCATCACGCAGAGTGCCATAGGTAAACGTGGTCCTATCACAGTATATGGAGATGATTACGATACTGAAGACGGTAGCTGCATAAGGGACTATATTCATGTGGTCGACCTCGCCAAGGCACATATCGCCGCACTGAAAAGGCAGGAAGAAAAGAGAATGGAGGGCAGTTATGAAGTTTATAACGTTGGTACAGGTAAAGGAAGCTCCGTACTTCAGGTTATTGATGCGTTTGAGAAAAGTACCGGGGTAAAGCTTAATTACCAAATAGGTCCAAGACGCGAAGGCGACATTGAAAAAGTATGGGGAGATGTGACAAAAGCAGAGAGCGAATTAAACTGGTCCGCTGATCTGGATCTCGAAGAGATGATGAAATCTGCATGGGCCTGGGAAAATTACATTAAAGAAAATCCCATTCAATAATATGGAAAGCGTGGGCTGAACTTCCCGGGGACAGATCAGCCTGCTACACGTCTCAAAAAGTAGAAAGAGGAGTTGCATGCGTATGCAGCCCTCTTTCTATTCATACCTTAAGGCCTCAACAGGATCCAGTCTCGAAGCCTTGGATGCAGGGTATATACCTGAAATAATTCCGACAACAATACAGAGAACCACTCCTACAGCCATCCAGAGCCAGGGGATGATAAAACTTGCTTCCAGAGCCATGGCCACCACATTGCCGATCAGTATCCCCAAAACAATACCGGCCAGGCCTCCTATCAGGCAGATAACGATTGCTTCATACAGAAACTGCTGCCTGATCAATGTAGGGTTCGCGCCTATTGCTTTGCGTATGCCTATTTCCCTGGTCCTCTCCGTTACCGATACAAGCATGATGTTCATCAGACCGATTGAGGCCCCAACAAGCGTTACAAAGGCGATGACTATCGCACCTATTGTTACCCATTTAATGTTTTCCAGAAGCGTTTGGACGATAGCATCACTCTTGGTGATCTCAAAGTTGTCGTCCTGACCTGCACTTAGTCCTCTTATATTTCGAAAAAGTGCTGTTGCTTCTCCAATGGTCGACTCGCTTTGCCGGGTATCTAAACTCATCACGGTGATTGTATAACTCGGTCTTGCATTAGTTGATATCTGTCGCGCTTTGAGTAGGGGCACTACACAAACTTTATCTCCTCCAAAGCTCGCGCCTGACCCTTTCTTTTCAAAGATTCCGATAACCTTGTATTTGTTATTACCCAGAAGGATAAACTTGTCTATGGGATTCAGGTTGGGAAATAGCCGCGTTTTGATCTCTTCACCAATGATCACAACGTTTGCACCGTAGTCTACTTCTGATTTGGAGAAGTTTCTTCCGTCCGACAGCGAGTATCCTCCGGTGGTGATGTACTCCCGGTCGCCACCTATGATGTTGATGTTGGGATTAGTCTTCTCGCTCGCATATTTTGCAGTGGCACCCTGTGACGCAAACGTGTTGACAGAGACTATTGCAGGATAGTCAAACCGCTCCTTAAAAGCAATCGCTTCCCTGAAAGTGATAGAAGGATGTCGCTTCGGCTGTTCCCCCGGGCCTCCGAACCGAATACCCGCACCACGGTTCCGTATGGTGAAAGAGTTTGCCCCCATCCTGGAGAACGTGCTGTTTAAAGAGCTTTTTATGGCGTCTATCGACGTAAGAATGCCAACCAGAGCCATTAGTCCAATGGCGATTATCGCTGCCGTCAGCAATGTCCTCAATTTGTTGCTTTTTACAGACTGAAGCGCAACTTTGACGTTCTCTTTATAATTATTACTTACTGGCATGAGAGACAATGGTTAACCTATGTTTAGAGCAGCAGATATACTTCTTTGTTACATTTGAACTATTATTTTATCTGATCACGATTGGTTTCATAACAGAACTGTAGCTGCCATGAACAAATTTATTGCTGCCGCCGAAGGAGCTTCATCGCTTCCTCTGCAGCCACCTGCCCCGATATAATCGCCGGCGGTACGCCCGGTCCTGGTACAGTAAGCTGCCCTGCGTAAAATAAATTCTTAACTTTTCCAGAGCGTAGCTTCGGTTTTAAGAAAGCTGTTTGCAACAGCGTATTCGCCAATCCGTACGCATTGCCCTTAAAAGAATGATAATCGTCCACAAAGTCTTTGATGGCATAACTTCTCTTAACAATAATCGAGTCTCTGATAGTTTCCCCTGTTACCATTTCAAACCTATCCATAAGAAGCTTAAAATATCGCTCTCTGATCTCCTCTGTATCTTCCAATCCGGGAGCTACCGGGATAAGGAAGAACAGGTTTTCTCCCCCTTCCGGCGCAACAGAGCTGTCAGATCTGGAAGCGCAGCAAACATAAAAGAGCGGTTTCTCCGGCCATTGAGGTCTTTTGTATATTTCATCAGAATGCTTGTTGAAGTCTTCATCAAAAAAAAGACTGTGATGTTGAATGTCTCTCAGTTTTTTGCCCACTCCAATGTAAAATAGTAATGAGGATGGAGACAGCGTACGATTATTCCAGTACTCGGGAGTATAGCCCCGATAGTTGCTTTCAAGCAAAACCTGATCGGTATGATGATAATCAGCATTCGAGATGATCAGATCAGCAGGCTTAAAGCCTGAATCTGTTTCCAGTCCCATTGCTATGCCCTTTTCTACCTTAATCTTTGTTACTTCCGTATTCAGGCAGAACTTTACTCCCTGTTCGGATGCAATCGAAACCATGGCCTTTACAATTTCGTTCATTCCACCTATAGGATACCAGGTTCCAAGCGCCAGATCCGCATAATTCATCAGACTGTAGAGCGCCGGAGTTGTTGCTGCTGTTCCTCCCAGAAACAGCACCGGGAACTCCAGGATCTCAATAATTTTAGGATGCTTAAAATACGACTTCGCATGGTTTCGAAGACTCGTAAACAACTGCAGTCGGAAGCTGGCACTGATGAGCTTGAGGTCAATATACTCTGCAATGGAGTGAGAGGGTCGGAACACAAAATCACCCATACCTGTTTGGTACTTATATTCGGCCTGCTTGAGAAAACTGTCCAAACCATGCGAAGCACCCGGCTCAAGTTCTTCAAACAGTTGCCTAAGCTTGGCCATATCAGCAGGAACGTCCGTAAAGTCCCTCTTGCCCCAGTAAACACGATAAGAAGGGTCAAGTCTTTTTAGTTCATAAAAGTCTGAGCTTTTCTTTCCAAATAAGGAAAAGAAGTTTTCAAATACATCCGGCATCCAGTACCAGCTTGGTCCCATATCGAAGCGGAAACCGTCTTTTGACCATACCCTTGCTCTGCCACCGGGTTGCTCATTCTTCTCATAAACAGTTACATCACATCCCGCTTGGGCGAGAATAGACGCTGCTGCCAGACCTGCAAAGCCGGAGCCGATGATAGCCACTGAAGATGTATTCATATAACGGTAAATGTAACCTCAAAAACTTTTAAACCAAAATTTCGTATTATTGATAAATGGGGCGCTACGTTTTATGATGGATTTATATAATTACTCTTGTTTTGAGTGCAGTAAGCTCATTACGAAAACCTATAGTACCTCTTTTAGTCTGGGTATCCGCGCCTTTCACAAAGAACTCCGTAACCCCATTTACGCCATCTATGGATTCGTCAGGTACGCCGATGAGATAGTTGACACCTTTCATGACTACAATAAGATGGAAATTATCCGCCAGTTTGGTCTTGATACTTACCAGGCTATTGAAAGGGGGGTCAGTATCAATCCAGTGCTTCATTCATTCCAGCTTGTTGTAAACCAATACCAGATAGACAAGGGTCTTATAGAAGCCTTTCTGCATTCTATGGAAATGGACCTGCAGAAACTATCTTATACCGACGCACTCTTTAAAGAATATATATATGGTTCTGCCGAAGTAGTGGGACTCATGTGCCTCAGGGTTTTCTGTCATGGCCATGAAGATTTGTACGCAACGCTTCTGCCTTCGGCCAAACGGCTGGGCGCCGCCTTCCAGAAGATCAATTTCCTCAGAGATATACAAGCCGATTACGAAGAGAGGGGAAGGGTGTACTTTCCGGACGTTGACTTTCTAAGTTTCAGTGAGTCTGACAAAAGAATTATTGAGGAAGATATCCGCATAGACTTCGATGAAGGACTCACCGGGATACGCCAGCTGCCTCCTAAGTCCCGTGGGGGCGTCTACGTTGCCTATCTCTACTATCTCGAGCTTTTCCATAAAATCGAGTCGAAGCCGGCACATACACTGGCCGCTGAACGCATCCGGGTGTCTGACAAGAGGAAATTATGGTTGTTCGGACGGGCGCTGTTTAAGGAGAAAATAATAGGCTTATGATCAAGTTGTTTCTATTGCTGCTGATGCTGCCCCTATCGGTCCTTTCAACAGATCTGGATAAAGTGAGAGCGCAGTTCTACCAGGCTGTCGAGAATAAGGCCGTTGCAGAAAAGTTTTTGGAACGGATGAAGCGTGACCAGGGAATCAGTGCGGTTCATCTCGCCTATTACGGCTGCGCTCAAACATTAATGGGGAAGCACGCATGGAATCCTTATCAGAAGCTGGCTCATCTCAAAAGCGGAATGCAGGTGCTCTCCACTGCATCGAAAAAGGCCCCCGACGATCTGGAAATTCGATTTTTACGGTTTAGTATCGAGCATTATCTGCCCTCCTTCCTGGGCATGAGCAAGCATCTTGATGAAGACAGGAAAAAGATAGTCAGCCTCGTTCAGAAACGCCAATATGGCTCGCTCGGTAAAGATGTCCTGAAAAACATGGTTACCTTTGTTATCGAAAGTGGCAGAGCAAATGGCGGAGAACTGGATATTCTAAACCAATCCATGAAATGAACGAGAAATACACCTACCTGTTAATTAATTTCCTCACGGTACTATTTCCGGTCCTCTTGTCCTTCGATAAGAATGTACACTTCTATAAGAAATGGAAGTATATCTTTCCTGCCCAGGTGATAAGCGGGTTGTGCTTCTTACTCTGGGATTATATCTTCACCTTATATGATGTATGGTCTTTCAACAGCCGGTATGTAACCGGGCTTTATTTCCTCAATCTTCCAATCGAGGAGATTTTATTCTTTGTAACGGTGCCTTTCTCCTGTATATTTATTTATGAATGCCTTAACTTCTACGTTAAGAAAGATATTCTCGCCAGGGCCAGTCTTTCGATCACACACGCATTGACTGCTCTTTCAGTGGTTCTGCTGGTGTTTTACCACGACCGGGTCTACACGCTGATCACGTTTGGTTTGCTGTTGGCCAACTGCTTATATGTGTACCTCAGGAGACCAGACAATATGGGTCGTTTCTATCTCGCCTTTCTGGTTTCCATGTTCCCGTTCTATATCGTGAACGGAATATTGACCTCCTTGCCGATTGTGATGTATAACGATGCTCAGAACATGGGTCTGCGCATATCAACAGTGCCTTTCGAAGATCATTTCTATTCCCTTTCCATGCTGCTCATCAATATTTTATTATTCGAGTATTTCCGGAGAAAAGGTAAAAACGCTTAATGGAAACAGATCTGCCAGAGTATACGATCGCTCAGTTAGCCCTCCGAAACGGGCAAGACAAACCACAGATTTGGGTTGCAGTGGATGGTGTTATCTACGACGTGTCGGAAAGCCGGCTTTGGAGAAACGGGCAGCATTATGAGCATTGGGCAGGGCAGGACTTAACGTCCGAACTAAAAGATGCCCCTCATTCAAAAAGCGTATTTATTCGGTTTAAAAAGGTGGGAAAAATCAGGTGATAATCCCGCCGGGAGACTATCACCTGAAGTACTATGGTTCTATAACAAAGCTGCTTAGCGTTACAAATTCCCTTATGCGGCTTTCCACACCAGTCTGAGTAAGATCTTTAATTTTCTCTGTTCCAAATTTTTCAACACAAAACGATGCCAGTGCCGATCCGTAGATCACCGCGTTCTTCATATTGTTGAAGTTGATGGTGCCAACTTTAGCCAGATACCCGATAAATCCCCCGGCAAAAGTATCACCTGCGCCTGTCGGGTCAAACACCTCAGCTAGCGGCAGAGCCGGGGCAGAAAATACGCGTTCTGAATCAAATAACAGTGCACCGTGCTCACCTTTCTTAATAATCAGATATCGTGGTCCCATCGCAATAATTTTCTTGGCGGCCTTCACCAGCGAGTATTCGCCTGACAGCTGGCGCGCCTCGGCATCGTTAATCGTCAACACGTCGACTAGCTTCAGTGTCTCTTTTAAATCTTCCATCGCCATATCCATCCAGAAATTCATTGTATCAAGAACGATCAGCTTTGGACGGTTCCGAAGTCTTTCAATGGTAACCTTTTGTATCTGAGGGGTGAGGTTGCCCAGGAGAAGGTACTCGCATGTCTGATACGATTCCGGAATGATAGGGTCGAAGTCAGCCAATACGTTCAGTTCGGTAGTAAGTGTATCGCGACTGTTCATGTCATTATGATACCTTCCCGCCCAGAAAAAAGATTTTTCACCTTCCTTTACCTGTAATCCTTCTACGTCAATTCCATGTGTGGTAAACGTTTCAATATCTTCTTTGTGAAAATCATCACCAACGACTCCCACAATTTTTACTTTATCATAAAAATATGATGCGGCAAGACTAGCATATGTTGCTGCTCCGCCGACTATTTTGTCCGTCTTTCCGAAGGGCGTTTCAATGGCATCAAAAGCCACTGTACCTATAATAACTAAGCTCATAAATTATTTTTAAAAAACTTTAAGCAAATATTGCATAAATAAATTTAAATCCCGAATATTGCAGTCCCAAAACACAGCAGCGCTGTCCACTAAAACAGGGCAGCAAGGCACAAATAACCGGGTTTAATACTCCTGAGTAGCTCAGCCGGTTAGAGCATCTGACTGTTAATCAGAGGGTCGCTGGTTCGAGCCCAGCCTCAGGAGCAAAGGGGTGAACAAATTAACGTTGTTCACCCCTTTCTTTTTAACCTGTTCCCTGCTTTCCCGGTTTTAATAGCCGCAGTCCGTTACTAGTGGCGAAGCGCTTAGATGGTATTTCCTGCAACGGCTCCTCCTGAAAAAATTAATGTCCTTATTATGAAGCTTTAGCAGTTCGAAGCCTGATTTTTATTGAAACGCACTTTTAAAATCAGATTTAAATCGCGAATATTGCATTCCCAAACACAGCGAAACTTTCTTAGAAGGTGAAGCAAACATTAACCGGGTAACACTCCTGAGTAGCTCAGCCGGTTAGAGCATCTGACTGTTAATCAGAGGGTCGCTGGTTCGAGCCCAGCCTCAGGAGCAAAAGCCTTCCGGTATCAAACCGGAAGGCTTTTTTAATTCCACACGATCCACTCAATCCCGTCCTAAAACTCGTAATTAATGCCCAGGGAAGGAATCAGGTTGCCTGACGACTCATTAAGGATGACCGGAATTGCATTACTTCCATTCGGCTGAAGCGGTCGCCCATCACTAGTAACAAAGCTGCTGTTATCATCGCTTCGCTTGAAGGTATACTTAGGGAAAGATGCGTTCTGCGTTTTCAGGATATTTTGGATATCTACGTAAAAATTAATAGACGTCTTCTTCAGGTTTATTCGTTTATCTACACGAAGATCGGTTTGACTAAACGAACGAAGTCTTTCTGAATTAAGGCGACTATAGTCGAAGGTTCCTGTACCAATAGCCAGGTAGTTCTGTTGCGAACTTATCATATTAAACGGGGTATAAGGAGATCCGCCCGCGAAACGGTATTTGACACCCAGGTCCCAGTTATTCTTGAACTTATAACCCAAAGTTGCCGAAAACAGATGTTCGTTATCCCAGGAGGATGGCAGTAGCCTTCCGTTCAGGCCAGAAAATTTGCTTCTTACATACGTATAGCTGGCTACATAAAAGATTCTGTTCTCCAGCTTCTGCTGCGCGTAAACCTCGAATCCGTAAGTTTCCCCCTTGCCGATACTCAAAAGTTTTTCACTTCCCACAGAGGTATACTCCGAACCCTGATTGGCCAATGATATTCCTGTCGCCTCCGAAACAGGGTAGTCGTTATATTTTTTGAAAAAAGTTTCGAAGGTGAATCTCAGCGAGTTCTTCGGCAAGAACTGGGTACCTATTACGTAATGGGTCGACTGTATATAGTCAAGGCCTTTGTTCGCGTTTAAACCGTTGTTATCAGCATACCCGAGAGCAGTATAGGGCGGAACCTTGAAATACGTGCCTACAGAAGCGTTGATGTCCCAGCGCGAATTAACATGATAGGCAAAAGAAAGTCTTGGCGAAAGTGTCTTAAGCGGATTGTTGCCCTTGTCGGTAAACGTATTCATATCCGTGCGGATACCGCCAGAAACCAACAGCTTATCATTAAGAATGTTCTTCGATGCCTGTGCAAAAAGTCCGTATTTCCAGAAATTAATAGAATTATCAAAGTTGAGTATCCGTTCAGGAGTAATGACGTTTCCCTGATCGTCACTTATTTCATTGGACAATTTGTTAAAAATGTTTCCACTATAGCCTACATACTGGGTCATCAGTCCTCCCGAAAGCTTCCAGCCGTTAACAAACTTGTTAATATCAAACCGTAGTTTGTTTTCCATCTCCTGTGATTCAACAAAGAGGGTCCGTGTCGACTCAATTTTCTGCTCATCCTCAAACTTGTCCAGGTTATTTTCAAACATGTTCCGGCTAAGCGAAACGTTCATGTAGCCGTTCCTGATCTTATGATTTAAGTTAAACCCAACAGTATAATTCCATTGGTTAATATAGGGCGTCGACCGGAGAACATAGGTGTTCTCCGGCGTCGATTCCTTTGTTGGAGCAAAGTTGAAATGATCCAGCGCACCTAAGCCGATCGCTGTTAAGGTAGTCTTCGCATTGAATTTGTGCGTAACCTTATATTGAAAGTCTTCAAAATCCGGACGAATCGGAAGGTCGATAAGCTTAAACAACAGGCTGAGATATGATTTCCTCGCCGACGCCAAAAATGTGGTCTTCTCAGACAGAGGACCCTCAAGCGTCAACACCGATTCTGTGAAGCTTATCCTGGCATTTCCTGATAGTCGTTCCGAGTTTCCGTCTCTTTGGGTGATCACAAAGGTCGAGGCAAGAGGATTGTCATAACGCGCGTCGAAAGCAGAAGAGGATAGCTTGAGGCTCTCAATAAAGGAAACATTTAAAATTCCCTGCGCCCCGCCCGAGCTTCCCTGCGTTTGGAAATGGTTAAGGACGGGGATTTCTATTCCATCCAGGTAGTAAACGTTTTCGTTAGGTGCCCCCCCGCGAACAATAATATCGTTCCGTTCGCCTACACCATTGCTAATCCCTACTCCCGGAAGCGTTTGCACAACTTTTGATACATCAAAGTTTCCTCCCGGATTGCTCTTGATCTCCTCGGTCGTGAGTTGCTGAACAGAAAGAGGAGTAACCATATCCGTCGCAATAGCAGATTGTCCTCTGTTAAAGGTTACCTGTACTTCGTTCAAACTATTTACAGCCGGCTCGAGCCGGAAATTGACAATCTGGGCATTGCCCGTTGATATCACCACATTGAACTTTTCTTCACTTAAATAGCCAACGTATCCGGCACTTAAGGTGTAGGTTCCTACCGGAACGCTGATCCTGAACCGCCCTGTACTGTCTGTTGCGGTACTGATATTGGTGCCCTTTACAGTCACCGTGGCACCCAGAATAGATTCGTTCGTGTACCTGTCGGCTATGCTGCCGGTCACTATACCGTTCCTTTGTCCAAGAACCTGTATGCTGATGAATAAGAGAAATGTTATAAGTACTGTTCCGAGCCGGGAGCTTGCTGTCATGCGTAATTCAGGTAAGTGATAAAATTACCAATATTCATACGATTATGTTTCGTCTTCGCCATTTAATAAAGCTGAAAACGGATCTTTTCTCATAGCCTTAGGGATGAATGGCTTCGCTGATCCGGCTTGAGCGGGTCTTAACAAACGATTTTGTTACAAATATTTTTACTCGCCGCTTGACAGCTCTGATTTATTTCTATATTTGTCTATCAAAACTATAGACTATGAGTGCAAACTTACCTTTTGGGTTCCCCGCGCTGGTTTGGCGCAACAGTGAAACAGGTTGTCGTTACCATGAAAATTAATCGGCTTAAACTATCAAATAATATTTCACGACAACGCAACACATGAAAATTACCCATATTGCCTTTTTCCTATCCTTATTCTTTGCTCCAACCCTCATCCTTGCGCAAGGAAACAATTTTATCATCGTAAGCGGTACTATCGTACAGCAAGAAACAAAAGCTCCTCTGCAGGGTGTCAGCGTCCTGCTTAAAGGTACCGTAACCGGTACCCTAACAGACTCAAAGGGCGATTTTAGCCTTAAAACCCGCGCGAAATATCCTTTTACACTGGTGTTTTCCAGTATTGGCTTTGAAACGCAGGAATTCGAAATCACCAGTCCTGAATCAAAGCTGAACATTGAGCTTCTCACTCAAACCGTTTTAGGAAAAGAAGTGGTGGTTACAGCCTCCAGGGTAGAGGAGAGCATTTTGAAATCTCCCGTCGCGATTGAAAAGCTGGATATCCGCGCCATAAGAGAGAGTCCGGCACCAGGATTCTATGACGCGCTGGAAAACGTGAAAGGTGTTCAGATGACCACCTCGAGCCTGACTTTTAAAGTCCCTAATACCCGGGGATTTAACATCCCCAATAACTTCCGCTTCGTGCAGCTGGTGGACGGTGTCGACATGCAGGCCGGAACACTTGGCGTTCCACTGGGCAACGCGATCGGTCCCACCGAACTGGACATCGCCAGTGTAGAGATCACCCCGGGTGCGGCCTCTGCCCTTTACGGTATGAGTGCTATAAACGGCATGGCCAATCTGATCACCAAGAGTCCTTTCTTATACCAGGGCTTGAGCCTTTATACGCGCAACGGAGTAAACCATGTAGGGGGCACTGGCCGTGATGCCGGTATACTCACAGAAAGTGCGCTGCGTTATGCACAGGCTTTCAACAATAAGTTTGCTTTTAAAGTGAATGTGAGCTATATGAGGGGCAAGGACTGGTTGTCAGATACCCGCACGAATCAAAACCCCAATACGCTGAATACTGCCAACCCGCGCTTTTCTGAGCTAAATGCTGATGCTGACAATCCGGCTTATGATGCCTGGAACAAGTACGGGGATGATAATGGAAGTAATGCAGTAACCATCAGCGGTCTTACCATCCCCGGACAAACAGGTGCTCAGAGTATCGTCGTACGTCGTACCGGATATTGGGAGAAGGATGTCGTTAATCCTATTGTGGATAACCTGAAATTTGATGCCGCGTTGCATTACCGTTTGTCGGATAACGCGGAGCTGTCATACGGTTACCGCTTCGGTAAGCTTGACGGTCTCTTTCAGAGAGGAAACAAGATTCAGATGGACAATGTGACTGTCCAGAACCATAAAGTGGAGTTAAAAGGTTCGAACTACTTCGTTAAGTCATACGTATCTATCGAAAATACGGGCGACTCATATAATATCAAACCCCTGGTAGATAACCTGGACATCACCAGCGGAGGTAAGAACTCGGTTTGGCAAGCCAAATACAAAACAGCACTCCAAAATGCACTTAATGCAGGAACGCCTTTGGCAGAGGCGTTGAAAATAGGTCGTACTGCCGCAGATGCCGGTCGCGCGGAGCCGGGAACCGCCCAGTTTAACGACTTAAAAAATACTATCGTTGGAATCAACAACTGGGATCACCAGGAGGTTGTCGGCGGCGATGCACCTGCAACCGGAGGCGCCTGGCTTAACCAGAAAAGCCGCACCTATCATACTGATGCCCAATGGGACCTGTCCGAAAAGGTGAAAATATTTGATCTGTTGGTGGGCGGTGACCTCCGCATATATGAAGTCGTGCCTGACGGGAACAACTTCGTTGACTTTACGCGCCCTCTTGCTGAACGGAATAATCCTTTGGAAGATGGAAGCTTCGGCGACAATGTGTATTACAAAAAGTTTGGTGGTTTTGCACAGGTAACCAAAACACTTTTTGAAGAGAAGCTGAAACTTTTCGGTTCTTTGAGGCTTGATTATAACCCCGAGTTTGACGCAAAATTCAACCCGAGAGTTGCGGCTGTATATACCCTCGCCGGGAAACACAACTTCAGGGCATCACTTCAAAACGGATATCGTTTTCCTGCTCTCTTCGAAGCGATTTCATTTGTTAATAACGGCAATATCCGGCGTGTAGGTGGCCTTTCTTATATCAACGAGGGACTAAACTATCTGGATAACTCCTATACTCTTGCCTCAAGTGATATCTTTAATGCAGCTGTAAATGCTGATGTTGCTGCGGGACTGTCGGCCAATGACGCTGCGCTTAAAAACAGAGCACTGCTATCAGCAACCTCCCTGTCGCCAACTCGTCCGGAGCGTATCAACTCATTCGAAGTAGGTTACAAAAGCGTCCTGCTGGAGAATAAGCTGGTAGTAGATGTTGATGCATACATCAATCAATACGATGGCTTCCTGGGCCAGGTAGAGGTTTCTGTGCCATACAAAAGGGCATTAACCCCTGGTGCTAATTTCGTGGAACAGGCACCTGTAGGAAGTGACGAGGCCGTACTCGCCATGCTTAGGGCAAACCGGGATGCGCAGCAAACGCGGTACAGGGTATATACTAACGCTAAAAATAAGTACAATAACTATGGGGCCGCACTGGGACTGACTTACAACTTCTACCAGAAGTATACGGTTTCCGGCAATGCGAGCTACAATAATATATCAGAAAATTCAGAGCCTGATGTGTTTGTTACCGGTTTCAATACGCCAAAATGGTCAACCAATGTGTCTTTCGGGAACCGGGAGGTAGTAAAAAATATCGGATTCAACATCGTTTACAGATGGCAGCAGGAATTTTTATGGGAGAGTCCCCTCGTAAATGGCACCGTTCCTTCATTCGGAACCTTTGATGCCCAGGCTACCTATAAAATACCGCGGCATAAAGCCACATTTAAAGTCGGCGGAACGAATATTTTTAACAACAATTATGTGCAATATGCCGGGGGGCCAACCCTCGGGGGGCTGTACTATGTGGCCATTACTTTAGACGGGCTTTTGCAGAAATAGGGTGCAAAAAGTTTAGTAGGTTATATGTTTTTCAGTCAGGAGGGTCCGTCATCAGGCCCTCCTTTCTTTTTTAGCAATGTTGATCGTAATCGCTATGCTCCTTTATCAAAAGATCAATAGGCATGGCAATAATCTGGTCCAGTTGCTGATCCGATAAGAGCTTGTCAGTGTTCACCTTCCAAGCAGGGAAGCCCTGCAATTCCGGACGCTGTCCGATTAGCGCCTTTTATCTCCTCTTCCATCTATCTTGTTAGAACCTCCGTCTACCTATTTCCATATTGAATCGGTGAAGAGTCAAAGTCTAGTCCATGTTTTCTTACGGTACGTCTGACTTAACATGGACTAAACATGGACTAGACATGCATTTGATCAGAGCAGTTCCCGAACGAGGGGGCTTTAAATTACCTTTAAACCGCTTTTTCAGTTCCTGCGTTAATGATACGATTTGTATATATTTTGAAATTATTTTATTGAAATTTAAAGGGAGAAATTCAGTCCTTTGAAAGGAGGGAAAGAAGCGTTATTCGAACTAACCGTTAACAGATCAACCTGATAAGCTGAAGACGGTTAACTCGGAGCATCAACGCAAACTCAACACGTATACTAACCAACCAGTTACATTTATGAAAACTCTCAGTACTTTATTCTTATTCGTGTTTGCTTCCGCAGCTATATGTTATGGACAGGATTCTGGCTGGAAGCCGGTTCCGGGGAAGATCCAGACACCCTGGGCAGAGAAAGTAAACGTATCCAATCCGCATCCCGAGTATCCCCGGCCGCAGCTGGTGCGCGGTAATTGGAAAAGCTTGAATGGGCTGTGGAATTACGCCATCACGCCAAAGCAGGATGCTAAGCCAAAGTCGTATGAAGGAAAGATACTGGTTCCCTTTGCGGTCGAATCCTCTCTCTCGGGTGTGGGTAGGAATGTCGGAAAGGACAGCGTGCTCTGGTACCATACACAATTTTCCGTACCTCCTTCCATGAAAGGCAAGAGGGTTATCCTGCATTTAGGCGGTGTAGACTGGGAAGCGAAGGTTTCGGTAAATGGCAAGGAAGCCGGCACACACCAGGGAGGAAATGATCCCTTTTCGTTTGATATTACATCCTTGTTGAAGCGTGGAGGACAACAAGATCTATCCATCCGCGTCTGGGACCCTACAGACGAAGGCCCTCAACCTCGCGGTAAGCAGGTGCGCAAACCTGAGGGGATATGGTATACGCCGGTAACAGGTATTTGGCAAACGGTTTGGCTGGAGGCGGTGTCTGATACCTATATTCAAGCAACAAAACAGACTCCTGATGTTGATAAAGGGTTGGTAATGGTGAGCACTCAGGTTAAAAATCCCAGGCCGGGCGACCGGGTGAGGATATCGGCCTGGGACGGAACGACCAAGGTAGCGGAACAGGAGGTAAGTAGCGGTGCTGCCGCTAGTCTGAACATTCCCCAGGCCAAACTGTGGTCTCCGGAAAATCCTTTCCTATACAAGATGCAGGTCGCCGTTGTTCGGGGCGGAAAAGCAGTGGATGAAGCAAAGAGCTATTTCGCTATGCGTAAGTCCTCGATGGCAGCAGACAATAAGGGCATCCAGCGAATGTTGCTGAACAATCAATTTATATTTCAATACGGTCCGTTGGATCAGGGCTGGTGGCCTGACGGGCTGTATACTGCACCTACAGATGAGGCCCTGAAGTTTGATATTGAGAAAACTAAGGAGATGGGTTTCAATATGATCAGAAAACACATCAAGGTGGAGCCTGCCAGATGGTACTACTACTGTGATTCGATTGGTTTACTTGTTTGGCAGGATATGCCCAGCGGGGATCTCGGAAATCGATGGGAGTCTCGCCCGGGAGTTGCCGGCAGGGGTACAGAGCAGGATCGTTCAAAAGAGTCGGAAGGATACTATCGTAAGGAATGGAACGCCATCATGGACGCCCTTCATAATTTCCCGTCGATTGTGGTATGGGTGCCTTTTAACGAGGCATGGGGACAGTTTAAAACTACCGAAATAACAAACTGGACTATGCAGAAAGATCCGTCCCGTTTAGTGAATAGCGCGAGCGGGGGTAACTTCTTCCCGGTAGGACATATCATCGATCTGCACAACTATCCCGATCCCGCTATGCCCCGCCCCGACCTCTTCGGTTCCAGGCAGGCACTGGTTTTAGGAGAGTTTGGCGGTCTGGGTCTGCCGGTTGACGGGCATGTATGGCAGCAGAAGGATAACTGGGGATACCAGAGCTTCAAGACCGCGGATGATCTGATTGACCGCTATTCGTCCTTCATGGTGAAAATGCAGGAGCTCATCCGGAGCGGCCTGTCTGCTGCGGTATATACGCAGACGACGGATGTTGAAATTGAGACGAACGGTTTGATGACCTATGATCGCAAAGTCATTAAGGTGCCCGCAGCGAAACTCAAAAGTCTGCATGCCCCTTTATATCATACAAAATAGGTAAGCAGGGCTGAAAGGAGAATATCGAAGACTCAGATAACGCTGCTGTTTGTTTTCCTTTCAGCCATTTTTATTTGCATATATTCTGTCGGCGGCATCCCGAATTGCTTTGCAAAGCACCTGCCAAAGTGCGTTTGAGAGCTGTATCCCACCATTTCGGCAATTTCGTAGATTTTAAATTCATTCCCGGCAAGCAGTTGGGCAGCCTTTTTCAGCCGTGCAATGTTGATCAGTTCATGAGGGGTGAGGTTGGAAATGGCTTTAATCTTCCGGTATAATGTAGGCTTGCTCATGTTCATGGAGTCAGCAAGGTGCTCGACATCAAGATCAATGTTTGCAATATTCCGGTTGACGGCTTCGTTCAGTTTTTCCAGGAAGTTCTCATCGGCCTTAGAATAGGCCATCGTTTTGATATGCACCAAAGGGGAGTTCGCGAAGTAATCTTTTATCTTGCTCCGGTTCATAAGGAGGTTGGCGATCTGAACCTGTAGATGTTCAGGCGAAAATGGTTTTTCGATATACGCGTCGGCTCCCAGTTCAAGTCCTTCGATCTTTGATTGCAGGGTATTTTTCGCCGTTAACAAAACCACCGGAATATGGCTGTATTCGAAGTCTGACTTGATTAGGCGGCAAAGTTCGAAGCCATCAACTTCGGGCATCATGATGTCGCTGATGACCAATTGTATGGAGTGAACGCTTAACAGGTCGAGCGCTTCCCTGCCGTTGCGGGCGGTAATGACGGCGTATCGTTCGTTCAGATCATCCGAGATAAAGTCCAGGATCTCTTCATTATCGTCAACCAACAAGACGGTGGGCCGGTTTGCTATTTCTTCTTTCATTGGATTTCTGATTGGGTTCATCTGCTCATTATTGGATGGAATTCAATTTGCTGATGCAGCGGAAGTGTAACTGCAAATACATTACAGTCGGCTTGTGCCGGTCTCAACTCAAGATTTCCTTTATGTAGCTCTGTCAGGGAGCGGGAAATGGAAAGCCCGAGTCCGCTGCCCGGTTGATTTTCTGTAAGCTTCATCCGGTAGAAGGTGTCAAATATTCTTTCTTTCATGTTCCAGGGAATGATATAGCCGTCATTCTTGATCAGGATGGTAAATGTAAGGTTGCCTTCAAAGACAGGCAATATTTCAATTATGGCGGTCTTAGCGCCGTATTTAATAGCGTTGTTAATCAGATTACTCATGATTTTGTCGAACGCTCCGAGATCGATATAAGCGAAGAATTTATTGGCGGGCAGTTCCAGTATAAAGCGTATATTTTTCTGCTCGGCCGCAGGCTTAAAGCGAATATAGTTGTCTCTTACTAATTCACAAATATCCGCTTTGACGAAATTGAGGCTGAACTCCCTGGTTTCCGTCTTTCTGAAGTCGAGCAGCTGGTTGGTAAGATTAAGCAGGCGCTCGGTGTTTTTCTGCATAATCATCAGGTTATGCTTGATCTGGGGTACCTCCTCGGCCCGTTTGATGATTTTTTCCATAGGCCCTTTGATCAGGGTGAGCGGGGTGCGTATTTCGTGAGCTACATGCGTAAAAAATTCAATTTTTGCCTGGTAGATTTCCTTTTCTTTTTTGTGCTGGAATATTTCGAGCCTGCGTTTGTTTTTTGTCTTGGCGCGTCGGTGATAATTGCGTATAGCGAGGTAGACGAATGCAAACGAGAGCAGGACGTACAAGAACAACGCCCACTTACTTTTCCAGAAGGGCGGTACAATTTCAATTTCGAGATGTGTTTCGTCATGATTCCATACGCCGCTGTTGTTAGCTGCCTTTACTTTGAAGATATAATTTCCTGGTGGAAGGGAGGTGAAATAAGCCTTACGGTTAGTTTTCAGATATGTCCAGTCATTGTCAAGCCCCTCCATCTTGTAGGCATACTCGGTTGTATTTAAGGATGTGTAGCTTAAGGCCGAGAAATCGATACTAAACGAGGATTGCTCATGCGTTAACCATATTTTTTTGGTGAAGGTGATGGATTCTTTCAGCGGTGAGTTGGCGTTCTGGACATCTATCTCCTGACCGAATATTTGAAACCCGGTGATATAAACCGGTGGTTTATAGGCGTTTTTAACAAATGATGAGGGACGAAACCTGACTAATCCGTTGACGCTTCCGAAATACATTCGTCCGGAGTCATCTTTAAAGGCAGAATTGTAGTTCAGCTGGTCGCTCAGCAGTCCATGCGCCCTGGTATAGGTTCTTATTTTTTCTGTTTCGGGATTAACGACCGCTAATCCACGCGATGTGCTGACCCAAAGCAAACCTTCCTCATCTTCCAGCATAGATAGAATTAGGTTGCTTGGAAGGCCGTTCGCTGTGGTATAGCGCTTGAACTTGCCTGCCTGCGGATTCATTTTATATAAACCTCCCTCGGTGGCAAGCCATATATGCCCCTTGCGGTCTTCGAATATTCGGTTTATGCGGTTGTTGCCCAGGCTTTGAGGGTCATTGCTCTGATAGGTGTAAGAACCCTTTCTTCCGGTACGGGGGTCGTAATAGTATAACCCCTCTCTGTATGAGCCGAGCCAGAATATCCCCTTGCTATCTTGAAGCATAGTGCTGTAGAACATCCGTTCTGGCACACCGGTGATGTGGATGAAATTATCCTCTTTCCTGTTGTACTTGAAAAAGCCGCCGGATGTGCAGAAGAAGAGTTCTCCGGATCGGCTTTTGTGAATGCTATAGATGAAGTTGCTCTTTAGGGAATTCTTTCCTGCTCCTGCCGAGTAATGTTTAATGATCTTTCCGGTTCTTATGTCCATGAGATCCAGTCCGTTTTCGAATGTCCCGATCCAGAGAGAATCGCCCTCGGGAAGCAGGCCATGTATGTTAGTTGAGGCGAGATCATGTTTCTTGCCCGAGGGCTTAAAATGCACGAACTTCATCGTTCCTGCTTCGAGTTTGTTCAGGCCGGCATCTTCCGTACCGATCCAGAGATTCGCGTATTTATCTTGGACGATCTCCCTCACGACATTTCCGCCAAGTGAGTTTTCTCCTATCATGGGGAAAAACTTCTCGAAGGAATTGTATTGCTTGGGATAGTAATTCAGCCCTCCAAAATAGGTTCCTGCCCAGATTCCGCCTTCCCAGTCTTTGCAAAGCGTGTAAACGGCATTGTCTGACAAGGAGTAGGGATTATTGTATTCTTTCTTGATATTAAGGGCCGTTCCGGTTTGGATGTTATAGAGATATATGCCTGATTCAGTAGCAATCCAATAGCGGTCGCCTGATTCGTGCATGAAGTTTCTGGCGAAAATCTCTGTGTTGTCTGTGTTCCTGGTTAGGATATTTTTGTAGGTTCTGGTATTAATGTCAAATAGCTTAACACCTTGATTTGACGTTCCGATGAACAGGGAACCCTTGCCCGAGTCGTAAATTTTTTCTATCCATTTCGACGATTCGGGTTGTGAGCCCGGCGACACGTCGTAGCTCTCGAAAGTCTGGTTGGCAGGTTGGTAATGTTCGAGGGTTCCGTATCTGGAGGACACCCAGACCTGCCCATCCTGGAGAGTACTGACGGATGTCGCTTCAAAATAGTTTGCGATGCTGAACTCAGTGAGTTTTTTTCGGTTTTCGTCGTACTTATAGAGCGTAAATCCGGCGATAAACCAAACATTGCCGTTCCTGTCGATCTGAATTTCCCTTACGTCTTCTGTTGGACATCCTCTGAGAGGTGTAAAGCTTTCGGTTAGCGGACTGTAGATAAAAAGACCCCTGTCTGTTCCTATCCACATAAGGCCTTTTTTATCTTCGGCGAGGGTATGGATGAAATTGCTCTTCAGACTGTTTTGATTAAGGGCATCCTCTCTGAAAATTTTAAAGGTATAGCCATCAAATCGGTTGAGGCCGTCCTTGGTGCCGAACCAGAGAAATCCCTTACGGTCCTGCATACTGCAGATTACCGTATTGTTTGACAGACCGCTTTCCACCTGATAGCGGCTGAAGTAATAGGGTGCCGCTCTGGCAACGCTTGTCGCAAACATGAGCGAGATAAACAGTATGAGCGTTTTAATTGGTTGCAAAGGTTACGTTTACTATCAAATATAAGATAGTCAGATGATATAGTTCCGATGATTTTGTAGTGTCTGCGGGTGCTACCGAACATGAGAAATAGTGGGAATGAAGCTACACTTTCCAGACTTTTTCTTAACTGCGGAGTAATCTTTGTAATTTTCAGCAGGAAGTGCCAGCGCCTGAAGTGGGTTTATAAGTTAATCAGGATTGTTTTATGAAGATTGTTTTTATCTGTGGTTCTCTAGAAGATGGCAAAGACGGGGTGGGAGACTATACCAGGAGACTGGGCAGAAAACTGGTGGAAAACGGTTACTCTATTGGAATCATGGCGTTGCATGACCAGTATGTGAATGATAAGCCCTGGGAAGAAGAGGAAGAGCCATCTATGAGGACGTTGAGACTGCCGGCGTATTTGACCTGGGAAAGGCGAACGAGCCTGGCAGCTGATTTTGTCAGGTCTGTCGATCCGGAATGGATAAGTCTGCAGTTTGTAGGCTTCGCTTATCAACGCTATGGCCTGCCCCTTGGCCTGAGCCCTCTCGTGAAGAAAGTATCGAAAAACCGGCAGCTGCATATGATGTTCCATGAACTATGGTGTGGTATGTCAGCGTCTGCGCCTATAAAGGAAGTTGTTCTTGGAAAACTTCAGTACTGGTTTTTAAGGATGATGCTGGCAACGTTAAAACCTGACAAAGTATTTACCAATATTGAAAGATACGAAGGGCGACTAAAGAAGCTGGGAGAGCAGCCGCTGCTCGTTCCGGTATTCAGCAATATCCCTTTAGCGTCTCACGTCTCTGACATATCCTGGGAGGAGGTAATAGCGAAAAGTAATCTGCAGGATTTAGTGACGGGCGTTGACAATAAGCTCGTACTCGGTTTTTTCGGGAGTATATACCTCATTCCGGGCTTCACTGCGCTAATTCAAAACGCTTATGATGCTGCTTGCAGGCTCGGCCGGGAGTGTTGCATTCTTTTGATCGGAAACAATGCTAAAGAAGACCTGGAAAGGCTTTCCGGCCATGATCTAAAACCCCGCGTTTTTGAGCTAGGCATGCAGTCTCCCGGGATCATTAACCGGGCGATGGCCCTGGTGGATTTTGGAGTAATCACCACTCCAATTGATGGGATAAACAAAAGCGGCGGGGCAGCCGCATGGATGGAAAGGGGCATACCGGTACTGGTTTCCGGTGAAGACCCTACCGATAATGGCAATGATCTCCGGGCCGCTTGCGGAGCTTACCGGGTGAAATGCGAAGAGGATGTTGTAGAAGCCTTGCTGCATGGGAATCGGAACAGGCAGAACAAAGAGCGGTTGGATGGCGTAGCTGAGGTCTATATGCGACATCTCTTCCATAAAAAAGCCGCTTACCTGCATGAAGACAGTTAAGCGGCTTTTCCAATGTATACAATATTGATTATTGCTCGATGATAGGAGGCATCTTTACGGCGTAGTTGATCGCTTTATTTGCCAGATTTTTAACGTTACCAACAGCCTTGACGTTGGTGAAGGTATTGGTGATAACCCCAAGCCAGCTGTATCCTTCCTGGCAAATGTTTCTCACCAGATAGATGTCTTTACTGCCCGGAAGCGCCTGTAGCCTGATACAATGTGCATTCGTGTAAATCGTGTTTCCTTCTACAGTTATGTTGCTAACCACTCTGGGTATACCATAAGTTCCTACTACTATACCGGAAGAGTTGCCTTTAGACAAGCGAGTATCTATGACGTTGTTTTTTACCGTTATGTCGCGCAGGTTGTTTCCACCATTACCCATTTGGATGCCGCCCACGTGATCTCCTTTGGTTTTAACGGTGTTGTTATTGATCACGATGGCAAAGCCGTCCTCTTTTAAGCCAGGTGCTATAGCTATGCTTCCTGCGGTAATGGTGTTGAAGCTTAACGTATTTTTCTGTCCGAATATCTCCAGGCCGCTCCGGTGGTTTCCGTTTCCACCACTGAATACGTTTTTAGAAATCAGCGTATTTTTATAGTATCCGGATATTCCGTTTCCACCCAGGTTTTTGGGGTCGTTGAGCTTGTTATCGGTGATTTCTGCGTCAATCACATAGGCAGCTGCACATTCGATTGCGAACTGCTTGCCCAGGGTGTTATTAAAGGTATTCTTTGTGATCCGGGTATTGTAGTTGTGCTGACTTTGCAGCTGTATGGCCGGTGAATTAGGGTTTTGCGATCCCCAGTTGGTAAACACACAGCTGGTGACGGAGACGTTGCGTGTTCCTCTCATTTCCAGGCTGGTGCGTCCTGCCCCGGAGAAGTTGCAGTTCAGGAAGACAACGTTCTTTACCTGATAGTCGTTGAGGCCTTTGATTTGAACAGCGCCCCTGTCTCTTCCCCCTGCAAAATTTACGTTCTCAAAGTGGAGGTTGCTGACGTTATCCGTCACGTACAGCCCTACCAGGTCTGCGCCGGTATTGGCAGCCTGATTGGCGTTGATCTTGATGTTTTTTAAGCGGATGTTCGATGCACGGGTTGGAATTTTAAAGACGTTGCGTCCTGGTCTGCTTCCTGAAGTCAGCTTAATCTCCGTAGCATTGCCTTCAATCGACGCATTGGAAGGAAGAATAAGTTCATCTGAAACCATGAACTTTCCGGATGGGAGGATTAACGTTTCTTTCCTTGCAGCCCAGGTATTGATCAAATCCTGAAGTTCCTTACGCTGATCTTTTCCATTAGAAAGGATGCCGCTATTACCAGATTTTTTGGAAATTGCGCTTTCCTGTATGCGTGTGGTGTGCTGAATAATATCTTCAGACGATTCCTTCTTGCAGGCAAAATTAAGTGTGGCAAGAAGAAGAATGAAGATCATAAAGACGTTTTTCATATAAGTTGATTTCGTATGCTTACGAAATCAACTTATTTTGGTTACTAATCAGTAAATGTTTCTTCGGCTTTTTTAAGTGCCAGGCCTACAACGTGATGCATGTCGTAGTATTTGTAGTCTGCAAGCCTTCCTCCGAAGATGGTATTCTCTTCCTGACGTGCCATTTCTTTATATAGCTTGAACATCTCGTTGTTTTTTTCGTCGTTGACGGGATAGTAGGGTTCGTCTTTCTTTGTCCACTCCATCGGATACTCTTTAGTAATAACCGTGTGCTCCTGCTCACCGAACTCAAAGTGCTTATGCTCAATAATGCGGGTGTAAGGAATTTCGGAGTTGATGTAGTTCACCACCGCATTCCCCTGATAGTTTGGTATATCCAGATTTTCGTGCTCAAACCGGAGGCTTCTGTATTCGAGAACACCGTGCTGGTAGCCGAAGTATTCATCGATCATACCGGTGTATACTTTCATCTCGGCCAAGGCGTCCATTTCCTGGCGGGAGTCGAAGTAGTTGACACCGAGTCTTACTTCGGTTCCCTCGAGCAATGCGTCAATCAATTTGGTATAGCCCCCGATGGGGATTCCCTGATACAGGTCGTTAAAATAGTTATTGTCGAACGTGAACCTAACCGGCAGGCGCTTAATGATAAATGCGGGAAGCTCGGTGGCCTTTCTTCCCCACTGCTTTTCAGTATATTCCTTGATAAGCGTATGGTAAATGTCTGCTCCGACAAGAGACAGAGCCTGCTCTTCCAGATTTTGAGGGTCGTCGATTCCGGCTTCTTTTACTTGCTTGTCGATAATCGCCTTCGCTTCAGCAGGCGTCTTCACCTTCCAGAGCTGATAAAAGGTGTTCATGTTGAAAGGCAAGTTGTAGAGATTGCCATTATAGTTAGCCACAGGACTGTTAGTATAGCGGTTGAATTCCACAAAGGAATTCACGTAATCCCAGATTTTCTTGTTGCTGGTATGGAAGATATGCGCACCGTATTTATGAACGTTTATCCCGTTCACATCTTCACAATAGATGTTCCCGCCGATATGGGGCCTTTTGTCAATAACTAAACATTTCTTTCCTTTTTTCTTTGCTTCATGAGCGAATATTGCTCCGTATAAACCTGCTCCTATGATTAGATAGTCGTACTCTTTCATTCGTTATATAGTAAAATGTAATCCTTCAAAGTCAACGGGTGCCTAATGGACCCGTGCGTTTTTGGAGTTGAGTGTGTAATGGGAAACCTCAACAGACTTAGTTTGTTTGGCGATATCGGGTGGAATTATTAAAGAATTTTTGAATTTCTTACATGCAAGTATGTACATGAAATAGGGGCCGTAATAGAGATATCTTTTCCACATACGTCCAGGCTCATTGATCAGCCTTACTAACCATTCCATCTTCATATTTATCCAGAATTCTGAAGGTCTGTTAATGGTTCCGGCATAGAAGTCGAATACGGCACCGATAGCACATATCACTCCTGCATCGACAACTTTATGATGTTGATAAGCCCATTTCTCCTGCTTGGGCGCAGTCATCCCGATAAACAGCACGTCAGGCTTCACTCGGTTGATTTCTTCGATCATGACACGGTTGTCTTCGTCGGAAAACTCCTTTTTGAAAGGTGGCGAGAACGTATGAACGCTTACGTTCGGGAATTCCTGATGTACATGTACGCTGATCTTCCGGAGCGTGCTTTCGGAGGAACCCAGGTAGAAACAGCTGCCTCCCTCTTTTTGTAGTTTGGTCAGCAGGAATTCATGAAGTTCGGCGCCGGCTATCTTCTTTACTTTTATGCCGTTGAGTAACCGGGACGCGATGGTCATCCCGACACCGTCCGGAAGCAGAACATCCGATGACATAAGCGCTTCTTTAAAAACAGGATCTTTGGTAGTCAGCACATAAGAGTACTGATTGATGGTGTTGATGACCGTTTTTCGTTTCAGTTCGATCTTGTCGAGGGATGAATTAAAGACTGGGAAATCCATAATTATGGTTTCCTGTTTTGGTGCTATCCCTTCTGTTACACCGGCTTTTGAATGAATGGCCGAGCTGTAAATGCTCAGGAGTTGCTCCAGATTATTTTCAGGAGTATAATGGCATTCGTAGGTTCTTCTCGCGTTGATGCTTTTTATCGTTTTACTGAGGAGGTCCATCGCTTCCCATTCCGCTATGCTTGAACGTAAGCCTCTTATATCGCCCGGAGTGAACAGGTAGCCGTTGTGGTCATGCGTGATGAGGCTTTCCATCGCACCCAGACGGCTTCCCATGACGACGGTGCCGGTAGAGAATGCCTCCAGGATGGTCATCGGCATTCCCTCATACCAGATCGAAGGAAATATAAGTGCCCTGGCGGATTTCATCAGGTTTCTTATTTCTTGGTTCGAACGTGGTCCGAGGTAGGTGATATTGGCGTTTTCACCAGCGAACTGTTCTACATCTTTACGCAGCGGACCATCGCCGACTATGCGAAGTTCATATGCGGTGTTAGAAAATGCCGCCAGGAGAGTAGGAATCCCTTTTTCGGGGCTCAGTCTGCCAACGTAAAGGTAATACGTCCCTCTGTCCTTAATATTGCATCCGCTGTCGGTAACGAAATTCGCCTTTACGTCAATCTGATCTTCGCTCAGCTTCAGATCAGACTTTAAGAAGAGGTCTTTTGAGAATTCATTAAGGGCGATGTAACGATCTACTCCCTGCCATGTTTTGAGTCTCTTGTGCCAATAGGTGATGCCGGCAAGCCAGAAGGTCTGAAACCGGGAGTTTCGGTAGACCTTGCTACTGATGGCTTTCCAGGGAAATCGTTCTTTAAGGCTCTCGGTAAAGAGCTTGCCATTATGAAACAGCGTTGCCGATGGACATAGCAAGCGATAATTATGCAAGGTTACCACAACCGGAATTTGCAGTTTCTTAGCAGCCCTGATCAATATGGGCGAGGCCGCGAAATGCCAGTTGTGGATGTGTATTACATCCGGCCTGTCTGCCTTGATTGCCGATTTGAATTTTGACAGGGAGAAGACGTTGAAAGGACCTAATATAAACTTAAAGAGAACTTCTGCCTTTTTTCCTCCATTGTCGAAACACAACTGCCTCGCTTCGGCAGCACAGGAAAGAAGATCACATTCATTCTTAAATACTTGGTCTTCGCCGCCACTTTGCCCATAAAAAGTATGGATAAGTAATATTTTCACAGGTGATATTTTATAGGTTATGCTTCTATTGTTTTGCTGATCAAAGACCTGTCGATAGGAGCTGCTTTGTTTGTGTATTTAGAAAGAGTATTGAACAGCCTCTTTGAATGTCTCTGCAGGAAATGCATGTAGTTAGGTTGATCGTATTTGCGGATCAGGCCAGCGCTGACTTTTTGATTTAATGGAACGAAGGAAAAGGAAGTTAGTGCTACTGCAGCAGAACTGGTATAGACGCTTGCATCATCAATGCTGATCTTTCTCTTTTGAAAATGCACATAAGCGAGCTCCCGATGCTGCATGGTGCCTCCGTTTAAGAAGTATTGTTTTACCTGCCCGCCTTCCCAAACAAAGAGTTGCTTCTTGTAATTTTGAATATTGCTGCATGTGTATCTGGCCTTATTCGGATTGATATCGGCCATGCACTCCTTATGATATTGAGGCACGTTGAATTCTTTGAACACCTGATGGATGCCATGCCATTCATCAAAGATGAAACACGCTTTTGATTCCATTATAGCCTGTGCGTCAATTGTTTTGGAGGATCGGTAAAGTGTGTTGATGCGCTCTTCATTCTTGTATAATGTAAGGTGTCCTCTGTTGAAAATTTTCTGATACGTGGATAGGATATCATCAGTAATGAAGTTCGACAGCTTACCGAACATCAGGTCCATATCACAGTATCCCCAGAAATCGTAATCTGTAAGATAGGGGGCGAATAGTTCTCCGAACGCTGGCCTGAAATCGCACAATTTATAAGAGAATTGGAAGGTTGGCTTGACATGGAGACGTTGTATAATGGTTTCTTTCAAGTCTTCCAGGGTTAACCTGGTTACCTTGAGATTATCAGGGATCTCCGTTCGATCAATTTCCTGGTCGGTAAACAGGAGGAAATCATAACCATCATTTGCCCTTAGCGAACGGGTCCATAGTCGGAAATAATCATGCAGGGGACCGAACCACAGGGTTATGACTGCAATTTTTTTCATTAGGATCAGATTTGTTTTCATTGGTAATGATGACATCATCAGCATGCTGCCTGATGATGTCATGAGAGTAAGTCGGGTTTGGCAGTGTTCTGCGAGCGCTATATCGGGATGAGCGACAGCGCTTTATATTTGAGCCGTGTTATGACACTATATTTCTTAACAAACTGCTTTATGAGCGAGTTATTGAGGCTCACAAAAGGATTAAGCTTAAAGATATGTGCATTTGTAGTGTCCAGCGAGGTGGCAAACCTGGATTGTTGAATAGACGAGGTATGGGTGGCTGTGTCGCCGAATCCGATGTTCTGAACTTTGGATATTGACGGAAATGCCGTGTATGTATCGGTTTTGAACTGATGATAACACCATCTGATAGCCCAGGAACTGATCTTGCCTTTCATTTGTTTATCGAGCATGCCAGCCATATCACTTCCCATCAGGTTGAATCTTTTACGTGCGGCAGGATTGCGGACGAAGTCGTTATAATCTTTGACATCCCAGTCTACCGCGTTCCACCGGTTACGCCATGTTCCCCAACCCCATGAGGAGCTGCGTTTGGTGAAGTAATTGTCGTACACGTATACCTGTGGAAAGGTGATCCGGAAACTGTATCCGGAGATGGAAAGTATCTTTCTGTTGTCTTTATAGAAATCCAGGCTATCGTTCATATAACTCAGGAAGTTTGTACTCGTAAGCAGGTCATCTTCCAGTACGATCACTGTTTCGTGCTTCTTTAAAACTTCCGTTACCCCTTCTATGATAGATGTTGCCAGACCTTTATTATGCGGTGAGTTGACCATGTTGAGCTCTCTAAATCCAGTTATGGTAGGAACATATTCGCGGATGGCGGCCACCTTGTCGGTATCTGCTTCATTTGAGGGGCCGTCAGAAAAAATGTACAACTCGGTATCGCAGGCCAGAGTGTTCCGTTGCAGATTTGCGACAGTGCATTTAAGGTTGTCTAGTCTGTTATAACAGAAAATAACTACGGGACTTGGCATATGATTTACTTTTTGAAGGTGTCCCACAAAACAGGGAAGAGCGTCTTTAGCCAGAGCTTGGAAAAAGCTACTGGATAAGAGAGTGGAAAATGGTACCGGATGAAGCCCAGGTATTCTGAATAGGCCAGACCTTTGGGGCTTTTAAGAAATGCAATTCTTTCTTTTAGCCGCACTTTGGTGCTCTTCCAGTTCTTGTCGTGGTCATGAATACAGGTACCCAGGAAGCCGGGGGCAACCAACACGTCCATGCCGGCCTTTTTTGCTTTAAGGGTGTAATCGTAGTCAGCGATTCCATGAGTAAAGGCGCTGGACAAGATTCCTATTCGTTTTACGGCCAAAGATGGTACGAGCATTATGTTTGCATTTCCAAGATCACAGGGCATGAATTTATCTTCACTGAAAATGAATTTCCCTTGAAGGGAGTATCTGGAGGTGAGTGTCTTGCCACCGTATGTTATATTGCCCTGATCATCGCAGGTGCTGCCAATACAGATAGCAGGCAAGCGGTTAGCTGCGGTTGCCTGCATGTTATATTGAAGCATCCTATTAAGGGCATCGTCTCTTAGGAGCGTGTCGTCGTTTAATAAAAGATAATAGTCATAATCGCCGGAAAGCGCCGTATTCCATGAGTTACGCATGCCTCCGGCCCAGAAGAGCGAGCCGGTGCCTTTCAACAGGTGTACCTCAGGAAAATGAAACGCGACAGCTTCCGCGGTACCGTCGGATGAATTGTCGTCGGTAACGAAAATGTCTGTTTTAGTGCCTGAGGGCAGTTTTTGCTTGCTGAGGTTGCGTAAGCACGACAGGGTCTTTTGTTTCCTGTTAAACGTGGTTAGCAAAATGGCAATTTTCATGGGGATTGAATTTGTTGTTCAGTGGTGATGCGGGCTGTCATGAGATTATTCACGCTGCTTTTACTGAGCACCTGCATACTTCCGGATCCTTTTTGCGATCGCTTTGTAATAGCTGATAGAATAGTATCCGATCTTCCGCGAGGTTCTCAACCGCGGAATTCCTGTAGTTTTTCTGACCAGGCCAAAAAAGCTTCTGTCAGAAATGTTTTTTCCATATTCATCCAGGCGAAAGAGGAGATAGTCGTAGAGACGTGCAATTCCAAACGTCTTTTCTGCCGGAAGATGCCATAGAGTAAGCTTTAGATCGGAGGGGTCGACGTTCCTGTAAAACACTGGATTGGTCCAAATCCTCTTCATGAACAGATTCTGCTTCGCTGCTTTCCATCCGTTTTTAAAATACAGGAAGCTTAGTGTATGTGCCTCCTCGTTCAGCTTTTTAAGTCCTTTTTCATGGCGTTCCAACAATACGGGCCAGAGTTCTAGAAAGTCTGCGTAAAGCTTCTTAATATGGGAATTGCTGCTCAGCAGGAACTCCCCCAAATGATAGGAAGGTATTTCTTCCACCTCCTTGCCAAGCATCTCGGCGAAAAGCACCTGCATGTCCAAGCGGCTCAATCCGTTTATTTGATGGTCTACAGGGCTATCTATTTCAAATGATATAAATCCATTAGGCTCTGCTGCATGGAAAAGACGTTTGGCTGGTCTGATGAACACACAATCAGAGTCGGCGATCAGGTACAGGTCCGTGGGTTCATGCCTGTTCTGAGCGATATACTCAAGAATGGAAAACTCAAAAAACTGATTTTGGAAGGACCCGAAGTAGCCTTTCGGCGTTTTATATTTGAAATCGATGTGTATCACATCAACGCCCAAATCATGCATGATATCCGAAACAGGTTGACCATCGACTATCGGGAGGGTTTTAACATTGGTAAACAGCAGATGTTTTTCCTCTTTGTTAAATCGGGTGCTGCTGATGAAAAACACAATAAGACATCTCCAGTAAATGTTCTGATGGTTCTGACTGGATGACTTCATACCGGATTGAGGAAAGTCACTTTCCTCTCCTTTTTCATCAGCACATAGCCAAGTACAGATATGGTTCATATTTTATTCTTTAAAATTTTTATTTGTTTCCAGATAATACAGGCACATGCCTACGTGCCCCCAGTATATAAGCGGAGCGACGTAGCTGAGCGAAAATATGAGGCCACTCAGGCAAAAAGGGATCAGGACTACGGCTCTGTTGGAGACTTTGGAACTGAACGCTTTGAAGACGATATAGATGAGAAATGAGAATTTGAACAGGAAACCCAATACGCCATGATAGAACAGTATTTCGATAAAACCCTCATGGAAATGGTGTCCTGTGCCCGCATCCCACCAGTCTACCAGTGGATTGGGAAGACTATATCCCTCAAACGACCAGCCGAGCAGGGGCTTCTCTCTGATAAAGTTCATATACATATTGCGCTGCTCGATGCGGAAGCCACCGGTGCCGCTTTCTGTGGACGGGTTAAGTATTTCGGCAAACCGGTCAGAAAAGAAATCGAGTAGTCCGGGAGACATGCTGGATATGTAATATAAAGCAATGATGGAAACCAGAAAACAAGTTACCGTGAAACTAGCTATACCCGTGAGTGCCTTTCTGTTGGTTCGTAAAACCATGATAAAGTAGATGAGCGTGGCGAATATGGCACTGCTCCATACTGACCTGTGCTGGTGTATCAGGATAATGGTGAAACACAGCGCAAAAAGCAGGAACGATTGCAAGGTCTGCCGGGTAATAAACTTGTTGAGATACCAAAGAAAGGGTATGATCATCATGAAGATCGAATGCGCATGTATAATCCTCGTGTCGCCGGAAAAAGGACCGCTGTTTGGCTCAATGTGTTCGAGACTAAAAGAGAACTGGTGTCCGAAGAGCGCCATAAAGACGAGGTATGTTACCAGATAGAATCCTGCAATAAAACCCAGGAGATCTGCATTCATCTTTCTCATGACCGATTTAATAAATACCGTATATATAATCGGGAACAGGACGGTGTAGATCTCAAAGTTGCGGAAGGGAACCTGATACTCGATCAATGACTGCAAAATCAGCTTGACAATAAAAACAGAGAAAAGGCCCACGTAGATCTTTTCCTTTAGCTTGAGGTTGTTGAAGTCTACCAGGATGTATCCGTAAATAAGAAGGCTTAAGGCCTTCACGGCAACTACGTTAATATAGGCGTTTTGCGTAAAGAACCATGCGAAGCATTTCTCTACAATCAAGTAGCAGAACAAGATTATAAGTAACTCCGGCAAATAGATCCGGTAGTTGAAAAGTTTAACTGAAGCTGTCATTATTTACCAATAGCATCCATCCTCTATGCTTTTTATCCCTTGCGGCGTTTCGCCCAACTGTGGTCTCACCCAATGTTCGTTCATCATATCAGCCACACGGCCATGTATTTTTTGCGTCTCCCATCTCTTTCCCTTGATTCCAAAGAGGGTTTGCGTTGCACCTCCGAGGTGAATTCCTTTTTTTCCTATTCTCTTAACATGAGCAGCCAGCGGGAATCCGTAAGCTCCGCAGCCTATAATAGCCACGTCAAAATCGATCGATGAAATCTGTTCTTTCATATGGGACAGGGCATCGAACCAATTCCTGTATCCTGTTGGGGTGTTCGCGATAGATTGTACCGCCTTCAAGGTGAGAAGGTCAAAATCAGGCAGTACCGGTGAATCTTTAAAAATTAAATGTCTCTTCGTATACTGTTCGCTGATGCTTTTGGTAAAGGGATGGACCACCAACACACGTTTACCGGCCAAAGAAAGCGACCATGGATTTTCATGGTTGTAAGGCTCCAGGTCGGTGAGTCCTATTCGGATTGCATTTTGCAGCTCCTTATTAAACAGCTTTTCCTGCCAGAGCCAGGATCCGAGGACATCCACCTGCGCCATGTCTTCGAGCATTAATGAAGAAAATTTTTCCAGCATAACTGGTTCTGCGGGAAAGAATCCGGCATTATTGGCCATCAGCGACATGGAGTTTTCTTCCCACCAAAATGCTTCGGCTCGTCCACGTATGTAATTCAGGGGTCGGTTCCCCGGGCTATGCATGCTTTTATAAATTCCGATACAGGACGCTTCTACAGCTCCCAGTCTGGCTACCATCATGGGTTTTGGACTAGTGATCGCCTCCGCGATTACCTTGTTCGCATGACGATTTCTGATGACAGGATGTGATCCATAAAGACCTTCCCGGTCTAAAAATGCGTTCATATAGATCTTTCTGGCCAGCTTTAAGCATTGAATCGTACTTTTTTTCATAGAGTTTGCTGAACTACTCGACTAACTTGAATTTGAAGCCATCCCTCATTGCCTTAGCGACTGTTGAAACATGTTCAGGGAAAGCAGAGAACGTTTTCTTTCGCAGCGAAAGTTTGCCGATCGCCAGGACACGTTGCATGTTTGTGAAAGCCGCGCGGCTGATTGCTATATAAGTATTTCCGAATTTCCTGTCTATGATGATCTGGTTTCTGATACGGTAGTATAGCTTCCAGTCGACCGAGATTCCGTTTACAGGAGGGTTTATCATCTTCGTCATAATGGCGTCGCGTACGAAACCGACTTTGAACCCCGCATTATAGACTCTGGCTGAGTAGTCTGTATCGTCATAGAAGATAAAATAGCGCTTATCCACCCAACCCACTTTTTCTATTACTTTTCGAGAGAACATCGGTCCTTCAAAGGGGAAGGATACGATAGTTTTGATCTTCTCTTTGTCCAGAAAGTCAGAGGATTTGACCGGAATGGTCGCCTCGGGCATGAAGGGGTTGCTGAAGTTAAACTTTGAACCGTACCTCCACTCTGATTCCGAATTAAAGAACTTCCTGTCCGGCTGTAGCACGTCGAACCGGTTTTGATAGTGAGCGTTTGAGGAAATCAGCTCTTCGAGGCAATTCAGGAGCGGGTCGACATCATCATCCATCATCCATATCCAGTCGTAATTCCTGACATAAGCTTCCTTCATTCCTCTGTAAAATCCGGCTGCGCCTCCACCATTCTCCTGATGGATAACGATGAGGTCAGCTTGCGCATCAAGCCATTGTTGCGTCCCGTCCGTGCTACTGTTGTTAATGATGATGATTGCATCCAAAGGCTTTGTCTGCCTCCGTAAAGAATCGATACATCCTTTTAAAAGAGCGAGCCTGTTGAAAGTAACGACTACTGCTGCGTATGTATTCATCAGATATTTTTATAAACCTTTTTTTTAAGTGCGAAAACGAATGGTCTTACGAGCTGCGACAGGTGGCTAAACCGGAAGTAGCTGATATTTAAGAGTTGAATTTTTTTGGAGTAGAGGAAGATCCACATCGTGGATGTGATGAACACCTCTGTCAGGAGCCAGGCCCATGCGGTGCCGGTAGCGCCGGATTGCCTGGAGAGAAAGTAATTTAGTACCAAGCCGACCCCAGCTCCCAGGAGGGTGATATTAAAGAACTGCTTGTCCATCTTCAGGTTGATCATCGTCTGGATACCGAACAGATCGCCAAGGGCCAGAATAAGCGGCACGAAACACAATATCCGCAAGACGGTTGCAGCCTCTCCGAACTGGCTTCCGTAAAACACCTGGATCATCCATGGCGCCAGCACCCATATCAGCGCACCTGATACGGCTGTGAAAATAGTGATGAAGGGGATCAGCTGACTGACCTTCGCCACGCCGTCCGCTTTGCTCCTTCCAAAGCTCTCGCCAATGAAAGGAAAGAGAGACAGCCGCAATGGCAGAGAAACAAATGTTTGCATAATCATGATCAGTTTCCATCCTGCGGTGTAGAATGCAACGTCTTTATTGGTTTGAACCAGTCCAAGTATAATGGTGTTCGTGGTTGTATACAGGGTCACGACGATCATGGAAAAAAAGATCATTTTCTCGTTCCACAACAGGGCGAAAATCTTTTTTAAAGCCACAGGGACGATCACGATATGGTACTTCCTGATGGCCCATATAAACGAGCATAGTCCGACTGCTATTTGCGACAAGCTCAGGATCAGGGGCTGAAGCGCATAATCTTCCTCTTTTCTGACAATGAATAAGATCGATATAGTAAAAAGAAGCTTTGCTACGAAGTTGAACACGGCAACCTGGTGTAGCTCTTGCATACCCTGATAAAGCCAGTTGGGTGTTATAATCAGAGAAAAGCAGGCGATGTAAGTGAAAATGAACAGATCTTTATCCGCAGCCATTGCAGGCACCAGGAAAAGTGAAGGAACAAAAACCAGCAGGGATACTGAAAGCAGGAAGATCTTGGCGAATAATATATCGCTGAAGATCTTGTTTCGTACATCCGAGTCATGGGGCGCCCGGGCGATTGCCCGTGTTGCTGTCAAGTCGAAGCCATAGTTAATCAGCAGTGAAAAATAGGTAACAATGGCGGCCGCAAAGTTAATGGCACCAAATTTATCGGGACCTATGATTCGGGCTATAACGGGTACCGTCAGCAGCGGCAAAAAGTTGTTAGCAAACTGAACGAGGCTTAAAGAGAAGAAATTTCTGATCAGCTTTTTTCCGGAGCTGAGTTGTTTAGTTGAATCCAACGTTAGGTATTGCTAAGTAAAAGGCGATTTGATACCTCCCTGACAAAAGAATGCAGTGAGTGCTTCTTCTGCGTATTGATGTTGGTATAATATTCGTAACCATATTTGTATTCCCCACGTTTTTGAATCGCGTTAAACACCACTTGCATTTTCGGCAGTTTATGTTCCTTGAAGATCTTTTTAATAAAGCCCAGATGCTTGCGGTAAGAGAAGTTCTGACGCACGACGTAAAGAGACGCATCAGCTACCCGCGAAATGATCATGGCATCTGTTACCAGGAATATAGGAGGCGTATCGAGAATGATATCATCATATTCTGAACGTAACCATTGGACGAGATCATCAATTTCGATCTGTTCCAATAGTTCAGACGGGTTTTCAGGAAGAGGGCCTGTTCCAATTATGGAAAGATTAGGATGCAGGGAAGATGTTTTGACTATTTGGTCAATAGATGCCCTGCCGTCAAGGAAATCGCTCAATCCGGGCCCGTTATTGCTCATATTAAAATTAGCGGCAATTTTTGGTTTCCGGAGGTCAAGCTCCAGGATAATTGTTCTTCTCCCGGATGCGGCCAGTGCAACACCAAGGTTACTGGCTACAAAGCTCTTTCCTTCTCCGGCAATGCTGGAGGTGACAAGAGTAACCCTGCCGCTTTTCTTTTTATCATGAAGATACAGCAGGTTGGTTCGGAGGGAACGAAACTGTTCTCCGATTGCGAACCGGCTTTTATTATGCACAACAATCGGAGATTTAGAGTACTCGTACACCAGCTCTGCGGTCACAGGTACCCCGGTACGTTCGATTTGTTCCGTAGACAGGATCTTATTGTTGAGAAGTTGCCTGCCGAAGAGTATGGTGGCCGGGAGCAAAATTCCGATAAACAACGCCAGCGAGTATGTCAGCGGTTTCTTATAAGTATCCAGGTAAGCACTGTCGACTGTCTGACTAAACGCCAGCGTAGAGGCGTGGCTCAAGGCTGCCTCCTCTCTTTTCTGCAAAAGATAGAGATAGAGGTTCTCCTTTATGCTTTGCTGACGCTTGATACTTACCAATTGTCTTTCGTCGCTTGGCAGGCTCCTGATCGAGCCCTGAAAGTTTGAGTTGAAAGATTCCAGCTGCCGGCGTGTGGAGAGCAGGGAACTTTTAATGTTGCTGATGTTTTGCTTAATTGCGCCCTTCGTGCTGGCAATCTGTTGCCTGATCGGTTCAAACGCCGGATTTTTCTCCGGAAGCGTGCCCATCAGCTGCTGGTACTGGAGCTGGAGGTCGATGAGTTTGCTTACCCATGATGTAAGTGCAGGATCATCAATTCCTATGGTTGAAGGGGCAGACGAGGCGGCGTTATCAGGTGAGTTTACATAGCGCTCAATTCCCCGGATGACATTTAGCTGGACATCGACTTCATTGAGGTGCGCATCATTTACCCGAACGTTATCGAGGTACACTTTAGATTCTGAGGAGATGTCTGTTAGTCCGCGGCTGCTTCTGAAACCTTCTACATCCTTCTCCACCGAGTTAAGTTCACCAGTTAAGGACGACAGACGCTCATCAATGAATTTGAGGGCGGTACCTGCAACTCTTTCTTTTTCTTTTTCAGAGGCAATGTTGTACTGCACGATGAGCTGATTGAGAATATCCTTTCCGCGCTTAAGCACGTTCTCCTGTATACTCAACTCTACTACTGATGCATTCTTATTGACTTCAGTTGCTTCTATTCGTCCGAGCAGTTGGTCTGTGGCGATCTCCGGATCTTTTACTTTAATGTTGATCGATTTTCCTATAAAGTCATCAAAGGTTGCAGTCTTCTCGAGTCTCCATGATCCGAAGTTATTTCGAAGCCTGTCTGAAAAACGAAATGTTTTAACGTTTCCCTCTGCATCTTCCAGAGAAAAGGTTTCGGCGTCCAGTATAGTGATAGGGAAATCTTTAGACTCAAAGTCCTGATTTTTTTCGATAAGCCTGAACCTCACGGGCGACTGGCCATAAAGGTCTTCACTTACTATATTACCTTTTTCCTCGTAATGAGCCCAAAGCTCCAGATCTTTCACCACCTGTTGAATAACCGATCTTGACTTTAATATTTCAATTTCGTCTTCGACACTTTTACCTGTCTGGTAAGGTTTGATGATTTCGTTCAGCGAGGACTCAGAATTGGTGGTGCTTTTTTCTGCCTTTATAAGCAATTTGGCCTTAACGATGTATTCGGGCTTGGCATAGTGAAGGTATACGTATGCTACAGCCAGTGAGCTTACGATACAAACGAGAAATAGAGGCCAGTAATATAGATACCTGGAAAGGGTCTCTCCAAAATTACTTGATCCATTCTCTTCGTCTTTTTCTATAAAGCGCGTTAGAGGGGTGTTTTCAGTATTCATAAGGTGATGTTTTCGTGTGTTAGCGGGTTAATAAGATAACCACGATTGACAGGGCTGAGAGCAGGATGCTTATGTTCCTGTAACTGTTGTCTACGCTTGCAAATTTGTTTTTACCCGGTTGTACATACAGAATGTCGTTCGGCTTCAGGTAGAAATAAGGTGAGTTGAAGAGCTTTTTGGATGTCAGATCGATAGGGATATATTCTCTCGTACCTTCATTTTCCCTAATCAGCATTACGTTGGTGCGGAGCGCCGTGATATTGAGGTCACCCGCCATGGTTATCGCCTCAGCAATACTTATGCGTTGATTCTGTACCGGATAGACGCCTGGTCGAAGAACGTCGCCCATAACGGATACCTTGAAGTTTAGCAGCCGGACGTTCACTACCGGTTGTTTCAGATATTCTGTGAGTTGCTGTTGGATTTTCTCTCTTACGGCCGTAAGAGTAAGGCCCGACACTTTGACGCTTCCTACCAGGGGTAATTGGATATTTCCCTTTTCATCTACCAAGTATCCGACCACCGGATTATTGGCGTTCTGCGCGGTTCCTGTTATTGTATTTAAATTGTAATTAAAGACTGATGAAGCCTCGGAGTTCAGACTGCTCACACTTATTCCTAAGACGTCTTCAGGTTGTATAGTAACGGGGCTGAAATTAGAGATAGTTTCTTTAGAAGGAGTGGTTTGATTCAGATCCTGAAAATAGGGTACGCCTTTATAGCTGCAGGCGGGAAGAAAAAACACGATAAGGGCCGTGAAGAAAAATAAATGTTTATACATATTGAAAAATTTAAGGTAGCATAGCTTCGCCACTCCAGTTACATGGATCTGGTATCATCATGGGGATTCGGGCCGGAAATAGCGTTAAACAATCAAAAGTAGCTGAAAATGGTGTCTCCGAATTCAGATGTTATTAGTTTGTGGAACGTTCTGTAAAATTTGAGCAAATAAGTTTCACGATGGGAATATCTTTTTCACAAATGAATATTTTTCCACATAACCGATACCGTTTTGTGCGGAGATTCAGGTTTATGCCGGCATAAAATAGCCGGGCCGCAACGGGATCTCTAAGGATTGCCAGGGCTTGATATAAAGTGCTGTCTTATTGCTTAGTAACTGCTTATCTGGCGGAGATGTAAAACCTGATTCCCGGCGCTTCACAATACTTTACATTATTCTACTCATATCCCTGATGTGTCGCTTTTTTCTGCTCAAGTCACTTTACTTTAGCTCTCAATCAGTACAAAAAATCTCTCAAAACAGAATAAACATTAAGACATGAAAGCAGTAATACTCGCAGGTGGTTATGGTACCAGGATCAGTGAAGAAAGCGGCGTCAGGCCAAAGCCGATGGTAGAAGTCGGAGGCAGGCCGATCCTCTGGCATATTATGAAGATTTATTCTCATTATGGCATCAATGACTTTATCATTTGTTGCGGGTATAAAGGCCATGTTATTAAAGAATACTTCGCCAATTACTTTCTATATAATTCGGATGTGACGTTTGACATGTCCAATAACAGCATGGAAGTGCATAAAGTACATTCAGAGCCCTGGAAGGTTACGCTGGTTAATACAGGATATAATACGATGACAGGCGGGCGCCTCAGACGCGTAAGAGAATACCTGGGCAATGAAACGTTTTGCATGACTTACGGTGATGGAATGAGCGACCTGGATATTGGCGCTGTAATTTCGTTTCATCGTTTGCAGGGTACGCTGGCTACTCTCACAGCAGTGCAGCAGCCCGGCCGCTTCGGCGCGTTCAATCTGGGATCGGAGGATACTAAAGTCAACAGGTTTCAGGAGAAGCCAAATGGAGAAGAGATGCCCTGGATAAACGGTGGTTTCTTCGTCCTTGAGCCGGAAGTGCTCGACTACATCGACGGTGATGACACGATCTGGGAACGCGAACCACTGGAAGTACTTTCCAAAGAAGGAGAACTTTCCGCCTATCGTCATAATGGTTTTTGGCAACCAATGGATACATTAAGAGATAAAACCCTTCTCGAAGACATGTGGAATGAGGGCAAAGCACCCTGGTACAACAAGATTGTTTCCACCAGTAAAGTAAGCTACTAAATCGTACAATCGCTCAATATGAAAATTTTAATTACCGGTAACATGGGATACGTAGGGCCAGGCGTTGTAAGCCACTTACGTAAAACCTTCCCTGACGCCACGCTCGTTGGTTACGACATGGCCTATTTTGCTTCTTCCCTGACAAATGCAGCTGTTCTTCCGGAGCACAATCTGGATGTTCAGATATTTGGCGATGTGAGAAGCCTGTCTGCTGAAGTTCTGGAAGGCGTGACGGCAGTAATACACCTGGCAGCCATTTCCAACGACCCCATGGGTAGCAAGTACGAGCAGATTACACTGGATGTAAACTACCATTCATCAGTGGCCATCGCCAAGATGGCTAAAGCGGCAGGAGTACGTTCTTTTATTTTTGCTTCAAGCTGCAGTGTTTATGGTGCTGCGGGGGATCAGGCGAAAAGGGAAAATTCAGCATTGAATCCGTTAACTGCATATGCAAAGTCAAAGGTTTTTACTGAGCTTGATCTTGAACATCTGGCGGATGATCAATTTAATATTACCTGTCTCCGATTCGCAACAGCCTGCGGAATGAGTGATCGTCTGCGTCTCGATCTGGTATTAAATGACTTTGTTGCCGCAGCTGTAGTATCCGGACAAATTAGCATTCTAAGTGATGGAAGTCCATGGCGGCCATTGATTCATGTTAAAGATATGGCAAGGGCTATAGAATGGGGCGTTTCACGCAATTCTACCAACGGTGGTGATTTTATTTCTGTCAATGCAGGGTCAAATGAATGGAACTACCAGGTTAAAGATCTTGCAGAAGCAGTAGTCTCCGTAATCCCGGGAACCACTGTTCACTTAAATACTGAGGCTGCGCCCGATAAACGGTCTTATAGGGTTGACTTCGAGTTGTTCAGACAACTTGCTCCTGATCATCAGCCGGTATATACGCTGAAGCAAGCGATAGCAGAGTTGTATGAAAGTCTTGTCGCCATGAAGTTTTCCAACGTTGAGTTTCGGAATTCACTGCTGATGAGACTGAAGCTGTTGACCAGCTTGCAGGAGCGGCAGTATATAAATGCAGAACTTGAATGGAATCATAAACGCAATCCAGGCGTTAGCATACAACCGACCTTAGAGATAGTAAAATAGAAGAAATGATTTTTACAGAAACAAAGCTGAAAGGCGCATATATTATAGATGTCAAAAGACTGGAAGATGAGCGCGGTTTTTTTGGTCGGTCCTATTGCCAGAATGAGTTCAAACAGTATGGGCTCAATACATCTGCGGTACAGGCGAATGTGAGCTATAACCGCACCAAAGGCACTTTGCGGGGCATGCACATGCAGCTAGCCCCTTATGAGGAAACTAAGTTGGTACGTTGTACCAGGGGCGCTATTTACGATGTCATAATTGATATGCGTGAAGAGTCTGAGACTTTCAAGCAATGGATCGGTGTAGAACTTACTGCTGACAGCTACCGGATGCTCTATGTTCCGGAAGGCTTCGCTCACGGGTTCATCACCTTGATGGACCATACAGACGTGACCTATCAGGTTACTCAGTTTTATACAGCTGGTTCTGAAAGAGGGTACAGGTTTGACGATCCGGCTTTCGGCATTGTATGGCCGGTAGAGCCTGTGGTCGTGTCTGAAAAGGACCTGAGCCATTCATTATTTGACTCCGTGCTGGCATCCTGAGGGAATGCCGGTGCCGGAGTTGTTTAAAACATAATCGCCACCAATGAGCTACGATGCACACATTCGTCAATATCCGGCCGTTAAAGCATTTATCACATCCGCTTATAACGATCCCGAACCGATATCCTCCTTCCTTAAGATTGCGAAACTTGATAAGATCAAAAGGCATACATTAGTTGATAGTCCGGAAAGCGCGGATATTATTTTGTTTGTTGAAAATTCGAGATACCATTTTGATTCTTCTTTCAGGGCGCTGAAAAATAATTATCTCGTTAAGAAGTATCCAAACAAAGTTTTTATGTACAATCCGCACGACAGGCCATGGTTTGTTCTTAAAGGTCTGTACGCATGTATACCGCAAAGGCTTTATAACAGCAATTTGATTGCAGCAACGCCTTACATTGAAACTACCAATTCGTTTATTCGCTGTGATGACGACAGAGAACCGAAATATCTTTTCTCTTTTATGGGGAGCCTAAGCTCTGGAATAAGGAAGAAAATTATGAAACTGACTCATCCCAGAGGGTATCTGGATGACAGTAAAGGCGAGTCTTTCGGGAGCCACCCGATTTCATCTAAGATGCAATATGCGAATTTGCTTTCCGATAGTAAGTTTGTTCTTTGTCCCAGAGGTTTTGGGCCTTCTTCCATCAGGCTTTTTGAAACGATGCAGGCGGGGCGGGTTCCTGTTATCATCTCAGATGAGTGGGTAAGTCCTCCGGGTCTACCCTGGTCAGATTTTTCGGTATTCATACCAGAAAGCAGCGTAGATGAGATTCCCAGGATATTGGAAGAAGAAGAGGTTTCATGGGAAGCGAAAGCGAAATTGGCCAGACGTATCTGGGAGGAAAACTTCGCGCCGGATACACTCTTTCATTATTGTATGAATAACCTGCTCACCCTAAAGAGATCATCAAGGAGAGACATGGACGTTTATCTTCGGTTAAACCATGCCATGGCCTTTCTCAGATATTCCTTTGGAAAACATGTAGTAAAAGAAATCAGATCTTTTCTTCATTTTCAAAAATAAGTTTATGATAATAGTAGATAAAGCCCTGGCGAAGCGCCAGGAGGAAAATAGGCCGGTAAGGGTCGGTATGGTAGGTGCAGGATTTATGGGCAGAGGGATAGCTCTCCAGATCTCTCAATATGTTCCGGGGATGGTACTTGTAGCTATAGCGAACAGAACTGTGGATAACGCCAGAAGAGCTTATGTGGAGGCAGGAATATCGGATATAGATACCGTATCGACGAAGGAAGAGCTTGAAGCAAATATCCGGAACTCCGTGGTCAGCATTACGGACGACGCTATGTTGATCTGTGAAGCAGAAGGCATAGACGCCGTGATAGAAGTGACCGGAGCTGTGGAGTTCGGTGCTAAAGTTGCTTTAAGAGCGATCAGGAATAAAAAGCACATTATTCTTATGGATGCTGAGGTGGACGGGACAGTGGGCCCGATCCTTAAAGTATATGCAGATCAGGAAGGTGTTGTTTTTACAAACGTTGACGGCGACCAACCTGGAGTGGAGATGAATCTTTACCGCTTTGTTAAGTCGATTGGCGTGAAGCCGGTTTTGTGTGGAAATATCAAAGGACTTCATGACCCCTATAGAAACCCAACGACGCAGGAGGGCTTTGCAAGGAAGTGGGGGCAAAAGCCAGCTATGGTTGCTTCCTTTGCCGATGGAAGTAAGATCTCATTTGAGCAAGCTATTGTAGCGAACGGAACAGGTATGCGCGTCGCTAAGAGAGGCATGCACGGTCCGAGCTTACCTTCGGGAACGCCCTTAAAGGAGGTGCTCAGCGCTTACCCTCTTGAAGATCTGCTGGAAGGGCCAGGGATTGTGGATTATGTGGTAGGGGCAGAACCAGGCCCCGGCGTTTTTGTGTTGGGGACCCATGACCACCCGGCTCAACAACATTATCTCAATCTTTATAAATTGGGGGAAGGACCGCTTTACCTGTTTTATACTCCATATCATTTGTGCCATTTTGAAGTGCCGCTGACGGTTGCTCGTGCGGTCTTGTTCCACGATGCCGCATTATCACCATTAGGGGCTCCTTGCGTTGAGGTGGTAGCCACTGCCAAGACCGACCTCAAGGCTGGTGATGTGATAGACGGCATTGGACATTATATGACTTATGGTTTATGCGAGAATGCAGACATAACCGAAGCCAGGGACCTCTTGCCCCTGGGAGTTGCCGAAGGGTGCGTCCTCAAAAAAGATATACCGAAAGATCAGGTGATCACGTACGATGACGTGGTTCTTCCTGAGGGCCGGCTCATTGACCAGCTAAGGAAGGAGCAGAAGGAGTATTTTGCTCGCTTGCGGGATACAGAAGTTCTATTGAGCAATATCTGATCCGGCTGCTGATATTAGCGGTAATTTTTGAATAAATATTTGGGCGGGGTAATGGGTTCCCGTTATCCCCCAAATATCGCGAAAAGCCGCCCTGCTAACCACTGGAAGCATATTCTTACCCAGGTACGCCAAAAGACCGGGAAAAAGGGAACAGGGCAGCTCAGCTTACAGTGGCTCGATTTTGTCCAAATTCAACTTAACATTGATATATTTGGTGTAGGAAAAGCTGTTTTTCTTTTTTTTCGGTCTTTAGTACTAAATGAAAACTCGCTATTCGTATCTTTTTCATTATCTCCTGATTATAACAGATCTTCTGGTTATCAATCTTGCTTTTTTTCTCGCGTGGTATCTGGTCTTCGGGATGGAAGCCTCTACGTTTCAATCGTCTGCCCGGAATATCGTGCTTGTCAACAACCTGGTATGGCTTTCTTTGTCGAGTTTCTTCGGAATGTATCGGCGAGACAGGCTCGGAACGCTTCGTGCGGTATTCAAATCATGTGGAAAAGCTTACTTCGGACACATTATCCTGATGGGCTTTTACTTGTTCTTCTCAGGGCTTAAGCCTGTTGTTTCCGATAATTTTATTATTACGTATTACCTAAGCCTGGGACTGATGTTTTTTATCAGCCGGATCGCTGCAGCCTTCATTGAATTGGGGTTGTTTCGTTATCTCAACGTCAGGCGTCCTGTCTTGATAATTCCCCAGAACAGCATGGGTTTAAGGCTGGCTTCCAATCTTGAGATGAACCAGAACTATCACTTCAGGGGGTTTAAGTTTAATAGTGATACAGACCTGTTTGATTCTAAGACAGGGCGTCTTGTTCCTGAAGTATCGAGGATTTTTAGCGAATGCTCCAACAAAGGCATAAACGATATATATGTTATTCTGAATTACGAGAACCTTAAGTACGGACAAGCGCTTGACGAAGAGGCGGAGCGGGCTTGTGTGCGTTTAAATATTGTACCTGATCTTGTTGGAGATTTGTCTATGCCTTACAGCACAGAACATATGGGGCAGTTTACTGTCATTAGCTTACGGCACGAGCCGCTTGAAAGCATACAGAACCGGTTCAAGAAGCGCGTTTTTGATCTGGTCTTCAGTAGCCTGGTTGTCTGTTTTCTGTTAAGCTGGCTGGTACCTATACTAGCGGTTATCATAAAGGTTCAGAGCAGGGGTCCGGTGTTCTTTAAACAATTAAGGAGCGGAAGGAATAATGAGCCATTCTATTGCTATAAATTCAGGAGTATGCGGGTGAACGATGATAGTCATGAAAGACAGGCGACCAGGAACGACGATCGTATCACCCCGATCGGGAAATTTATGAGACGGACCAGTATTGATGAGCTTCCCCAGTTCTTTAATGTTTTAATCGGAAATATGAGTGTCATAGGTCCCCGTCCGCATATGCTTAAGCATACAGAACAGTATAGCGCCATTATAGATCAGTACATGGTTCGCCAATTTCTTAAGCCTGGAATCAGTGGCCTCGCCCAGGTAAATGGATTTCGGGGAGAAACGGAAGATCCGGAGTTAATGCGAAAACGTGTTGAGTATGATCTGATGTATATGGAAAGCTGGCGACTCTCTTTAGACGTAAAGCTAGTACTCCTGACCATTATTAATACCTTTAAAAAAGAGGAAAAGGCCTATTAGTTGCCATATTGGCATTTTTTTATTCGGTTAACTGAAGATATGACAGTAAGGGTTCTGGTTTGCGGCACATGCTCACCAGCTTTCTACGACTGGCATTTATTTTGAAACGTGCTTTGTCAACAAGTAAGACGTAAACACAAGGAGGAAAAGAAAATGTCACTAATAACATTTAATCAAACAAAGAGACCCCATTTGTCACAAGCTTTTCATGGACTGTTTGAACCAGTTTTCAATGATTCGCTGACAGCTGGGGTAGTGTCTAAGGTCCCTGCGGTGAACATCAGTGAGAATAAAAACCAATACCATATTGATCTTGCCGCTCCGGGGCTGAAGAAAGAAGATTTTAAAATTGAGCTTGACAAGAATATACTTACCGTCGCTGTGGATCATGCCTCAGAGGATAAAAATGACGGCAAGCGCTACAGTAAGCGTGAATTCAGCTATCATTCATTTTCCCGTGCATTTGCGCTGCCAGAAAGTGCAGACAACTCGGCGATTGAGGCAGAATATACGCAAGGCGTTCTATCTATACGCGTAGCAAAAAAGGAACAAGCGAAGCCTGTTGCAAGGCAAATTCAAATTAAGTAATCTTGTACAAATGCTTTATAAAAGAGCCGCACGGTATTTGTGCGGCTCTTTTGTTTTACATCCCTTTTTGTGCGAAAGTAGTGTATGAAGAGCATCTTTATCATGGTGGTTTGTTTTTCCCCCAAACCCTAAAGTTGGCCCATGTATCAAATGATTTTGAGGAAAGTTCCATTGAATGGGTACTTTTGCAGCGAACCAACACACTTATTTTAAATGAAACGTTACATTTTTATAGCTCTTCAAATGGCATTCAGCTGTTTGGTATTCGCTCAAGCAATTCCGGAACGACTAACATCAATACCTTATAAATCGCAGGTCGGCGCTTTAAATATGCCTCACGATATCGCGCCTGTAACAGCGCCGTTTCCTATGCAGCAATTCAAGAGACCGGTCTTCCCTTCGCGCACATTAAAAATTACCAGTACGGGTGCGAAGCGTAATAAGATGTCTACCAAAGCAATTCAGTCTGCCATTGATAAACTTAATAAACAGGGCGGAGGTGTCGCAGTGGTTCCGAAAGGAATCTGGAAGACAGGACGCATATCGTTGAAGAGTAATGTAAACCTTCATCTGGAGCAAGGAGCAGAGCTGCATTTCAGTTCGGAGATCGAAGATTACCGACCTGCTGTTTACACGCGTAATGAAGGGATTGAGCTGATGTCGTTAGGTGCATGTATCTACGCAAATGGTCAGACGAATATCGCAGTTACAGGAAGTGGTAAATTAGTAGGCCCGGGAGAAGGCTCCGTGCGAAAGCAGGTAATGGAAGTTGATGTAATCGAAAATGTAGTTCCTTGGGATAAGCCAGTATCCGAACGTGTATACGAAGGATATAACGGCGAATTTATTTTTCTTCCGATGTTTATCTCTCCTATAAACTGTAAAGATGTGTTTATCGAAGGAATCTCTCTTGAAAATACCGCGTTCTGGAATATTGTGCCTGTCTACTGTGACGGGGTGATCATTCGTGGAGTTACGGTAAATTCAGTTGGTATCCCGAGAGGGGATGGGATTGACGTAGAGTCGTCGAGAAATGTGCTGATAGAATACTGTACGCTTGCTTCGGGTGACGACTGTTTTACTATAAAGGCCGGCAGAAGTAAAGACGGTCTCCGTGTGAACAAGCCTACGGAAAATGTGGTCATACGCTATAGTCTGGCTCAAAAGGGGCATGGGGGAATTACCTGCGGCAGTGAGACGGCCGGTATGATACGGAACTTATATGTTCACGACTGTGTATTTGACGAGACGGGAGTTGGTATCCGTTTCAAAACACGCAGAAATCGTGGGGGAGGCGGTGAGAATATATTTTATGAACGAATCAGAATGAACCTGGAACATACCGCTTTTAATTGGGACATGCTCGGAAGCGCCATGCATATGGGAGAGCTGGCCAGCCGGTTCCCTTTGAGGGAAGTGAATGAGCTTACACCAGCGTTCCGCAATATTTCCATAAAGGATATCATCGTTGAAAGGTCTTCTCAGTTTATTAAAATTAACAGCATTCCTGAATCGCCGCTTAGTAATGTGACGCTGGAAAATATATCGGTGAAGTCAGATAAGTTAATCACTATCCATGATGCGGAAAATATTCTCATTAAGAATGTAAGTGTTCAGTCAAAGGATCCTGAAATCCGTTTGGACGCCTCCAGGGAGATAATCTTTGACAAAATGAGCGTCGAAGTACTGAATCACAAGTAATTTCAGCATCCGTGGCAGGTGGAGTCTTCCATCTGCCTTTTCTTTTTTAGCTAAAATGATACATACTTATGAATAGATCCTATAATCGTAATTCTTAAGAGCGTTGTATCTTTGCTCTATTATAGAGCCTTAATTCCATTAAATAGCATTTGGCCATTTTAGTTATTAGAAAGATCTAACTGCATTGAGGGGTACAGGGATTTTGTTATACTATATTAACCATTATTATGATTTATTTATTCGAAAGTGTAGCATCCGGGAGGTTTACTTTCCGGAACGTCTTCAGGACATGGAAGATGATCGTTGTGCTGATGCTTGCCGGGGTGATTCAGGCACGTGCAGTTGATCATCCGTTTATTTCTACCGAATTTATGTCTTTATCCGCTGCACCTGTGACGGGGACTGTTATTGCCGCTGATGGTGAGCCATTGCCAGGCGCCTCTGTACTCATTAAGGGTACCACTCAGGGCGCTTCGACAGATATAGATGGTAAATTCACATTGAACGTTACGGATGGGGCATCTGTAACTCTCGTAGTGAAATATGTTGGTTTTAAGACCAAAGAAGTTGTTGTAAACAGCGGACAAAAGAACGTGACAATTACGCTTGACAGCGATGATTCGGTTCTTGATGAGGTGGTAGTAATTGGTTACGGAACGATAAAGAAACGAGATCTGACGGGATCTGTAGCTTCTGTCAAGTCTGAAGATATCACCCGGGTTCCTACGCATAATGCCGCTGAAGCCATTCAGGGAAAAATCGCCGGTGCTGATATTACCAGGAGTTCCGGAGCAGCAGGTGGTGGTACCAATATCGTTATTCGCGGTACCAGAACCATTAATGGTGCTCAAAATAACCCGTTAACCATTATAGACGGATATCAGGGAGGTAACATTTCAGATCTGAACCCTAACGATATTGAGTCGATCGAAGTGTTAAAAGATGCCTCTTCGACCGCGATTTATGGAGCGCAGGGAGCAAATGGTGTTATTATTGTGACTACCAAAAAAGGAGTTGAGGGTAAAACTAAAGTTGCATACGATGGCTATTACGGTGTAAATAACTATATGTACCCCAATGCAAGAACTCAGGACGATTATATCAACCTTCGGAGAGAAGCTTATAGAACCACAGGAGAGTGGAATAGTCCGGCTGACGATGCATTTATCTTCTCTGAGCAAAACGGCGAGTGGGATGCTGTTCAGGCAGGTCAATGGGTAAACTGGACAGATTTACTCATGCAAACGGGTAACCAGCAGAGCCATGCGCTTTCTCTTAACGGAGGTACGGATAAAACGAAAGTGTTTGCTTCCGGCGGTATCTTTCAGGAAGACGGAATGCTAAGAAATGACAACTATATTCGTTATAGCGGCAGGTTTAACATTGATCAAAAGATCAACAACTGGGCGAAAGCTGGATTTTTAACGCAGGCCACCTATTCAAAACAGAATAGCCGTGTGGACCCCATGGGTCGTGCGTTGACCACTAGTCCGCTGGGTGTGCCATTTGATGAGAATGGAAACGTTGTTACCTTCCCTATCGCCTCGGACAGAACACGTATAAGCCCGTTGGCAGATGAGAAAAACGAGCATATCGCGCGCAACAATACCTTGCGGATGAATACGATGGTTAATGGATTTTTGGAGTTGACACCTATCAAAGGTCTTTCCTTTCGTACGAATCTGGGAACCAATATTACTTCATCCCGGATAGGGATTTATAATGACGCCCAATCCCTGCAACGCGCAGATATCAGGACATCTTTTGCGTCATCTCAAACCGGGTTAAACCGGTACTTAAACTGGGATAATATCCTAACTTATGCGAAGGAAGTAGACGATCACTCATTCACTGTGACAGGAATAACCAGTTATATCCAGGATGATTCGGAATACACTTACGCAGACGGTGTTGGACAACTATTAGCGTCTCAGTTGTTTTACGGTCTTAACTCCACATCAACATCGGCTGTAAGGAACATCCGTTCTCCATTTACAGGGAGTAAGAACATGGCCTATGCAGGTAGGCTGAACTACAGTTATAAAGGAAAATATCTGTTGGCAGCCTCAGGTCGTTATGACGGATCTTCCCGATTGACCAAAGGCAATCAATGGGACTTTTTCCCTTCTTTGGCCCTGGGCTGGAACGTGAGTGACGAAGCATTTCTGAAAGATGTTCGTGCAATCACTAACCTGAAATTGCGCGCCAGCTATGGTGTTTCGGGGAATTACTCGATCGAACCCTACGGAACGCAGAGTGTGGTAGATCCAAGTACCCGGATGAGCTTTGGAAATGTCGGCGCGCCGATATATACCTTCGCTGCAACCGCAGGAAATACCACTTTAGGATGGGAGAAGTCAGCAACGACAAATATAGGATTGGATATGGGCTTATGGAATGGTAGGGTTTCAGTAACCGCTGACTACTACAAAACCGTAACATCTGATATTCTACTCCTGCGCACGCTTCCTCTGTCATCAGGGGTTACCGATGTGTACGAAAATATTGGCGAAACCATGAATAAGGGTATTGAGTTAGGCATCACGTCTCAGAACATCAAGAACAACAATTTCCGGTGGTCTTCAACATTAACCTTCTCCAAAAACAAGGAAGAGATTTCCAAATTAATTGACGGTAAGGATATCATTGATGCAAGGGATCCTGAACGTAATTCACTTTTATTAGGGAAACCAATCAAGTCCTTCTATACTTACCGGAAGTTAGGTATCTGGCAGACAGATGAAGCCGAAGAAGCTGCTAAGCTTAAATTCAATAACGTTGCTTTCCAGCCCGGAGATATTAAATTGGCTGATTTGAATGGCGACGGAGTTATTACAGCTGATGCTGACCGTGAGTACATTGGATCAACAGTACCAAAATGGGTTGCCGGTTTACAAAACACGTTTAGCTATAAAGCTTTTGATTTGAATGTATTTGCTGTTGCCAGATATGGTCAAATGATGGACGCACAGTTCCTTGGTCGGTATAACCCTGCCGGAACAGCAAACGGACCAGACATTATCGACTACTGGACACCTGAAAATCCAACAAACGATTTCCCACGTCCGAAAAAGGGATCCACGTTAAGCAACTATGCAGGATATCAAAGTCTTACATTTATCGATGGGTCTTATTTCAAATTAAGAAACGTCACACTTGGTTATACGTTTCCAGCGAGCGTAGCTAAAAGGTTAATGCTGAATAAGCTCCGTGTATACGCTACGGCTTCTAACGTGTTAACTATAGCGAAGAGTGACATGGTGAAAGACTATGATCCGGAAAGAGGCGGAAGTGAATCCAATCCTTTGGGAAGACAGTTTGTTTTTGGTATTAACCTAGATTTATAAGACAGATATGAAACTGAGAAATATAGCGATAGCGGGGGTGGTAAGTGTAACACTATTTTCCTGCAACGATCTTGAAGAATATAATCCATCCGGAGCTACGGCTGAAGCGGTATGGTCAACTCCTGAAGGGTTTGTTACTGTTGTTAACTCGGCCTATGCCGAGCAGCGCGCCTGGTATGGTAAAGAAGACGGGATTTTTATGTCGGAAGCCGGCTCTGACCTCTGGTACAACAGAGATAAGGACAGCTACGCGAATCAACTCACTTACTACTCTGGATTAGGTCCCTCTACCGGTAATCCGAACAGAGCAGCCTGGACCCGCTTCTGGAAAGGTATTAATCAATGTAATGCCGGGATCAACCGCATTGATCAGGCCGGTTTTACCAATGAGGCAGAAAAGAACAAACGCCTTGCCGAGCTGAGATTCATGCGTGCCTTTTATTACTGGCATGTTGTTGAAACATGGGGAGGCGTGATGTTAAAGACAGTAGAAACTACGGATCCTAGTAATTCTCTAACGGCAACCCGCAGCTCTGTAGAAGAGTTCTATGAACTTATTATATCTGACCTTCAGTTCGCAGCAGAGAATCTTCCGCTGCAACAGGCTTGGGGAAATGAGTACAGCCGAGCCAGCAAGAAGTCTGCATTAGGATTCCTAGCTCGTGCGTACCTGTCCAGAGCATATTACGCTCAGGGCGCAGAGCGTGAGCAATACTTTGCCAAAGCACGTGATATAGCCAATGAGGTGATTAGCAGGAAGGGTGAATTTGGAGTTGATTTATGGTCCAGCTACGCTGACCTATGGAAGCCTTCTAATAATAAGAACAACAAGGAAGCTCTTTATATCATCAGCAATGCAACGGATTTTGGATTGAATTACGACAATAATGGTAACCGTCTCTATCAGGTATTTCAGGCGCCGTATAATGGCAAGCCCGGTCTGGTAAGAGATCTAGCAAATGGTTATGAAAGCAGCCGTCGTCTGATGTCCTCCTTGCATCTGTTAGATTTATTTGATGCAACAAAGGATGCCCGCTACAATACGACATTCCAGGAAGTGTGGATTGCTAATACGGCATATACATGGACTGTATCAGATGTAGCCACTTACGGCAAAGATCCGAGTCTTGTAGGAACAAAGATCAATGTTGGCGATACCGCAATGGTAGCTACGAAGAATGTGATAGCTGGCAAAGCCAGCAAGCCTTATGTTATTTATGATAGAAACGACATTTATAATGCAAATGGCACCATCATAAACGGCAGAAACTATGTAAACATGAAGAAGTTCATGGATCCTGACCGGACAGATGCTAATGCGCAGCCGGGGTATAAAGATGTTATCGTGATGCGCCTGGCCGAAATGTATCTTATTTCAGCGGAAGCTGAAATGCAGTTGGGTAACAACGGTGCGGCAGCAGATATGATCAATGTACTGCGTTCTCGTGCAGCCCAAAAGACTCCTACGGATATGACCGCTCAAATGTTGGTGACAGCTTCGGATATCAATGCAGCATTCATTCTTGATGAAAGAGCGCGGGAGCTGGCTGGCGAACATATGAGATGGTTTGACCTGAAGCGTATGCTGGGTAGTGGAACCAATGGTGATGCCTTCGCTGCTTATATTAAAGCAAAGAATCCGGATATCACCCAAGTGCAAAACTTCCATATCCTTCGCCCGATCAGACAAGAAGAACTGAATTCTCTGCTCAACGGAGCGGAGTTCGGACAGAATCCCGGTTACAATTAATATTGTTTCAATAGATCGTTAAAAAAGGTCGCCTCCAAAGGGCGACCTTTTTTTATGGTGGTGAGCTGGACATTCGCGGATATTTTAGGACTAGATATATTCATACCACAGCTTTAAGGCCTCGGATCAGCTGGGTTACGCGGAGGAGCCGGTGGAGCGGATTGCGGAGCTGGTTCAGCTGGTCTTGGATCTAGCGGGGTTGGTGACGGGTGCGGACTGGGCGTTGAATCACTGGGAAGTGGTTGCGGAGCCGGCGTTGGAACGGGATTCACCATGGTGTCTATGGTGTCCTGAGCAACATGACCCTGGCTCAGCAGGACGCGGCTTCCGGAGGCACTTAGCGATATGAGTGCCACAAACACAATAGCTGAAATTGGAACGAGGAACTGTTTCATAGTAGTAGAGATTAATGTAGTAGATAATATGATTGTATCTAAAACTGTGCCATATCGAAGAGTATTCTGTGTTAGTGGTTGATTTAGAATTGATTGAACTTGCCATCCGTGGTTTTGGATTTGCCTCAATGCCTCATGCTGAACAATTCCTCCTCTCTTCAAACATTAAATTTAAATGCGTTGTTGTAGTGCATACACCTAAATGAAGACATAACTCTCCATTGTTCCGGCGGGAATTCGGTTTCATTCAGGGCGTTTCCGTTGCTCAAAATTAGACTGTCTGTAAATGATTTAACAAACAACAAATTGCATGATTGATTTGAATGGAAGAAACAGAGTTGTGATCAGCAACATATCTCCGATAGTTGAGGAGGGGCGTTACCCGGCAAAATCATCGGAAGGTGAATATGTGATTATCTCTGCTGATGTATTTAGTGACGGGCATGACGAAATCGACGCTAGTGTACTCATTCAGTATCCCGGCACATCGGAATGGCGGGAGTACTTTATGGAACCGTCATTTAATGACCGATGGAGCTATCGGCTGAAAACTGAAAAAGTCGGGAATTATCGTTGCATTATTCAGGGCTGGGTCGATCATTATGAAACATGGAGGAAGGGGCTGAAAAAAAAGTATGATGCCGGTCAGGATCTTAAAGTTGAGCTGCTCATTGGGGCAGACCTGCTGGCCCAGGCATCAGCCAAAGCTTCTTCACATCATAAAAAGCTACTGAACTCCTGGGTGAGGACACTGAAAAAAACAGCGAATGTTGAAGATGCGGTTGAGCTTGCCCTGCTAGATGATGTATATCAGATAGTGCGGCAGTATAAAGACAAAAAACTCATTACGATTTCTTCTGAACTGAAGATTGAAACAGAGCGAAAGAGGGCAGCATACAGTACCTGGTACGAGCTGTTTCCACGTTCTGCAGCGACGACTGAAGGTGCACACGGAACTTTTAATGATGTGAAACGCCTGCTTCCGAGAGTTGCAAAAATGGGATTTGATGTGCTGTATTTTCCGCCGATTCACCCTATCGGCGAGAAGAACCGCAAAGGTAAGAACAATTCTCTTACGGCTGTAGAGGGTGACCCAGGTTCCCCTTGGGCGATTGGTAATCGAACCGGAGGGCATAAGGATATTCATCCGGAGTTGGGTACGCTTGACGACTTCAGAGGACTTATTCAGGAAGCGAAAAACCAGAACATGGAGATCGCCATGGATATTGCCTATCAATGCGCGCCCGACCACCCATACGTTAAGGAACACCCTCAATGGTTCAAATGGCGGCCTGACGGTTCTGTTCAGTATGCGGAGAACCCGCCGAAGAAGTATGAAGATATATTACCTATTAATTTCGAAACAGAGGACTGGGAGAATTTGTGGCAGGAGCTGAAAAGTGTTATCGATTACTGGATTGATAAGGGCATTACGGTTTTCAGGATAGATAATCCGCATACGAAAGCATTTCCGTTTTGGGAGTGGATGATCAGGGAGGTTCGTCGGATACATCCTGAAATCATCTTTCTTGCAGAAGCATTTACCCGGCCGAGGCTTATGGAGCGTTTGGGCAAAGTTGGTTTCAACCAGTCATATACCTACTTTACATGGAGAAACACGAAAACAGAGATTGAGGAATACATGAACGAGCTTACGCGCTCGCCCATGCGCTATTACTTCCGGCCGAACTTTTGGCCCAATACTCCAGATATTCTTCCGCCGGCGCTTTCTTCGGGAGGAGAAAACGCCCATATCATGCGTCTTATACTGGCGGCAACATTGTCTTCCAGTTATGGAATCTACGGTCCGGTCTATGAGTTCGGTATCAATACCCCGCATCCTGGAAAGGAAGAGTATACCCATAATGAGAAGTACGAGCTTAAAAACTGGGATTGGAATAAATATACCCGTATAAAAGAGATTATTGTTCGTGTTAACAGGATCCGGCAGCAGAACAGTGCCTTACAGACCACATGGAACATCGTTTTTGCCGAAACGACCAGTGACCAGATCCTGTGTTATGTTAAGAACGACCCCGACACAAACAACCGCATTGCAGTGGTCGTGAACCTGGATGTTCGTCATCTTCAGGGAGCTCACGTTCGCCTGCCGCTCAGGGAGCTAGAAATAGAACCAGGGCAAGGATACAAGCTCAGAGATCTGTTGAGCGGCAGCACTTATGTATGGCATGAAGAATGGAACTATGTTCAGCTGGATCCTTATGAAATGCCCGCACACATCTTTACTATCGAACCCATAATCTAACCTTTAAGACATGCCCGAGAAGACAACAAAACTGGATGATAAGCTGCACTGGTACAAGGATGCAGTGATATATGAATTACACATTAAAGCTTTTGCCGATGGCAACTCAGATGGTATAGGGGATTTCCAGGGGCTTATGCAGAAGCTCGACTACCTCCAGGATCTCGGAGTGACGGCTATTTGGCTCTTGCCATTCTACCCTTCACCGCTCCGCGACGACGGGTACGATATTGCTGATTACTATAACATAAATCCCTCTTATGGCACAATCAGGGAGTTTAGGTTACTTTTGAAAGAGGCGCATAAAAGGAACCTGAAAGTAATAACCGAATTAGTTATCAATCATACATCTGACCAGCATCCCTGGTTTAAGCGGGCCCGCAAGGCCCCGAAAGGTTCTCCTCATAGAGAGTACTATGTGTGGACAGACGACCCGACCCAGTACAAAGACGCCAGAATCATATTTCAGGACTTTGAGGCATCCAACTGGTCATGGGATCCGGTGGCGCAGCAATATTACTGGCATCGCTTCTTCTTTCACCAGCCCGATCTTAATTACGATAATCCCGCGGTGCAGGAAGAGGTGTTTAAGATGATGGATTACTGGTGTAAGATGGGGGTTGATGGTTTCAGGCTTGATGCGGTGCCTTACCTTTTCGAACGGGACGGAACGAATTGTGAAAATCTTCCGGAGACGCATGCATTTCTCAAGAAACTGCGGAGTTATGTGGATGAGCGTTATCCCGGGACGCTATTGCTTGCAGAGGCTAATATGTGGCCAGAGGATTCGGCATCCTATTTCGGAAACGGCGATGAATGCCAGATGAACTATCACTTCCCTGTAATGCCACGCATGTTCATGTCAGTACAAATGGAAGACCGCTATCCGATAACAGATATCTTTGATCAGACACCTGAGATTCCTGAGACTTGTCAATGGGCTATCTTTCTGAGAAACCACGACGAGCTTACTTTGGAAATGGTTACTGATGAAGAACGGGATTACATGTATAAAACGTACGTTAAAGATCCGAAGGCACGTATAAATCTGGGTATAAGGCATCGTCTGGCCCCGTTACTTGAAAATAACCGTAATAAGATCGAATTGTTAAATTCACTGCTATTCACGCTTCCGGGTACACCGGTGTTATACTATGGCGATGAGATCGGGATGGGCGATAACTTTTATCTGGGCGACCGCGACGGCGTGCGTACGCCGATGCAATGGGACGCAGACAGGAATGGTGGCTTCTCGACGGCTAACCCCCAGCAGCTTTATCTGCCGATGATTCTGGATCCGCAATATCACTATTCATCTGTAAATGTTGAGCTTCAGCGCACCAACACATCCTCCCTGTTATGGTGGACAAAGCGTGTTATCAGTATGCGAAAGAAGTATAAAGCGCTGAGCCGGGGCGATATGAAATTTATTCATTCTGAAAACTCCAAGGTACTGGCTTTTACACGCTGTTACGAGGATCAGAAGATATTGGTGGTGGCAAACTTGTCGCGTTTTATCCAGTCTGCGGAACTTGACCTGGATGACTATGCGGGACATGTACCTATGGAGGTCTTCAGCCACAACCGTTTTCCGGTGGTGAAGCTGGAGCAGCCTTATGTTTTTATGCTGAGTCCGCATTCTTGTCAGTGCTTCGTTCTACAGGATGAGCGAGTTGAGCTAGCGAATACCAGGCCATCTGAAATGCTCAAAATAGGTAAGTGGAAAGAGCTTACTGAGCCGCAGAATCTGGAGTTTCTTGAATCAAAAGTGCTGCCTGACTACATGATGCGCATGCGTTGGTTCGGAGGCAAAGGCCGGGGAATTGAGCGGATTGAGATCATTGACCATGCGACTGTACCGCTGGCGGATAACTCAGCGATTTTCTTGCTCATAGAAGTGTCTTATCAAAACGGTCTGCCTGATCTGTATCAGCTGCCAGTGACTTTAGGCAAAGGACAGTTTTCGTACAAGATACAGGAAAGTTGCCCACAATCTGTGATTTCCGCAATTCAGGTAGGGGGCGAAGATGCGGTCTTGTACGATGCCTTGTATGGCTTTGATCTCCAGGACGTGTTGATCAGGCGGATGGGTAATAATCAGGATGTCACGCTTAAGAACGGGGAGCTTACTTTTAACGGGAGCCGGGATCTGAAGAAGTATGTGACGGGTCACGACAAGATAAAGCCCAGAGTGCTATCAGCCGAGCAGAGTAACACATCACTGACCTACGATAATTGTTACTTTATGAAGTTTTACCGTAAGGTAGACCTGGCAATCAATGCCGACATGGAGGTTACGCATTATCTGACCAAACACGCGAAGTTTAAGTATATTCCTGCCTTTGTGGGTTCATTAGAGTGGAAGTTCAAAAAAGGTACTATGGTTCTGGCAATGATGCAGGAGATGGTTCAAAGCAACAGTGATGGATGGGCTTATATGCTTGATCGACTGAACGACTTTAATGACAGTATCCTGTCTAACCAGAACATGGGAACAATCACCCAGGAAGTAAAAGGCAACTTGTTGAATCCGACGATATATGAGGATGTTCCTGAGGATATAAAAGCGCTGCTGGACGGACGTGTTTCTGATAACGTGCGCTTACTCGGGATCCGGACGGCTGAAATGCATCTGGCGCTTGCCTCAGGCGAAAAGCTTGAAGCCTTTAAGTCGGAAGAGTACTCGCTGCATTATCAGCGGTCGCTTTTCTCGTCATTGCAGTCGCTGGTGAGAGTAACTTTTCAGAGCTTGCAGAAAAACCTGAAGAAGCTTCCGGAGAAATACAGGAATGAGGCCTCAGAACTTCTGGGTATGAAGGATGAGATTCTTTCGGTTCTTAAGCTGATATACAGAAGGAAGATTGACGTAACTAAGATAAGAATACACGGCGATTACCACCTTGGCCAGGTTCTGTTCACAGGCAAGGATTTTATAATTCTTGACTTCGAAGGAGAGCCTGCAAAAAGCTACAGTGAGCGCCGGTTAAAGTACTCACCGCTCAGAGATGTTGCTGGTATGATTGAATCACTTCATTATGCCGCTTATGGAAGTCTGTTCCTGGACAATCTTATAAGGGATGAAGACATTAATAAGCTACTTCCCTATGCGGAGCAATGGTATCATTATATGAGCGGCTTCTTTATGAGTGCTTACCTTGAGCGTGTAAAAGGCGCCCGCTTTATCCCTAAAGAAAAAGAGGACCTGGGGATTCTTCTACAGACATTTCTTTTGCAGAAAGCTATTTATGAGCTGAATTATGAATTAAATAACCGGCCAGACTGGGTGCTGGTGCCGATGCGCGGAATTAAGTCTATTATGAACAACTACCGTGCTCATCAAACTAAAATTAATCAGAATGAACATGTCAGGTAATCTTACGAACATGGGTTTTTCTTTATTTACCGATTTTGATATAGCTCTTTTCAAGGCAGGTAAGCACTATCATTTGTACAATAAATTAGGAGCGCATTGTGTGAACCTTCAGGATACCGAGGGTACCTACTTCGCCGTTTGGGCACCTAACGCTAAATACGTTTCGGTAATTGGGAACTTTAATTCCTGGAACAAACAGGGCCATCCTATGAATGTCAGATGGGATGGATCTGGTATTTGGGAGGTGTTCATACCTAGTGTAGGTCATGCGGAGTATTTCAAATATTACATAGAAGGACCTAACGGATATCGTGTAGAGAAAGGAGACCCCTACGCCTTCCATTGGGAAACACCACCGCAGACCGCCTCGGTGGTCTGGGATTGCAATTACACCTGGGGTGATTCTGAATGGTTGCAGTCCAGACAACGGGAGAATCCGCTGAAGAAGCCCATCTCCGTGTATGAGATGCATATAGGCTCCTGGAGAAAGAATGGGGAGGATGGCAGTTTTCTCAGCTACCGGGAGATTGCCGAACAGCTGCCGACGTACTGTGTCTATATGGGTTTCACTCACGTGGAGTTTATGCCGGTAATGGAACATCCTTTTTTTGGTTCATGGGGATATCAGGTGACCGGCTATTTTGCACCATCAAGCCGGTTTGGCACACCGGAAGATTTTATGTATCTGGTTGATCAGTTGCACCTGGCAGGTATCGGTGTGATCCTCGACTGGGTGCCATCTCACTTTCCCGTGGATGAACACGGCCTGGGCTATTTTGACGGAACGCATTTGTATGAATATGCAGACCCCAGAAAGGGCTTCCATCCGGATTGGAAAAGTAATATATTCAATCTTGAGCGAAACGAGGTGAGGGAATTTTTGATTTCGAATGCCTTTTACTGGCTTGACAAGTTTCATATTGACGGGCTGCGCGTAGATGCTGTGGCGTCTATGCTGTATCTTGACTATTCGAGAAACGAGGGCGAATGGATACCAAACATTCATGGGGGAAGAGAGAATCTGGAGGCAATCAGCTTCCTTCAGGAGTTTAACGAGGCGGTGCATGGTTTTTTCCCCGACGTTCTTACTATCGCTGAGGAGTCGACCTCCTGGCCGGGGGTGACTCACCCGGTACAGCATGGAGGACTTGGCTTCGACATGAAGTGGATGATGGGGTGGATGCACGATTCTTTGAATTACTTCCAGAAGGATCCTATCTACCGGCGTTATCACCACGGTCAGCTGACTTTTAGTCTGGTATATGCTTTCTCCGAAAAGTTCTGCTTGCCCTTGTCGCACGATGAGGTAGTACACGGCAAAGCGTCGCTGATCAATAAGATGCCGGGAGATGCCTGGCAGAAAGCGGCTAACCTTCGACTATTATATGCTTACATGTACGGACATCCGGGTGCGAAGCTGATCTTTATGGGAGGCGAGTTCGCACAGGCGCATGAGTGGCAGCACGATTACAGTTTGGACTGGCATGAAAATTATCATCCGCTGAACAACGGGGTGCAGCATTTACTTAAAGACCTTAACGAATTGTACAAAGCTCCGGCTATGTATGAGTTGAATTTTAGTCCGGACGGCTTTCGCTGGATCGACTGTTGTGATGCAGACCATTGCATTCTAAGCTGGATGCGCAAAGGTGAAGCAGCTGGTGATGAGCTTTTGTTTGTTGCCAATTTCACTCCTGCAGTGCGTCATAATTATAGGGTAGGAGTTTCCGCACCGGGGTTCTATACTGAGATATTAAATTCGGACAACCTGAAATACGGAGGTAGCGATGTATTAAACCCGGGTGAGATTGAAGCATTTCCGGTATGTGTCCACGGGTTTACACATTCCTTGTCTATAACGGTACCCCCGCTTGGGGTCACGGTCTTAAGATTTTCACGAGAGAATCCTGACTACATCTTTTAGATATCCGCTATGAAACAGACTACTTTCCTGTACAGGAACGGCTTATCGATAGCCTTCCTGTCTCTCTTTGTTTTCACCTGGCTGGCACAGGCCTGGACAGGGTGGAAGGAGCATAATCAAGAACTCGAGGATGGAGGGGCGGAGCTGCTCCTACTATCTGATTATTTGAGATCCGGACACTTTATTTCCGCCACGTTCGAGAACTTTCAGAGTGAGTTCTTGCAGATGGCGCTGTATGTTGTGTTAACGATAGGTTTGCGTCAACAGGGTTCTGCAGAATCTAAACATCTTGAAGGAAAGGAAGAAGTAGACAGAGAGCCAGAGCCGTCGGCTAATGCCCCCTGGCCAGTGCGCAGAGGAGGCTGGATTTTGAAACTTTACAGCAATTCACTGTCTCTGGCTTTTTTTGCGTTGTTCCTGGGAAGCTGGCTCCTGCATCTTTATGGGAGCTGGCAGGATTTCAATGTTGAACAGGCGTTGGAGCGCAAAGGACGAGTAGATATAATTTCCTATCTGGGGGGATCTACATTCTGGTTCGAGACCTTCCAAAACTGGCAAAGTGAATTTTTATCTGTGGCGTCTATCGTTATACTCACCATCTATTTGCGGCAGAAGGGCTCTCCGGAATCGAAGCCTGTAGATGCTCCGCATATGGAGACAGGAAAGTAAATTAAATTTCAACAAAAGCCCTGATAGACTGTTAGTTCTTTACATCTAAATAAAACATGCCATGTTAGAAAACGTAAATCCAACACACAAAGAAGGGCCCATTGCAAGGGTAATTGAAGAACAGACAGCGAAGATTCCATCAGATGTATTTTTGTGGGCTGCTCTTGCTTCTATGGGAGTATCCCTCACACTGAAATGCTTAAACAGAAAGCATACCGCATTATTTGTAGGTCAATGGGCCGCACCATTTCTTCTGCTGGGAATTTACAATAAGATTGTAAAGACTGAAGGACACGACTAATTTTAAATGGCCAGGGCCTGTTAGTCATTAGCAGGCTCCGGTTTTTTTAAGCCTTATCTATCTCCGTGCATTCATGCATCAATTCAACGCTTTGCTTTTATAAATCTATGTACGTATTAGGTATTAACGCCGTTTTTCACGACTCCGCGGCTTGCATTATCCAAGATGGTCAGTTACTTGCCGCGGCAGAAGAGGAGCGCTTTACACATATAAAACATGGCAAGAGACCTGTGCCATTCTCGACCTGGGAACTTCCCTTTCATGCTATTGATTATTGTTTGAAAGTAGCCGATATTCATTTGAGCGATGTGGACCACATTGCCTATTCATTTGATCCAAGCATTTTGATTCCCGAGCAATATGCCCAAAAACCTACTATTGAAATTCCTTTCAATCCGGCAATAAAATATCACTCCGACTGGCTAAGCCCCTGGGATCCATTATTTATTTCGTCAGTTTTAAATGCCCCCTCCCAGCTGGTAGATGGTTATCCGCACCACTTGCAGCGAAGATTCAAGGGAGCGACATTAAACGACTTTAAGTGGCATTTTGTGGAGCATCACATATCGCATGCTGCAAGTGCTTTTCTGCCTTCTCCATTTACAAATGCAGCGGTCATGACCCTCGACGGCAGGGGAGAGCTTGCGACTACAACCTATAACGTGGGTGCCGGCAATGGTATACATCGCATTGGTGAGGTGAAGATGCCGCATTCCCTCGGCCTCCTTTATGAGCGGCTTACTACTTATTTGGGTTTCTTGCATTCATCAGACGAATATAAAGTGATGGCACTTGCCTCTTATGGGAAGCCTGAATTCGTCAGGGACTTCAGGGAAATGATCAGCATAAGTGATGGCGGGCAGTATATCATCCGTGATGAACGTTTGGAGGAGCGGTTTGGTCCCGCACGATTAAGACATGAAGAGTTCACTTCCCATCATTTTAATATAGCGCATTCACTTCAGCATGTATTGGAAGAGACGGTGCTTGAGCTGGCAGACTGGTTCTATCAGGAAACCAGGGAAGAAAATCTCTGTTTGGCGGGAGGCGTTGCACTTAATTGTGTGTTAAACGCGAGGATCCGGGATAAAAGCCCTTTCAAAAACGTTTGGGTGCAGCCTGCGGCCGGTGATTCAGGCACCGCATTGGGCGCTGCCGAATGGGTTGATGCGAGAGAGCGTAACAGCCGGAAAAAAGATTTTGTTATGGACCATGTGTATTGGGGGCCCGGATATACGGATGCGGAAATTGAACATTTTCTTAAATGGGCGAAAGTGCCCTACCGGAAGATGATCGATACCGCTGAAGAAACGGCGGAGATACTTGCGCAAGATAAGATCATAGGATGGTATCAGGGAAGAATGGAGTTTGGTCCCCGTGCTCTTGGCAGCCGTTCCATCCTGGCTTCTCCGATTAGTCCGGCTATGCAGTCGAGGCTCAACGAAGTTAAGGATCGGGAAGATTTTCGTCCGGTTGCACCGGTAGTGCTGGAAGAAGACTCGGGAGAGTGGTTCGAAGGAGCTGAATACTCTCCATTTATGCTGTTCATCTATGACGTTAAGGCAGATAAAGCAGACAAAATTCCTGCGGTTCGTCACACAGATGGTACTGCAAGGATACAGACGGTAAATGCGGAGCAACATCCAGAGTACTATAGGCTTCTGAAGGCCTTTAAAAAGAAGACCGGCGTGCCAATACTGGTAAATACTTCTTTTAATACATTAGGAAAACCGATTGTTTCTTCTCCAAGGGATGCTGTGGAGTGCTTCTGGACATCGCCGTTTGACGCACTGATTATCGGATCATTTTTAATTGAGAAAAGATGAAGCCAGACATCTCTGTTGTGATTCCGACCTATAAGCGGACCGAGTTACTGTTGAGGTGTCTGCAAGCTTTGACTGATCAGACTATCGAGAAGATGAGCTATGAAGTCATTGTAGTAAGCGACGGTCCGGATATGAAAACTCAGCAAGCCGTGCAAAGCTGGAAAGAGGGCACAGGACTGAATGTTTCGTTCCATCACCTGGAGGATAAGAGAGGCCCGGCGGCGGCGAGAAACAGGGGATGGCAACACGCACAGGGAGGGCTGATAGCCTTTACTGATGACGATTGTATTCCCGATGCGCACTGGCTTGCATCCTTCGCTGCTGCATACCAGGGCGAAGATCAAGTGGTATTAAGCGGCAAGGTAATTGTTCCTTTACCTCAGGTTCCTACAGATTTTGAGCTTAATACTTCTCATTTGGAAACAGCGGAGTTTATAACGGCGAACTGTGCCTGCACCAGGGCCGCTTTGTTGAAAACAGGCGGCTTTGACGAACGTTTTGCTCAGGCCTGGAGGGAAGACAGCGATTTTCAGTTCCGGGTGATCCTGGAGGCTATTCCATTGCGAAAGGTGGATGCTGCCACAGTTGTCCATCCCGTCAGGCCGGCGCAATGGGGCGTGAGCATATATGAGCAACGCAAGGGAATGTACAACGCTTTATTGTATAAGAAGTTCCCTGATCTCTACGAAACGCGGATAGGTTCGCGGGCACCGTGGAACTATTATGCGATGATATTCTGCTTTATTGCAGGGGTTTATGGCCTGTTTGCAGGAAGCACCTTTCTTCTAATCACCGGCTTTGGATGCTGGCTGCTGCTCGTAGGCGAGTTTGCCGCCCGTCGGCTTCGAAATACCTCACGCTCGTTAGAACACGTCAGCGAGATGCTGGCAACTTCAGCACTTATCCCTTTTCTTTCGGTTTATTGGCAGCTCTATGGCGCCTGGAAATATCGGGTATTATTTATATGAATATGTTTAAGCCAACAGAAGATATTAAGAAGATCATTGTATTCAGGGCCCTGCAGTTGGGGGACATGCTGTGTGCCATACCGGCGATCAGGGCGTTGAGGTCAGCCTATCCGGAGGCAGAGATCACCCTTGCAGGTTTGCCCTGGGCCGCCTCGCTGCCAGGTCGCTTCCCTAGGTATTTAGATAAGTTTATTCACTTTCCGGGATACCCCGGATTGCCTGAACAAGGGCTTAATCCGCAGGCTTTCACTTCTTTTCTGAGCGCTGTACAATCTGCCAACTTCGATCTTGCCTTTCAGATGCAAGGTAATGGTTCTGTGGTAAATCCCATGGTGGAGCTTTTTAACGCGAAGTATACGGCCGGTTATTATATAGAGGGTCACTATCATCCCGATAATGGGCTATTTCTACGATACCCTGACTTCGGTTCGGAGATTGAGCGGCATATTGCTTTGATGGAATATCTTGGAATACCATCAAAAGGAACGGATCTGGAATTCCCATTAGCGCCGGAGGACGAGGATGATCTGCTGGCGGCAGGCCTTGGTGATCTCGAGCGGGATACCTATGTGTGTATTCATCCCGGATCACGGGGATCGTGGCGTCAATGGCCTGCCGCCTATTTCGCTGAAATGGCCGATTATTGTGCGGAGCAGGGCCTTGATGTGGTACTTACAGGTACGAAGGACGAGCTGGAGATTGTGGAAGATGTGAGGCGAAAAATGAAGTATACGCCACTTGTCGCTGCAGGAAAAACTAGTTTGGGGGCTGTTGCGCTGCTGATCAGAGATGCCTATCTGCTGGTATCAAACTGTACCGGCGTTTCGCACATAGCATCAGCCATGAAAACCCCCAGTATCGTCATCAGTATGGACGGTGAACCCGACCGCTGGGCCCCTCTAAACAGAGAAATCCATTATGTGATTGATTGGACAACAAACCCGGATTTTGGCCTCGCACAGTACTATTTGAAGAAGTTTCTAACGAAAGCAATTCGTCAAAATACCGGCTCGTAGAGGTGTTTGTTAATAGAAGCGTTCTGACGGCTTTAGAGGACTAGCTGATCGGGTATTTCTTTGATGGTTTGAGCGCCACCGTTCAGGATGAGTTCCGTGACCTCGATGATGTCAGCAGGTGAAACACTTTTGTTCCTTGGAAGTAGCTCTGAAGTGACATATCTCACCACTTCATTTT
>NZ_JAZQRL010000079.1:0-9642 GCF_045629565.1 Arcticibacter sp.
CCCCTTTTCCAATTCGTATGAACCCGGCCTGAACACGGCACCGTTGATCTCTATCCGGTTTTCAAAACGATCCAATATCGGTTCCACAATGTACTTATCGCCATTTAGCGGTCCGTATGTAGAAAACTGCTCCGCCTGTACATCGGTAATGCGGCGCTCCTTATTTGTATTCTGCAGCACTTTGATTTTCGCAGTGTAGGCCAGGTTGCTGAAACCACCTGCAAAACGGAGTACATCGTCAAGCGACTCCCTGGAAAGTACCTCAAAGAAGGCTGGCCGTTTCACTTCACCAGTAACTTCTACGCGGCTCTGATACACCGGCACATTGATCACATCCTGATCCTGCAGCCTGATGTTATTAGTCTGTATACCCCTCAGCAAAAAATCATACACATCGATGGTTGAAACCACCCGGTTGTTGCGGACGACCTGGATCTTACGGAAGGAGCCATTTGGATTTGGTCCTCCTGAGGCATACAAGGCATTAAATACGGTCACCAATGATGGTAAGGTATATGACCCCGGTTTTACGACTTCACCAAGTACCGTGACCTTAATGCTTCTGATGTTGCCGAGGTTGATGGCAACAGTTGTTCGGCCGCTGCGTAAAGCAGGGTATGTTTTAGACATGGCAGAACGAATCTTGGATTCGGCCTGTTCTATGGATAAACCGCCAACTGCGATCCGTCCTACGTATTGCAGGTTAATCGTGCCTTCAGTACTTACCTTTAATTTGTATGTGGCTTCATTGTCGCCGGTCAGATCGATCAGCAACTCGTCATCAGGACCGATGATGTATGTCTTTGGGGTGGCCATCCGTAGATTGGGCTCAAAGCTCAGATTGCCATTCTTAAAAAGATCTTCACCAAAGATCTTCGGCTTTACCGTATTGAAAACACTTTCGTTGTCGGCCATGCGCCGCTGTTGATCGGTCAGGTTACTCGCCGCATTCCTTGTAGCGGTATCTGTGACAGCGGATTTTCGCTCTACAGCTTGTGCCTGAATGACACCCGGCGTTGCTTTACTCGCTACGGAAGTGGCTGATGTCTTCCCCTGACTCCGGAGCTTGTCTACCCTTAGTTTAAGTTTTTCGATCTCTTCCGGCTTCATGCCTTGTGCAAGGGCCATCTGGGCGAGCTGCTCATCATCATATCCAATGGATTCGGCACGGTCCATCAGCTGACGGATCTGTGTGTCTGATAAATCGTCTACACGGATATCAGAGTAGTTTGTTTGTGAAAATGCGCGTTGAGAGAAAGCTCCTAAACAGATAACCAGAAGAAAAGTGAAAAACCCGCTCAGCTTTACACCAAGAAGTCTGTCGGAACCGCTTAGTCCTATTATTTTTTTAATCTTCATTTAAAATCGTTTGTGATTTATAAGGTCAATGAAAGTCACGGAACTCACAGTTTTCTTGCACACGATCAGACCCCATAAGTCTCGCAAATATACTCATAATATGATGGCATTAAACAATAAAGTAAACCTGAAAGCACTTAAAGACAGGCTCTATTTTAAGGTTAAAGACCGCGCAAACCATTCATTTACAACAGCGCACTTGAAGTTGAAATGTTCTTGCAGGACCTGGCAAGCAGGCATTTGTATCAAAATGAAGAAAGTTGCCAGCCTTTGCTCATTCGTAACTTACATCATATGGAACAGACATAAATTTAAGCTATTGCTCAAATTATCAATACATTTGCAAAAAACAGAATAACGTAAAACCGAATAAGATTAATACCGATTTATACATGAAAAAAGCCTTAATTACTGGAATCACTGGCCAAGATGGCGCCTATTTAGCTGATTTTCTTTTGAAAAAAGGATATGAGGTCCATGGCATCAAACGCCGTAGCTCATTGTTTAATACAGATCGTATCGATCATTTGTATCAAGATCCCCATGAAAGTGACGTGCGCTTCGTTTTGCATTATGGAGATCTAAGTGATTCTACAAATCTGATCAGAATTATTCAGCAGGTTCAACCTGATGAAATTTACAACCTTGGTGCAATGAGCCACGTTCAGGTGAGCTTTGAAACGCCAGAATATACGGCAAACGCCGATGGTATAGGTACTTTAAGAATACTTGAAGCGATTCGGATTTTAGGCTTAGTTGAGAAAACTAAGGTTTACCAGGCTTCTACTTCAGAATTATACGGGTTGGTACAAGCAGTACCACAATCTGAAACTACGCCATTCTATCCAAGATCCCCTTATGCAGTAGCAAAGATGTATGCTTACTGGATCACGGTTAACTACAGAGAAGCATACGGTATGTTTGCTTGCAATGGTATTTTGTTTAATCATGAAAGCCCGCTACGTGGTGAAACTTTCGTGACAAGAAAGATTACACGTGGAACTGCGAAGATTGCGCTGGGAATGCAAGACAAGTTATATCTTGGAAATCTTGATGCGAAAAGAGACTGGGGGCATGCAAAAGACTATGTGGAGGCGATGTGGTTGATTCTTCAACAGGACGTACCCGAAGATTTTGTGATTGCCACTGGCATCACCACTACTGTACGTGACTTCATTAAGATGGCATTTCTTGAAGTCGGAATTACCCTCGAATTCAAGGGCGAAGGTGTAAATGAAAGAGGAACTGTGGTTTCATGTACAAATCCGAAATACAATATTGAGGTCGGGAAAGAAGTTGTTGCTGTTGACGAACGTTATTTCCGCCCTACGGAGGTGGATTTATTAATTGGAGATCCTACCAAATGTAAAACTAAGCTCAACTGGGCACCAAGATATGACTTAGCTGCCTTAGTAAAAGATATGATGAATTCAGATGTGGACCACTTCCTCAAAGAACGCATGCTAAAAGACGCCGGCTATACGGTGAAAAATCAGTTTGAGTAGCAGCGGATTTGCTTCTTATAAAAAAGACAGGAACCTCATTCCTGTCTTTTTATTAACCTATTGATTAATGGATCCTTCAGCTGTTAATCCTCTTCTCAGAAGCCAACTTAGGCTTTGGAGAACTTTTCTGCCGAGACTTTCGATACTTATCGGTAACAAATTGTTTGATTTTATCAATGAATACATATTCGTCAAACTTCTCTGCATGGGCTTTGATGAATTCAGGATCAAAGTTCAAAGACTGAAATAGTTCTATCGCGCCTTTTAAACTTTCAATCGTTTGTTCCTTAAAGAAAACTGCAGTCGCTTTCGAGGCGTCGCCTCTATATGGGATCATGGTTTCGAGCACTCCACCCCGCTCATATGCAATAACTGGCCTTCCAGATGCAATAGCCTCCAACGGAGTAATACCATAGTCTTCATATTGCGGAAAAATCAATGCCTTGCAGTTTGCATAAAGATCCGCCAACTCCTCACTGGTTAACCCACTCCTAAACTGAATATTCGGTTTCGCAAGACGCTTTAGCTCATCTGCCTTAGTTCCGCTGCCAACCACAATTAATGGCAAGCCAAGTTCATTAAACGCCTCGATTGCCAGGTCGGTCTTTTTATAGTACTCCAAACGGGAAACCACCAGGTAGTATTCTTTTTCTTTATCGGAGAGTTTGAAATTGACAGTTTTCACATCCGGCGCAATGATGGTGACATCTTCTACTTGATAGGCGTCCCTTATTCTTTGCGCAGTCTCTTTGGTCATTCCCAAGTAGAAATCCCCTTTCTGAGCTTCTTTTCTGTCAATTTCTCTAAGATAATTAATTACCTTATCGAACACCCATCGATAAACCCCTCTGGATTCAACGTATTGGGAGTATGAAGTCGGCTCCCACGCCAGCCTGAACGGAGTGTAAGTGTAGATAAAAACCAGGGCATCATTGTCTATATCCACGTATTTGGCACTATGTGTATTCGATATCAAAACAACATCATAACCGTGCACTTTCAAGGACTTCATTGCCCATACGCCAAGGGGAAAATAAAGCCTCTGCATCCATTTCACACTCCGGGACAAAAACTGCAACTTAGAAGTATTAATCTTGTAGTTCTTGTATTCTGGATATGTTCCTTCAGGATTATAAGCAAGCGTAAACAAATCTGCATTTGGGAAGGCTTTAAGCATCGTTAATACGACTTGCTCTGCCCCGCCTTTGCGCATTAGCTCGTCATGTACAATTGCTACCCTCATCTTCTATAATTTTGGTCTTCTTCTTCGATAAGTAAGTCTAAGACGTCAAAAAATGATCTGCTATAGTCCCATCCCAACTGTTCTTTCGCTTTTGTATTGTCTCCATACATGTCATCCATGTCAATCGGACGAAACAAGGCTGGATCTTCAACAATCAGCGCTCTACTTAGATTTAAGGAGTCGAATGTATAGTAAATGATATCTCTAAGAAAAATTGATGTCCCGGAGCAAATCAAATAATCGTCCGCCTTTTCTTGCTGAAGAGACAGCCACATCGCCTTAACATAGTCAGGAGCATATCCAAAATCACGTTTTACATCAATGTTCCCAACACGAAGTTCGTTGGCCCGCCCGTGTTTGATTTCCAAAGAGGTCCTAATTACCTTTTTGACAAAGAAATTAGCGCCTCGAAGGTGTGACTCATGATTGAATAAAATTCCATTGACACAGAAAACTTTGTAGGATTCCCTATAGTTAATGCCTATCCAATAGGCCGAAGCTTTAGAAATTGCATAAGGACTTAAAGGGTGCAACGGTGTAAGTTCATTTACGGGTAGTGATTGGACCCGGCCAAACATCTCACTGCTCGACGCCTGATATATTCGCGTACCCAGATTCAAGATCCGTACGCTTTCCAGAATATTTAATACGGATTGGGTGTTATAATTCAACGTCCCAATTGGCTGTTCAAACGATATACCTACAGAACTTTGAGCTGCCAGATTATAAAACTCATCAGGCTTATATTTTAAAAGAATTTTAATTATGCTTGAAAAATCCAGCAAGTCACACTCCTCGATAATTATCTCACTCTTAATTCCTAAATAAAGAAAGTTCTTCTTGCTGAAATTGTGACTACTTCGCGTCAATCCAACCACCTTATAATTTTGCTCGGTAAGTAGTTGAGCCAAATATGCACCATCCTGACCCGTTATCCCCGATATTACAGCTACTTTCATCTTAAATTTCGTTCAATTATAACCTTTAATTTTTCACTGGAAGCATTCCATGAATAAATTCTACATCTATCTTTTCCCAAATCAATCAATTTTTTTCGAAGTTCATTATCAGAAAGCAATTTTGACATAGCGTCCTTTATAGATACAACATCCAATGGATCTACATATAAACTTGCGCTACCGCACACTTCAGGCATACTGGATGTATTAGAAACTATTGTTGCGCTTCCGCAAGCCATAGCTTCCAATGGCGGCATTCCAAATCCCTCATATAACGAAGGGTATACAAAACACTTTGCAGCCTGGTATAATAAAATCAGGTCGTCGTCCTCAACATACCCGGTAAAAATGATACGCTCACTCGAAAGAAGGCCATCTAAATTATTATCGGCAAACGCCTTTCCTTTAGATCCTACAATAACTAACGGCAAGTCTGAATCTAAAAGCAGATATGCTTCTATCAGCGCACGAAAGTTTTTCCGGGGATCAAGGGAAGACACACCCAATATATAGCCCTCTTTTTCGACGCCCAGTCTGTCTAGAAACTGACCAGCACCTTGATCAAGAGCAGATCTTTCCAGGAATTTGTCAGAGACTGCACAATGGATAACATCAATTTTTTCTCCTGGAATATCAACATACTTGAGTATGTCTTGTTTTGAGTGTTCACTTATCGTGATCACCTTTAAAGAATTTTTTGCGATTCGAGGCACAATCACTTTATAATAAGCTGCAAATAAGTAGTTGAACCATCGTGGATTAACAAAAGTTGTCATATCCAATATACTTACAATCTGATTGGAATAAAAGCATGGTGCTGTATTTACAAGACTTATCAGCAGCGGCTTGTTGTTTCGAACAAGAAAAAATGGCAAGTCTAGTTGTTCCCACAGCGAATTTTTTAACTTACCAATCACTTTAATCGGCCAGTTTGAAACATCATAGGCAGCATCAATTTTCGCAGGTGGAACCAGGACACAAAACTGCGTGGGACTGCTAATTAATAAGGCTCGGAACATCTCGTATGCAAATCGTTGTACACCTGTTAGTCGCTGAGTCAAAAATCTGCCATTAATGTATATCATACCTAATTATAGGGATCGTTAAATGGATGTTGCTAATCTAAAGAAATATTGGGTCAAGAATAAAACGAAAGTTTGGCCATTGCCTTGCAGGCCGCTAAATTCTGATTCGCAAAGATATCAAATATCACCTAAAACCATCACTTTCTTCACTTTGTCTATTCATTTTTGCTTGTGAATAAAAGAGAGTCAATCCTGTCGTAATGCAGAATAAAGCGATCATCTAATCGATGAAAGACCTTTCGCAAGCTCCTTCTTGCGCCATTCTGATGTATTACTGCCTGAGGAACTTCGGCTTCGTGACCTGATACCGTTGATCTCTCTTGAAAACAACCCGAAGGTTTTTTCCGACATACTGGAATTCTGTAGATCAGGCTGATCTAATAGCTCATAAATAAATACGGCCTTTATACCTGGCGCACTGCGGCATCTCGAGATAAAGTTCAAAACCCACGTCCTTCTGGTTTTTTCCAGGTTTTTGTCTTTGTTGTTACGTGGACTATAATTGACTTCTGTAAACCAGATATCCTTTTTCAAACGCGCTGGTAATACTTTTAGGATATCTACCTTTACAGTCTTCGCATAATCATCCATGTAGGAATACCAATGATATCCTGCGATATCATAATGAACACCAAGTTTTTGAAGTGTCTCAAGGTACACGAAATGAAACCATCCCGCACAATTTACAATGGTCTTTGCTCCCGGGTCGGATTCCTTTAAACCACAGTTTAAGCCTTCCAGAAATGAGGCCAGTGTTTTCATTTGTGGCGCCAGATAGTCGGCATAGTCACTCCCGCTATTTCTCACAAGTTCCTTATGAACATCCATTTCATTCCCCAGTTCATAGTAATCAAAATATGCTCCGTACTTTTTACCGAAACCGGCACCAAGCTTAAATCCCGTTGCGTAGGCATCTTCATTAGAGAGCGAAAACTTAAATCCGGTTAGGTATAACATTGGGAGGACGGATATATTTGCCTTCTTTGCCTTCTGTACCAATTCCGAAAGCTTATAGTGATCTAACGCGATCCCATCCGGACTGGTGTTCACATCAACTCTGTAATACTTAAGGTCTAAACTTTTTATCAGATTTAACTGGGCATCAACACCTGAGTTTAAATATGCTTTCTGATTTAACGGATGTCCCGTTACACCTAATGTGATCCTGCTGTTAGCTACAGTTTGCGCAAACAGACTATTGGTGACGAAGAGTAGCATACAGAGTAAGCTGTGGACTTTATATATCATTGTACCGATGGTTTATCTTTGCCTGACAAAAATATAGAAAGTGAGCTCCTATTCTTTCTTAAAAAGGTGCCAATCCTGGAAGAAAGGATAAACTTCTTAGTTATCCCTAGATAATAGTAGTATTTTGCTAAGGGATGGTCATTGTACATCTTCACGGATTTATAAAACTCCCGATAGCTCCCTCTGTAGTTAACAGCACTCGTTCCACCCAGGCGGAAATTTGTTAGGGTTCTAGCTATATAAACAAACTCAACTTGTTTAAATAATGCCCGATGAATGAACTCAACGTCCATTGCATATTTAAACGCCTCAGAAAATAAGCCTATTCTGTCATACGCAGATTTTGTAACAAACACGGCGGGATGGAAAATAGACATAAACTTCCAGATCGGTTTCAGGTCTGGTATGAGCTCGTAGTTAACTTCATCGTTGAAATAGCAAATGTCACCATATAGAATACACTCATTCTTTCCTCCTTTCAGGTAGGCATCCACAACAAATTCTATTGCATTTGGCCTGTAAGAATCATCAGAATTCAAAATACCAATAATATCGCCGGTTGCATGTTTGATTCCTTTGTTAAAAGCGTCACTTATTCCATTGTCCTTTTCTGATACCAATTTTGATATCAAGTCATCGTTCTGCGCACAAATTTCTAAAGAACCATCTGTAGAGCCACCGTCGATTATAATGTACTCAATGTTTTTGTAGGTTTGTGCCCTTACACTTTGTATACAATCATTTAAGTATTCCGCACCGTTGTACACTATTGTTACAATAGAAACCAGAGGAGAATGGTTGTCGCGATTTCCTTTTATCTGTATCATTTTATTGTTGCGAGTTGATTTTCTGGATGACCAGCGAATTTTTTGTGAAATGGATTCACATTAATAAAGTTTTTAGCCCCATATATCACGATTAAGGAAGAGAGAATGTAGAAACTATACGCCTCTCCATTTATCATGATGCCTATGAACAGACAAGATATGATCCACCCCAATTTAGAGAACAATACCCTGAACAAAACCAGATATAATCCCAGGTATAGAAAGCCAAGCTGATAAACAATTTCGGCCAGTCCGGAAGTAATAAAAAGTTGAGTTTCATCCGTTGTCTTACCAATTCCGAAAAAAGGATTCTCAACTGCAATCTCATATGCCTGTTTCGTGGTCTCCACGCGTTGCTCGAAAGAATCAGATTTAGAATCCGAGGTAAACTTTTCTACAACCTGCTCGTAGAATAATTCCGCGATGTTAATATCTGTAGTTGTAGAAATATAGACGGATCCGGAAATCAAAAGTATTGCAGACCCCGCGGCAAGGTAAATGATCTTTCTTCTAATCTCTTTTACCGGAATCTTGATGAAAGCAGCGAACAACAACAGAATACCAAGAAATAGGCCAGTGGTTGATAAGGTGAGCAATAAGCTTAAAAGCAGGTATGGTAGCTTTTTATAGTCCTGCTTTATAAAAATGAACCAGTAGAAAGCGAAAACTTCATTAAATGCCCAGGCACCTGGTTCCCAGAATATGCTTTGTGTCCTCAGGTCGTTTACAACCCGGTCTGTGTACAAAATCAAATTATAGTACCCGTTTGTGTTACTGCTACCGAATAGATCATTAATGGACACCGGGAAGACAGAAAGAACCGAGTAATCCACCAGGGTTATTATTCCTATTGGAATTGAGATCAGCATCAATACGTAAATAAAATGCGCATACCTGTTTAAAATCGACACAAAAGTTTTATTATTAAAACAGGCAAGAAGAATATAGGAGGCAGAAACGTATATAACACTGAACAAATTGATATCCCTGTGTATGTTCGTTATCAATGACAAAAAAGGAAACACGGCCAACAGCAGGACCCAAATATTCGGAAACTGAAGTTCCTGATACCAGGATTTCCGAATCATAAGGTATACAAGAACAGTGACGATCAGAAGCAACTGAAGCGGAGATTTCGCTTCGAACATCAACCACGAACCATTGCAATAAACCAATATGATCGCAAGGATATATTCAATTACGTTAGTTACTTTGTCTTTATGTATTTTACTTAACATATCGTATTCGCAATCCTAATCCGGAGCATCTAGTTTCCTTACCAACCGGCAGGGATTACCGGCCCATATCTCATTTTCAGGAATGCTCTTACTCACCACAGACCCTGCACCAACTACAGAATTCCTTCCAATTACTACACCCTTCAAAACAATTGAATGTGCTCCTATAAAAACATTG
>NZ_JAZQRL010000080.1:0-1678 GCF_045629565.1 Arcticibacter sp.
GGACTTTTCTACCTTTGAAGTGGTAAACTATTCCAAAGCCGGAAACGGGTATTGGGTAGAAATGACCATCTCTGCTGTGCATAATGAACACAGTGAAGTTGCACGCTACATCTTTGTTCAAAACATCGTCACCTCCAGGAAGCTCAGGGACGTCCAGATCACAGAACAAAACACGGTGCTCAAGAAACTGGCCTGGACAAATTCTCACCTGGTCAGAAAGCCAGTTGCCTCCGTTTTAGGCCTGGTAGAACTGGGAAAAACGGCGGAGAATGTGGAAGAATTAAAGGAGATTCAGGCCTTAATTGAAGTCTGTTCCACAGAACTGGACAGTATAACTAAGGAAGTTGCCACAGAAATCTACAACCGGAATTTTGATGGTTTTACGGCCGTTTAGGTAGAGTCTGGTAAACTCCATGCTCAGGTGTAAAGGTGATCTGGTGATTTCAGATCTATTGAAAGTCAAAGCAGCATCCGGCACATTAAGACACTCTCGGGCAAATAAATGACCTGGGTACTTTTCCAAACGAAAATCCAAGCGTTATTTCATGAGAACCATTCTGGTTGTTTCCCAGTGCACTGGTCACCGCATCCAGTTGCAAGCGGTATGCATAATTTACCGTTGCTGTGGTCGTCGACTGGGCACCGAGCTGATCCGAAGTAAGCTGCAGGCCTACACCCATTTTTCGATCCCGGGGATCCAGGATCCCATCCAGAGAGGCAGTCATGGTCTGCGGTGCGCCTTCTACGCCAACCCATTGGGCACGCAAACCCAGCTGTGCAAACCATTCTTCCTTATAACCTGCATAAGCCGGGTTCACACTTAAGCTGTTGAATATATACCGGCTAAACTGAATATTTTGCTGGGCATCAGCCTGCCCCGCGAAGCTAAGTAAGAAGCTCCCAAGAGCCAAAATGTTGGCAACTTGTATAAGAATCATTATTTGTTATCCTTGCCTGAATGCTCAGTGTAGTTGCAGCATTGGCTGGCAGGGTGTTGATCATCCAGCCGCCCGTGCTATTGTTGTAACCTGTTCCTGAAGAGACTGATACGAACGAATATCATATTGGAAGCAAATCATTTACGGTTACTTCTGTAGCCGCAATGTTGCCTATATTTCTGGCGTTTAACGTTATTGTAACGACATCACCTATTCTCGGGGAAGGGTTATCGAACTGCTGGGTAATTTCCAGATCCACTTGCGCGCGGGCAGCGGTACTTAGCGTGAAAAATACGATAGAAAGCAGGACAAGCTTTAAGAATGAAGTCCCCCAATACGGGGATACCGGCAGCAGAAGATCAGCCCTTATCGTATGCCAGAGAACCACTCCATAGTGCAAAGCAATTCGGAACAAAGAGACATTCAGCTTATACTTGGCTTGTAAGCAGCCTCTATCCTGCTAGGGCCGCGCCAGGGCCTTGGGCCGGGGTCGGTGCGGCGTTGATCCGGCTGCAACCGAAGCAACCCCGAAGCAACCCCGAACCAACCTCGAAGCAACCCCGAAGCAACCTCAAATAGACACCTTCCGAATGACAGACTGTCTCGTCCTGAAATAGCTATACACCATTTGATTGATAATCCTGGATTTACTATACACCTGGTGCATATAATCCTGCAATAACTTTACACCTTTTATAATCCTGGGATCACCTTACCGGAGGTGTTTTTAGTAAATTAGT
>NZ_JAZQRL010000081.1:0-71445 GCF_045629565.1 Arcticibacter sp.
CTTCGGGGCCGGTGAATATGGAACTTAACGAAGAACAGCAAACACGGGCAGCGTCCTTTAGTATAATGTGTTATGAAGGCAACAGGCTGCTACGAGATCAGGGACAACGGAAAGAGAAACTCACCACGAAAATGGCGGCAACAGAAAAACGGGCAGCAACAGAGGCAACAACAAAAACGCAGGTAAAAGCGACGAAGCAACGAACGGCAGATGACAGGGATAGAGCAGATTTCCCGGTAGGGAAGCGCGTATCGTTTTCTTCTAAATACCAGGTTTGATGTCCAATTTTCTGGTAAAAAAAAACACGTGGTTGATTGTGTTCATTTTCTGCTGGGTGTATGTGTTAAATCTTTATTAAACTTGCAGTATGTTCAATTTTATGTTTGAAAGTGAACATATCATGATGGCTTACGATAGATCCCGACTTTTTTTAATTCTATTCGTTTCTATATAGTGGTGATCACCAGATTTTTTCAAAACAAACAATATGGCCGGCATTTATTTTCATATCCCTTTTTGTAAGCAGGCTTGCCATTACTGCGACTTTCATTTCTCTACGTCTGCGAAATACAAAGACGAGATCCTGCTATCCATGCTGAAAGAGCTGGAGATGCAAAGGGATTATCTTGGCACAGAAACGATAGGAACCATATATTTTGGTGGTGGTACACCTTCGGTTATCGCACCTGCAGAAATACAGCGATTTATTGATCAGGTGGTTAAGCAGCATCACGTTTCCGCTGATGCTGAAATAACCATAGAGGCGAACCCCGACGATTTGAGTCCTCAGCGGGTAAAGGAACTACGGCAGACAAATATTAACCGTTTCAGCATCGGCATCCAGTCTTTTTTTGAAGAAGACCTGCGCTGGATGAACAGGGCTCATAACGCAAAGGAAGCAGACGCAGCTATTAAGCGTGTTCAGGATGCCGGATTTGAGAATATTACCGCCGATCTGATCTACGGCTATCCGCTGCTCACGGATGAAAAGTGGAAGACGAACCTGGGGAAGATACATGAACTGAATATCCCGCATGTGTCGGCCTATTCAATGACCGTGGAAGCTAAAACAGCTTTAGCTCATTTTATAGCGAAGGGCAAGCAGCCGGAAATGAACGACTCGCAGAGTGCCGATCAATTTACTTATATGATCAGTCAGCTCAGGGAGTGGGGATTTGAGCATTACGAGACGTCTAACTTTGCGAAACCGGGACATTACTCCCGGCATAATACGAATTACTGGAGAGGGGTTTCTTATCTCGGCATCGGACCTTCAGCCCATTCTTTTAACGGAGAAACGCGGAAATGGAATATCGCAAATAATGCCAAGTATCTGGAAGCGTTGTTAGCGGACAAAATTCCTGCGGAGATTGAGGTCTTAACTCCTGAAGACCGGGTGAATGAATATATCATGACTTCCCTGCGCACGATGTGGGGAATGGATCTGAGGCGGGTGGACGAGCAGTTCGGCTCGGGATATAGCGGAGAGATTGAGAAGAATGCAGAGGAGTTTTTTGATAAGGGCTGGTTGGAGCGGAAAGACAATCATACTGTCGCGTTAACAGATGCTGGTAAGCTCTTTAGCGACCACATCGCTTCTGAGCTGTTCATCGATCAGGAAAGTAAATAATTGTCTGCTTTTTTGCGTTTAATCCTTAGTTTAGCAACGACCTATTTTATTAATCAGAATGAAGCGAATTATTTATTTTCTGGCAGTCCTGATGTTTGCGAACATCACGGTTTATGCACAATCAAAGAGTGAAAAACAAGTAGCTGCTGCTGTCGAATTTTTAAAGAAGGCCATGATCGATGGCTCAAGAGAATCTCTCGAAGCTATCGCCGGCGACAAATTATCATATGGTCATTCGGGAGGTAAGGTTGAAAACAAGGCCGAATTTGTAGAAGCAATAGCGAGTGGTAATTCCGACTTTGTCTCTATTGACCTAAGTGATCAGACCATTCAAATTTCTGGCAAAACAGCCATTGTTCGTCATACGCTTGTAGCAAAGACAAACGACCGCGGTGTGCCGGGGAACGTCAAACTGCATATCCTGACTGTTTGGCAAAAGTCTCATGGTAAGTGGGTAATGATCGCAAGACAGGCCGTTAAAAAGCCATAAAAAATGATGGAAGGGCTAAGCCCTTCCATAAATGATGGTCCAGTTCCGTAACAGACACACATGAGAACTGGTTAACTGTGCCGGGAGCATTCTCCAATCCCAATTTCCCTTTATCGTTGCAGGGCTGTTCATCCTGGCATCTGAATCTAACCCGATGATATCCTGGACGGGCAAGATGACCGTCTGTGCTACGCTTGAGTAGGCAAGACGGGCTAGCTCCAGGTGTATATTTCTGTCGTTGACCGTTCGTCCTAAATAATCTTGCAGGTTCTGTTTGTTCGTCTCATCAGCATCATGGTTGAACCAGCCTACCGTCGTATTATTGTCATGAGTGCCGGTATATACGAAAAAGTTCTCCTGATAGAGGTGCGGAATATTCAATGAAGACGGCATGTCATCTCCGAAGGCAAATTGCAGCACTTTCATTCCGGGAAGTTGGAATGTATCCCGAAGCTCATAAACCGGCTGATCAATATCACCCAGGTCTTCGGCAACGAAGGGGATCTGGCCAAGTGTCCGTTCAACCGTTTCAAAGAAATGCTTCCCGGGACCCGGCTTCCACTGTCCGTTGCGGGCGGTATCCTCTCCTGCGGGGACTTCCCAGTAAGATGAAAACGCTCTGAAATGATCAAAACGGAGTATGTCGAATAGCTCGGCATTTTTGCGTATACGGTCGATCCACCACTTGTACTCCTGTTCTTTCAGTACGTCCCAGCAAAAGACCGGCATTCCCCATAGCTGGCCATCGGCATTGAAGTAGTCAGGAGGAACCCCTGCTACACCTGTCATCTTGCCGGCGTCATCCAGACTAAATATTTCGCGGTGTGCCCAGACGTCTGCTGAATCATAGCTGATATAGAAAGGCATATCGCCAAACAGGCTGATGTTTAATCCGTTGCAATAGTCTTTAAGCGAATGCCACTGCTTGCTGAATATATACTGTATCCATTTTACCTCTTGCAGATCGGTTTCTTTAGCATCGGCGAACTTTTGCAGTGCTTCATCGTTGCGGAGCTTATACTCCTCCGGCCATTTGTACCAGGGGAGGTTACCGAATTCCTTCTTTAAAGTGGTATATAGGGCAAAGTCGTTTAGCCACTCTTCTTCGGCTGCGCAGAATGCTTCAAAATCGGAATTGTTTAATCCCTGCCGGATACACCTGAGGAAGGCTTTATGAAGCAGGTTATTTTTCAATTTCTGGACAGCCGGGAAGTCTACCTTGCTTTTCGCTTTAAGTGCTTTTGGCTTCAGGTCCTCTTCGTCAAGCAATCCCTCTTTCGCCAGGAGGTCAGGACTGATAAGGAGCGGGTTGCCCGCCATGCTGGAGCAGGAGCTGTAAGGCGAGTGCATACTGGCTTCTTCTGTTGGATTTAAAGGCAGGATCTGCCAATACTTCTGTTTAGCATCTGCAAGCAGATCGGCGAACCTGAATGCTTCGGCACCAAAGTCTCCAATACCGTACGCTGATGGGAGGGAGCTAATATGTAACAGCACACCGGCAGATCGTGGGTTCTGTGGCTGGGAAAGCCTGATAACGGCAAATGGCACCGTATGAAACAGGTCGTTGACCAGGACTTCTCCCTCCGCTTTTCCGCTGATGTTACGGAAAGGATCTTTCCATTCTGCAGGTACGGACGGGGGAAGGATAATGCGGGTCTTCCGCCAGTCTATCGCCGTTGGCGGACATTTTTGTTGTTCACAAATGGATGCTATATGCAGCGGGACGACAGTAATCACCCATTCATCCTTGTACCTGCGGGCATAGGCGAGGATGTTGTCTTTATATTTGCCTTTAACGGTCAGCGGCGTATAGGCACCACTTTCGAACAGCTCCTGATTTGCACTTCTTAACTGCAATAGCTGATGTGTTAGCCACAGCTTGATCTCGGCGGAATAACGTGTACTCCATAGCTGTTGGAGCTGATCTGTTCCTCCTTTAAGTACTTCGTCGAGAATTTTGGCTCGTGCACTGAAGTCGACCGGGCGACGGTTATCGGGGTCGACCAGACTCAGGTCCCATAGCTCGCAGCCCTGATAAATATCGGGCACGCCGGGACAAGTGAACTTCAGGATCACTTGCGAAAGCGAGTTGATAATGCCGAGATCGGCTATTTCCGTATGGAATTTTTTAAAGGTTTTCCAAAATTCGCCTTCCTGATGCAGGAGTGCGACAGCAAAGGAGCGGGTGGCCTCCTCATACTGTTCATTCGGTTCAGACCAGCTGGTTTGCACTTTAGCTTCCCGCAGTGCCTTTGTCAGGTATTCCTTCAACCGCTCAGGGAAGTTGTCTTGATCCTGACCTGGCATAGGATACGCGCCCAGAATGGTTTGATAGATCAGGTATTCGTCATTGGTGTCAGGCCTTGAGGAAACTTTTAGTCCCTCGTTTACCTTCATCCATTTACGAACCTTCTTCATCCATCGTTCAGGAATATTGGTCAGGACATTGAGGCGGGCTCTTACGTCTTCGCCTCTCTTGGTGTCATGTGTTGAAGTGCCGTTAATAGAAAGAGGCCATTGGGACTGACGCTCGCGCATAGCAGCATGAAAGTCATCTTTCGAGATTCCGAATGCACCCGGATAGTCGCCTACCTCATTGTGGCCGATGAAGCGATTGTAGGTGTACATCAAGGTATCTTCTACGCCCTTGGCCATGAGCGGGCCGGTAAACTGCATGCAGCGTTGATAGAAGTAAAGTGCGCGATCATTATATGCCTGGTCTCTGCTTTTGGGGTCTCCTGTAAAAATCTCTTCGAGTACATTGGCTTCAGTGATCAATTGCGGTTTCTTCACGCGAATCCGGTTGAAAATGCTCTTCAGCTCATCTGTCTCGGTTTCTTTCAATGGCATGCTGTTGCCATAGTAGCGGTATACTGGGGTATATATCAGCAAATAGGCGATAGCCGATTTGAAATCCTGCTGATTTAATTCGTTAGCAGGAAGCAGTGCTGAGCTGATAAAAAGCTGGTAGAGGTTTTCGAGCTCACCACCCATGTGCTGAAAAAGAATTGCGGCCTTTTTTTCGTGCACCTGATCTTCTACAGGTTCTGAATGAGCGCTGAGCTCCTGATAAAAGGAGCTGAATTTCTTTTCGTTTGCAGATTCACTGAAGACATTATTGACCAGACCCAGAAAGTCATAACCGGAATTGCCCTGCAGGGACCAGTCGGCTGGAATGGCTTCTCCTTCTTCGAGAATCTTCTCTGCAACGATGTAAGTGTCCGGGCTGGTGAGCTTTCGGAGGCGGTCGACGTAAGTACCCGGATCAAAAAGGCCGTCTATATGGTCAATGCGCAGACCCCGGAAGATACCCTCCCTACAAAGGTTGGCGATATACTCATGATACTTATCGAATACTGCCTGATCCTGAATGTTAAGGCAAATAAGCCCGTTAACAGTGAAAAATCTCCGGAAGTTAATGCGGCTGTCGGTTTCTCTCCAGTCGCAGAGCTCGTAAAATTGCTGGTCTACAATATTCTGAAGCAGTTCGGGTTGGCTGTTTATATGATCTACCCTGGCGTGGATGGAATCGTCTGCGGCGTTGTCGGCATTTTCTCCGTTGAATATGAGCGAATAGGACGCCGAATTTACGGGATAGGCAGCATCGTAATAGGTAAGCAGGAACTTTTCGTCGCGATACGCTAATTTTATCTCTCCATCTTCAAGAACTTTGGCGAGAGGAGCGCCGAGAAAGGGAACCATGATTTTGCCCTTATAGAAATGGGAGCTGAAGCTGGAGTCGAAAAAGGCGGCGTATTCGGAGTCGGGACCTTTCTCCAGAAGGTCCATAAGCCAGGGATTGCGATGATCAAACGCCATGTGGTTGGGCACTATATCCTGCAGCCACTGAATGTTGCTTTGGGCAAGTTCACTGCTGATCTTTCGAAGCTCCTCTTCGGTTCCGATCTCCGGATTGATGAGGTGGGGGTTCAGCCCGTCATAGCCATGCGTACTCCCGGGTGTTGACTGGAAAATGGGCGACGCATAGATGGTGTTGACGCCGAGTTTTTTCAGATAGGGGATTATTTGCTCAAATTGCTCAAAGCTAAACTCCTTCTGAAACTGGATGCGGTAGGTAGATATAGGGTTCATGAGATGTTTTCTAGGTTTAGTCGATGATCAGAATGGATTGTGCAGGAACCGGAATCGCTGTTCCCGCCGCAAAGCTTTCGGCAATTTCTGCCTTCCCGTTCCACTTTTTATCGCCGGAGAAGAGGAGGGTCGTCCATGACCTTTCGAGGTCGGGTAAGCTGATCTGCCGGATGCTGTCCGAAAAGTTCAAAAGGCAGACCGCGTGCTCGTTTTCCTGCCAGCGATGCAGCATGAGTGTGTTCTGTTCCTCATGGAACGTTACCTCCAGATTTTTTCTGTCGGCTTTTTTAAATACGGGGTGCTGTTTCCGGAGGTCTATCAGGGCTTTGTAATACATGAACATGGCTTGATGCGCAGGTTCGTTCAGCAGGTTCCATTGCAGCCGGGAATTTTCAAATGTGTCGGTAGACATAGGGTCAGGGGCTTCACCTGATGCATGGAAGTCTGCGAACTCGGCTTTGCGGCCTTTTCGTACGGCTTCAGCGAGCTGCGGATCGGTGTGGCTAACGAAATAAAGGAAGGGGTTGGTTTCACTCCACTCTTCGCCCATGAACAACATGGGGATGTAGGGAGCGACCATGACGGCTCCGGCCAGTAGCTTCTGCATTTCGAATCCGTGTATTTGACTGGTTCGTTCTCCCAGCATCCGGTTTCCTGTCTGGTCATGGTTTTGCGAAAAAACGATGAACTGTTTGCCGGGATTCTCTTCCGCTTTCAAGCCGAAGAATTTCTTTCTATGAGGCGAATACTGCCCATCATAAACGTAAGCGTCCTGATAGGACTTGGCGAGGTGCGAGATCCCTTTGAAATCTGAGTAGTATCCTGTTGCCGGTTCGCCTGCTGTTGTGCGAAGTGCGTGATGAAACTCGTCTATCCATTGTGCATCCATTCCGAAACCTTGCTTTTCGATGGGATTGATAAATTTGGGATCATTAAGATCCACTTCGGCGATCAGGTAATGTTGTTTACCCGTCTGCTTTGTCAGCCGATCGGTTGCCATCTTGAGCTCTCTCAGCAGGTGAACCGGGCTGAGATCTTTTATGGCATGAACGGCGTCCAGACGAAGCGCGTCGATGTGGAAGTCATTGAACCACATGAGTGCATTTTGAATGAAATACGTCCTGACGGCATCGCAATGAGCGTCGTCAAAGTTTAGCGCATCGCCCCATGGTGTGTTGTACTTGGAGGTGAAGTAGTGTCCGAAATCGTTCAGATAGTTTCCTTCCGGCCCTATGTGGTTGTATACAACATCCAGTATGACGGCAATACCTTTGTTATGACAAGCATCAACAAGCTGCTGCAAACCGTGTGCCCCTCCATAGGAATTTTGGACGGCATAGGGTCCGACGCCATCATAACCCCAGTTTCGGTTTCCCGGAAACTGGGCTACAGGCATAACTTCAATAGCTGTCACCCCCAGGTCGAGAAGGTGATCCAGCTTTCTTTCGATGCCCTCAAAAGTGCCTTCAGGAGAGAATGTTCCGGTATGGAGCTCGTATATGATGTAGTCTTCCATCGCCGGATTTTTCCAGTCATGATCTGTCCAATTGAAACTGGACAGATCAATGGCCTCTGATACGCCATGCACACCTTCTGGTTGAGAGAGGGAGGCTGGGTCAGGCCGTTCTGTTTTTTTATCCAGAACAACCTGATAGCGGTCTCCTTCTTTTAACTGATTGGTTTGAATGGTCCAGTGTCCGAAGTCATCTTGTGTTAATGGCAACCTTAAGGTCTTATCCGGTATGTTGATTTCTGCAAATTTAGCTTTCGGAGCCCATAATGTAAATTCAGCCACTCCCTCCCCGTTAATTCTCAGTCCTGGTCTCTTTTCAAATAGCTTCATTTTATGTGTTATTTTTTAGTCTGCTTTAATACAACAACACTCCGGCTTTCTACGATGATTGACTCGGCGGCTGCAAAGTGGTCCCCTTTTTCTTCCACAAAGTTTTCGTGTGTGTCCAGCACTTTAACCCATTCCTTTCCATACCGTTCTTGTGGCAAAATAAAGTTTAGCGGTTCGTAATGGGCATTGAAAATAATGTAAAAGCTGTCATCGATGATCTTTTCACCTTTAGGCCCGACGGAGCGGATCGCGTTTCCGTTTAAAAACACTCCGAGCGACTTAGCAAAATCGTGACTCCAGTTTTCGTCGGGCATTTCTTGTCCTTCAGGCAGGAACCAGGCGATATCCTCTAAGCCAATTCCTTTTATAGGCTGACCCGTAAACCAGCGTCTGCGACGGAATACGGGATGTTTTTTTCTTAGGTGGATGACTTTGCGGGTGAAGTTGAGCAGGTCGAGGTCGGCTTCCGTCCAGTTCAGCCATGAGATCTCGTTATCCTGGCAATACGCGTTGTTATTTCCGCCCTGAGTCCGGCTGATTTCATCTCCCGAGACTAGCATAGGTACTCCCTGTGAAAGAAAGAGCGAGGTAAGGAAATTGCGTTTTTGTTTCTCCCTTAGCGCGTTTATAACTTCATCTGATGTAGGGCCTTCTGCTCCACAATTCCAGGAACGGTTATGACTGTCGCCGTCATTGTTGTCTTCGCCATTATCTTCGTTATGCTTCTCGTTGTAAGAAACGAGGTCGTTCAGGGTAAAGCCATCATGTGCTGTAATGAAGTTGATGCTGGCTGTTGGTCTTCTGTAGTCGTCTTTGTACAGGTCTGAACTGCCGGTAAACCGCTCAGCAAATTCTCCCAGCATGCTATCTGCACCTCTCCAGTAGTCGCGCAAACAGTCGCGATACTTGCCGTTCCATTCAGCCCATCCGGGAGGGAATTTCCCTACCTGATAGCCGCCCTCACCGATATCCCAGGGTTCGGCAATTAATTTTACCTGCGAGATAATGGGGTCCTGGTGGATAATATCGAAGAATGAACCCAGGCGGTCGACTTCATGAAGCTCCCTGGCGAGGGTAGAGGCAAGGTCGAAACGGAACCCGTCAATATGCATTTCTGTGATCCAGTAGCGGAGACTATCCATAATAAGTCGAAGAACTCCGGGAAGTCTGGCATTTAAAGTGTTGCCGGTCCCTGTATAGTCTTTGTAGTAACGGTTGCTTTCTTCAGACAGGCGGTAGTAGGATGCGTTGTCGATCCCCTTAAATGAAAGCGTTGGGCCCAGCTGGTTACCTTCGGCCGTGTGGTTGTATACCACATCCAGAATGACCTCGATACCCGCTTTATGAAGGGATTTAACCATTTGCTTAAACTCCGTGACCTGCTCACCGAAAACACCGGTACTGCTGTACCTGACATCAGGAGCAAAGAAACCAATGGAGTTGTATCCCCAGTAGTTACTCAGCCCTTTGTCGATCAGGTGTGAGTCCATGACGAATTGATGTACAGGCATCAGCTCGATCGCAGTAATGCCTAAGTCATGCAAGTACTGGATGGTGAGGGGATGGCCAATAGCAGCATAAGTGCCGCGGATTCCTTCAGGAATATCGGGGTGCAGCTTGGTGAAACCCTTAACGTGGGCTTCATAAATGATGGTTTTGTGGTAAGGTGTGCTTGGCCGCCTGTCGCCTTCCCAATCAAAAGTGGGGTCAATAACTACTGACTTGGGGATATAGGGGGCACTGTCGAGCGTGCTGAAGCTGAGGTCAGCATCAGGGTGCCCTATTTCGTACCCGAAGAGCGCGTCGTGCCACTGAATGGCACCGGCGATGGCTTTGGCATAAGGATCGATCAAGAGCTTGTTGGGGTTGAAGCGATGTCCGTTTTCCGGGTCGTAGGGGCCGTGGACCCGATAGCCGTAAAGCTGGCCAGGTTTCACATCAGGCAGGTAAACATGCCATACATGGTGCGAGCGTTCCCTGACTTCTATCCTTATATCTTCGGCCAGATCATCGCCAGATTTAAACAGGCAAAGCTCAACTTTTTCAGCATTTTCTGCGTAAAGTGCGAAATTAACTCCGTTGCCATCCCAGGTAGCACCCAGGGGATACGGAGATCCGGGGTATACATTTATATTCATGGTCTAAAAAGGAGGATGTGATATAAAATGTTTGAAAAAAATGGCAATACGCAGAAAATGGGAAATACGCGGAAGAATTATCTCATTATGTGATCGACGTCATGTTTTAATATTGGAAATATATCCTCTTTTGTATCCATACATATAATACCAAATTGATGAGTCATACATTTCATATACCTGTATTAGGCCTGGGGTTTACGATAGATACACCGCTAAAAGTGGCGCGTTATGGAATCTCATCTGTTCTTTCTATAGTGGATGATATGCTAATAGAGCGGATGAGAAAGTTTTATGCCAAAAGCCATGACGAAGAATATGTTCCAATAGACATAAAAGAGGAAGATCACCGGGCCAAGCGCGTTTGTGATTATCTGAATATGGTAAACCGTAAGGTGAATGAGCAGTTTGAACAGCTTAAAAGGCAGGCGTTTGTTCCCGGATCTGATATTACAAGGTACTTTAACCTATTGCCTGATGGATCTGCGCTGAAGATAAAGTATGATCAAATGATGAGGACCACTTCGCAGGAAGAGAAAGCCCGTCTTGATTCTGAGCTGCGGGAGGAAATGCAGAAAGGGTCAATTGATGTGAATATCATGGCCAAGGTTGACAAGATGCATTATGCAATTAACGGCGAAGTAACCGGGGATGAAAATTCTGATGCTCTGGCGGGCCTCAGAGGTTTCGCAATGAGTGACCTCCGTTCATCTGTGGTGTTATCAGCTGGAATGAATCCGCGCCTTTACAGCTATCTTGAACATTTTCCGGACTTCTATCCGGATGCTGACGGTGTATTGAAGAAAGGCATCATTTTGAAAGTCAGTGATTTTCGTTCCGCATTTATACAGGCGAAGTTCCTTGCTAAAAAGGGCATATGGATCTCCGAGTTTCGTATCGAGTCGGGATTAAACTGTGGCGGTCACGCTTTTGCAACTGAAGGATACCTGATCGGGCCTATTCTGGAGGAATTCAAAAACAAGAGGCAGGAGATGATTGCAGAGCTGTTTGGTATATATCAACAAGCCTTGCTAACGAAGAACATCGCGATAGCAAGCCCCCCTGCTTTGCGGGTAACGGTTCAGGGCGGAATCGGTACTTCGGAAGAAGATGCTTTTTTGGTAAACCATTACAACCTGGATGGAACCGGATGGGGCAGCCCTTTTTTATTGGTGCCTGAGGCTACTAATGTAGATGAGACTACGCTTAAGAACCTGAGCCAGTCATCGGCTGATGATTTTTATGTAAGTGCTGCATCTCCGCTTGGTGTGCCATTCAATAATTATCGTTTAAGTTCAGCTGAGGTTCAGAGGCAGGAAAGGATTGATAAAGGTCGTCCGGGTAGTCCTTGCAGAAAAAAATATCTGGTGTCTAACACCGAGTTTACGGAGCAGCCCATTTGTACGGCTTCGCGAGAATACCAAAATCTAAAAATCAAGCAGCTGAAAGCCATGCCGCTTTCTGAGGAGGAGTATCAAAGTGAAGTCGAGAAGGTGACGCAGAAGCTTTGCTTATGCGAAGGCTTGGTTACCTCTGTATATATCAAGAATAATATGCTGGAGAGGAAGGAGAATACGGCTGTGGCAATATGCCCGGGGCCAAACCTTGCTTATTTTTCGAAGGTTATGTCTTTAGATGAGATAGTGAAGCATATATATGGCAAGATCAATCTACTTCAGGGAGTGAGTCGCTCATCATTGTTTATCAATGAGCTTAACTTATATGTGGAGTATCTTAAGAAGGACATCCAGGCTCATATCAGTCGTCTTGACGCAAAAAAGATCAAGCAACTCGAAAAGTTCAGGGAACAGTTATTATTAGGTGTGGATTATTATAAAAGCCTGGCTTCTCAGTTCAGCAATCAAACAGAGCAGTACATAAAGCGATTTTCAGAAGAACTTCTAGCTATAGAAGCCCAAATTCACAGTATCCAGGTGAGAGAAATTGCGGAAGTCTGACTTTAAAGTGCAGTAACAATCGAAGCAATCAGAACAATAGCGGTAAGGAAGAGATATATGATAATATCAGCGTTTCTTCTTTCCGCATCACTAAGCTTCGATTTGAAAGTTTTTTCGTTATATGACTTAACCATAATGACTTAATTATTGTTCAGTGACTATTTAGCAATATTTAAGCCAGCGGACCTGACTGGAGCGAGTTTTTTTGATTTAGCTTCAAATGGGATGGGATGAAATACTGTTGTTAAATTCAAGGTGTATTCTAAACAGGACAATGGCGTACTGAATACCGAAATTATATCAGAGTTTCTTTCAGTCTTCTTCTTGCCAGATGGATTCTGTTTTTAACGGTGCCGATAGGGCTGTATAGTTTACGGTTAATCTCCTCATACTTGAAGCCCTCCATATGCATTAGTAAAGGTTTTCGATGCTGGTGGGGGAGATCGTCAATTATCGCGTAGATTTGTGTGATGTTTAGGTGAGAGTCGGCCGTACTATAAGACGGTAACTGAATAGCTTCGTCAGTGTCGAGGGACGTTGTTTTTATTCTGTTCTTCCGGTATTTATTGATGAAGAGGTTTCGCATGATAATGAAGAGCCAGCCGCGTACGTTTGTGTCCTCCCGGAACTTGTCGTAATTTAATAGTGCCCTCAGAAGTGTGTCCTGAATCAAATCCTTCGCATCGTTCTCGTCTCCGGTATACTTCATAGCGTGAGGCTTCAAGTATCTTGATTGCTTGGCTATGAGGGAGCTGAATACATCTTTTTGCATGGTTAAAAGCTTTGGTGAAGCTGAGGATTGATTGGCTGAATACAAATAAAGCCATCTGGATGTCTTTCCTGAATGACCATTGTCACATCTCTGGCTGATTATCATCATGCGGATGCTGTGTCATATATCGGATCTTTGAAATTCATATACATCATGAAAACTTCTGAAATATCTACTAATACATTATGTTATCATTGTGGGGATGATATCGCTTCTGAATTGTTTATAGTTGACGACAAGCAATTTTGTTGTGCCGGTTGTAAGGGAGTGTATCAGGTTCTTTCTCAAAATAATCTTTGTAATTACTACGTATACAATAAGGCGCCGGGTCAGACGAAGCAATATGTGGAGCAACATTTTGACTTTCTTAATGAGCCCTCTATCTTTTCGAAGTTGGTTGATTATACGGATGAGAAGATCACGCTTATCACGTTTTTTATTCCGGCGATCCACTGTAGCTCCTGCCTCTGGCTGCTGGAACATCTGCATAAAATTAATCCTGCAATAGTTCAATCGAGAGTCGACTTCCTGAAAAAACAGGCCGAGATTACTTTTGACCAAAATAAGGTGTCGTTAAAAGAATTGGTCGAGATATTGGTGTCGATCGGTTACGAGCCGCTTATTAGCTTGCAGGATGTTGTTAAGGAGAAGAAAAATTCGGTCAACAGGGACCTTATCAGAAAAATTGCGGTTTCAGGGTTCTGTCTCGGAAACGTAATGCTTTTTAGTTTTCCGGAGTATTTGGGGATATCTTCTTTGGAAGCTCAATTCCAGTCGCTGTTCGGGTGGTTAAACCTGGCCATGGGCGCTGTGGTGACGTTTTATTGCAGTCAGGACTTTTTTACATCGGCCTGGGGCAGTTTAAGAAACAGAGTGATTAATCTCGATACACCACTCGCATTAATAGTTGCGGTTTTGTTTATTCGCTCGGCTTTCGAGATTATCAGTGGTACTGGTCCGGGTTTTTCCGACACACTTACCGGCCTGGTTTTTTTGTTATTGATGGGACGCTGGGTTAAACAACGTACCTATAATCACATTTCGTTTAACAGGGACTACCGCTCTTATTTTCCTGTTGCCGTTACATTGCTGGATGAGAATGGACAGGAGAAGCCTGTTCCGATCAACGATCTTGAAGTTGGCTCGCGAATTCTTGTGCGCAATAATGAGATTGTGCCGGCAGACTCTATACTAATGAAAGGCGATGGCTGCTTTGATTTCAGTTTCGTTACCGGTGAGTCAGATCCGAAAACGAAGGTTCTGGGAGAAGTGATTTATGCTGGAGGCAGGCAGATCGGGAAGGCTGTAGAGATGGAAGTGGTGAAACCCGTGTCGCAAAGTTATCTTACAAGGCTTTGGAACAATGAAGCATTCAAACGAGATGATAGTAAGATAAAAAATTTCAATGATACGATTGCGCAGTATTTTAGCGCTGTAGTGATTGTAATTGCTACAGGATCGTTGAGCTATTGGTACTATCACGGAGACATAAGCCGGGCATGGGATGCATTTTCGGCAGTTTTGATTGTGGCGTGCCCCTGCGTATTGGCATTAAGTACTCCGCTAACTCTTTCCACGGTTTTGGGAATGTTCGACAAGAACGGCTTCTATCTTAAGAATACGGATGTGGTGGAGCAATTAGCCAGGGTAGATTCGGTTGTATTTGATAAGACGGGTACGATCAGCTGCCCCGAGGCCGTCGATTTACGTTTCTCGGGTACGCTAAGCAGGTATGAAGAGTCGCTGGTAGGTAGCCTGGCGAGAAATTCATCACATCCGCTGAGCCGCGAGATCGTGAAATGGTTAGGCGGTGCTGCGGACTTAAGGGTTGAGGGATATTCAGAGGTCGCGGGAAAAGGCGTTTCGGCATTTGTTGACGGTCATGAAATCACGATGGGCAGCCGGGCTTTTGTCTCGCCAGATGCGGATGTAATGAGCACTTCATCGGTCGTCCATGTTCGCATTGATGACGAGTATAAGGGATTTTTTAAGATCAACCAGCGATGGAGAGATAGTTTAAAGCAGTTGATCCATGTTCTGAATACCCGATACCGGATGCATGTCATCTCCGGGGATCATGCGGCTGAGAGGAAATCTTTATCTTCGATATTTCCGGAGTACGTTCCGATGCTATTTAAGCAAAGCCCTCACGATAAGCTTCAGTATATTAAGAAGCTCCAGCAGGATCAAAATATTGTAATGATGCTAGGAGATGGCCTGAATGATGCGGGGGCACTTCGTCAGAGTGATCTGGGTGTTGCTGTGACGGATAACATCAATAACTTCACTCCTGGTAGTGATGCCATCCTGAAGGGCCCGGTCATGGGAAAGCTGCCTCAGTTTATACATCAGGCAAAGATGGCGATAAAGATCATTAAGGTTAGTTTTGTGATTGCATCCGTTTACAACCTGATCGGAGTTTACTTCGCTGTTCAGGGGAGCTTATCGCCATTGACGGCGGCTATTCTTATGCCGATGAGCACAGTGACCATTATTACTACCACCAATCTGGCAAATCAATATTTTGCGAGAAAAAATAAGTTGCGATGAACATACTGTATTTTTTAATCGGCTGTAGCGTCGTTATGGCGCTCTTTTTTCTTGCGGCTTTCTTTTGGGCGTTGAAAGATGGACAGCATGACGACGTGCATACTCCAGCAGTTAGAATTCTTTTTGACGACGATAAGCCAGAGGAAGCCGAGTAAGGCTTCCTTTAATGACTATTTTATTGAATAATCCAATGAGTACTTGCCTGGCCCTGTAAAGAAAAGGCTGGCAAAAATGCCTGTGAATATAAACGAGGATTCTTTTATGGCAAAGGGGTCAGCACTGTGTACGATAAAAAAAGCGACGAGCATTGTTGCAATTAAAGGTATTACCGCTACACGGGTAGCGAAACCAAGCATCACCAATAGCGAGCACAGAAATTCTGCGAGAATGGCGAGGTAGAGCGTCAATTCAGGTCCAACTCCAATGGGATCTGCAAACTGTGTCGATCCTGCAAGAGCCTTTTCGAGTTTCGGCCAGCCATGAGTTAACATAGCACTTCCCGCTACTAACCTGAGCAGCAGTAAACCCAGGTCAAGTGAAATAGCAGTACTTCTAAATAATGAGGATTTCATGTCTTTACGTTTTAAGTCTCCATCGAAATTAACAAATGTTTGCGTGAGAATATTAAAAGTATGATGAAAATCACTTATTTCCGCAATCTCTGTCATCTTAATGTAAGTTGCAACAAGGTAATTTTGGCATTCGGAATACATATCCTATTGTTATTATGCAGCTTGAAAAATTTAATTACGACAACAAAATTGTCCGAAACTTCGGAATCGCCACGATTGTATGGGGGATCGTAGGTATGACGGTGGGTTTGCTGATTGCTTCCCAACTGTTTCAACCATCACTGAATATGTCATCGCCATATACCACCTTCGGTCGTATAAGGCCCTTACACACGAACGCAGTAATTTTTGCATTCGTTGGCAACGGGATATTCATGGGGGTTTACTACTCACTACAACGATTGCTCAAGGCAAGAATGTATAGTGACACTTTAAGTAAGATCCATTTTTGGGGATGGCAGCTTCTTATCGTCTCTGCTGTAATCACGCTGCCATTGGGAATAACGACTTCGCATGAGTATGCTGAACTGGAGTGGCCGATTGATATTTTTCTGACACTGATATGGGTTGTATTCGGTATCAATATGTTTGGTACCATTATAAAGCGCCGAGAGCGGCATATGTACGTAGCCATCTGGTTCTACATAGCGACGTTTGTTACGGTAGCTGTGCTGCATATCGTTAACTCTTTTCAATTACCTGTCTCTTTATTCAAGAGCTATTACCTTTACGCCGGTGTGCAGGATGCGCTTGTTCAGTGGTGGTATGGGCACAATGCCGTGGCTTTTTTCCTTACCACTCCTTATCTGGGGATGATGTATTATTTCCTTCCTAAGATGGCAAACAGACCGGTTTACTCGTATAAACTAAGTATACTGCACTTTTGGTCGCTCATATTCATTTATATATGGGCTGGTCCGCATCACTTACTATATACCTCGCTACCATCCTGGGCACAGTCACTCGGGGTTGCATTCTCCATTATGCTTATTGCCCCAAGCTGGGGTGGAATGATTAACGGTCTTCTTACATTGAGAGGGGCGTGGGACAAGGTACGCGACGATGCTACTCTTAAGTTCATGGTAGTAGGTCTTACAGCTTACGGTATGGCGACTTTCGAGGGGCCGATGCTCTCATTGAAGCAGATAAATGGTATCGCCCATTTTACTGACTGGATCGTATCACACGTACACGTGGGCGCTCTGGGCTGGAACGGATTTTTGACTTTCGCGATTCTTTACTGGCTGATTCCGAGAATATACCAAACCACTCTATATTCTAAAAAGGCTGCGAGCTTCCATTTCTGGATAGGCACTCTGGGGATTCTGTTCTATGCAATTCCGATGTATTGGTCTGGGTTTACTCAAGGCTTGATGTGGAGGGAGTTTACTCCTGAGGGGATGCTGAAGTATCCAAACTTCCTGGAAACGACGCTTGCTATCATTCCGATGCACGTTCTTCGCGCAGTAGGTGGTGCATTGTACCTGGCTGGTGTTATCGTCATGACATGGAACCTGTATAAGACCATGGCACAAGGAAAGCTACTGGCAAATGAACCTGCTGAATCATTACCGCTGGCTCCGGCATTTGTTGCACATGGATCTGAGAAAGGCTGGCACAGACGTCTGGAACGCAGGCCGATGCAGTTTCTGGTGATCTCGCTTATTGTGATACTGATTGGCGGTATGGTTGAAATGATGCCGACATTTATGGTTTCGTCTAATGTACCGACTATCGCATCTGTTAAACCTTACTCTCCTTTAGAGCTCCAGGGCCGGGATATTTATATCAAAGAAGGTTGTGTTAATTGCCATACGCAGACAGTGCGGCCTTTCAGATCAGAGACCGAGCGATATGGAGAATACAGCAAGGCCGGTGAATATGTGTATGAACATCCGTTTTTATGGGGCTCTAAACGTACAGGTCCGGATCTGCACCGTGTGGGAGGAAAGTATTCTGACGCATGGCATTTCAATCATATGTTCGATCCGACTACCATGTCCCCGGGCAGTATAATGCCTCCTTATCCATGGTTGGTTGAGCAGGATCTGGATATTTCGACGACCCCTGCTAAAATTAAGGCTATGAAAACTTTGGGAGTGCCTTATCCCGAGGGCTATGAGGACAAGGCTGTAGACGATTTAAACAAACAAGCGTCTCAAATTTCGGCAAATCTGGCCAAGGATAACATTCAGGTGGCCAGCAATAAGGAAATAGTTGCTTTGATTGCTTATTTACAACGTCTGGGAGTAGATATTAAAGCAAATAAAACTGCAGCAAATTAAAGTAAACCATTAAAGACCAGGATTATGTTCAGACAATTTATCAGTTCAGTAGAAGGAAGTCAGATTTATCTGATCACTTCTCTCGGAATATTTCTAGTTTTTTTCATCGTTGTGGCTGTCATGCTCTTCTTGATGAAAAAGGATCACATACAGCAAATGAGCGAAATGCCATTAAGAGACAATAAATAGTACAATAGTATAGAAACACTTAAATGAGACCTGTTTTAAATTTATTATTACTCCTTGCAGTTAGCTTACCGGCTGCTGCGCAGGAGCAGGCTGCTGAGGTTATTGCGGAAGCCCCCAAGAGTTCCGGGTCGTTTTTAATGAACACCGTCATCGTCGTCTTTATCGTTGCTGCTTTGATTTTGCTCGTTGTTGCCTTTGTATTGTTAAAGACATTCAATATTCTCGCAAAAGAACTGAGTAACCCCCGGCCATTGGTAGCTCCTGAACCTGTTGTGAGCCTGGACTATGAAGATTGGTTAGCTTCAGAAAGAAAGAAGCCTTCTATTATAAATAAGTTGCTTAGTCTGAGACCTCTTGAAGAGGAAAAGGATTTGATAATGGAACACAAGTTCGACGGCATCGCGGAGCTTGACAATCCGACGCCGCCCTGGTTTATGTGGCTGTTTTATGGAACGATCGTCTTTGGGGTTGCTTATTTCTTAAATTATCATGTGTTCGAATGGGGCATGTTGCAGGATGAAGAATATGTCGTGGAAGTGCAGGAGGCGGAGGCAGCAAAGGCTGCATATCTGGCAACCGCCGCTAATCTCATAGATGAGAACTCCGTTACGGTAAGTACAGAGCCTGCGGTTATTTCGGCTGGTATGGCACTCTTTAATGCGAATTGCGTTGCTTGTCATGGCGATAAGGGACAGGGAACAGTAGGCCCGAACTTGACTGACGAATACTGGCTACATGGGGGCAGTGTTAATGATGTTTTCAAAACTATCAAGTATGGCATTCCGGAAAAAGGTATGATCTCCTGGGAGAAGCAGATGACACCTAAACAGATATCCGAAGTCTCTAACTACATATTATCCCTGAAGGGTACGGACCCAGCGGGGGCAAAGGAACCGCAAGGCGAAAAAGAAGGTTAAGATACATTCACTACATCTAAAAAAGGGGGGGAGATTTATGGAAACGTCGTTCAGAGATCAGGCAAGAACTATCACTGAAAATGATAAAAAGCGGAAGTGGTTATATCCGAAGCTTATCAAAGGAGAGCTTTATAAGTTTCGGAACACTTTCGCCTGTCTTTTACTGATCTTCCTCTTCACCGCGCCATTTGTTAAGCTGAACGGTGAGCAACTGGTGTTATTGAACGTTCTTGAGCGTAAATTTGCCTTTTTTGGAATATTGATTACGCCTCAGGACTTCTATTTGTTTGTGTTAGGATCGCTCATCTTTATTGTTTTTATCGTACTATTTACTGCTGTTTTCGGAAGGATCTTTTGCGGCTGGGCATGCCCCCAGACCATCTTCATGGAGATGGTTTTCAGACGGGTTGAGCGTTGGATTGAGGGAGACGCTGTTCAACGAAAGAAGCTGGATGCGGGTCCGCTCACTCTGGAGAAGGGACTGAAAAAGGCTGCAAAGCATAGTATTTTCCTGTGTATATCCTTTCTTATTTCGAATATCTTCCTTGCATACATCATCGGCTCTGATCAGCTTATACAAATCATCAGCGATCCCCTCAGTTCGCATATAGGAGGCTTTGTCGCGATTTGCGTGTTTACGCTGGTATTTTATGTCGTCTTTTCACAAATCAGAGAGCTGGTTTGTACGGTTGTATGTCCATACGGGCGCTTACAAGGTGTTCTGCTTGACAGAAATTCCATGATAGTCGCCTATGATTTTATCAGAGGAGAACCAAGAGGTAAACGCAAGCGGGGAGTTGAAGAATCTAACAAAGGGGATTGTGTGGATTGCGGTCTTTGCGTCGATGTTTGTCCCACGGGTATTGACATTCGGAAAGGTACTCAGATGGAATGTATAAACTGTACCTTATGCATTGACGCCTGCGATATGGTAATGGAAAAAATAGACCGCCCGAAACGGCTGATAGGGTTTATGTCTGATGAACAGATGGAATCCAGGAAGCCTTTTGTTATCAGCAAACGAATTTATTCCTATATGGCTGTGTTAATTGTCATGTGCACAGTACTTGGGTACCTGATAATAAAACGTACCGATATTGAAACCACTGTTTTACGTGCTTCAGGGACACTTTACCAGATGCGGGATGATGGTCAGGTAAGTAACTTGTACAATGCCGAGTTCTTTAACAAAACAAACCGGCCGGTAAGTTTTGAGGTAATTCCAGTGGAGAAAGAAGTGAGCATTCAGTATGTAACCAAACCAGTGGTGCTTGAAAAAAATTCAAGTATGAAAGTTACCTTTTTTGTCTTGAGACCGCGAGAATCTATTAAAACGTATAAATCAGACCTTAAACTTCAAGTGCTTTCCGAAGGTGAAGTGCTTGAAAATATAGAAACGACCTTCATTGCACCGTCTAACTAGAAAAAGATGAATTGGGGAACAAAATTGATTATCGCATTGGGTTTATTTATGTCGTTCATCATGGTCTTGAGTATGAGAATGATTTTTAGCGATAAAGATGACCTGGTGGAAAAGGATTACTATCAAAAGGGATTGAATTACGATGCTGAATATGTGAAGGTGCAGAAGGTGCAGGACGACGGGGCTGAACCTGTTATTTCTATCGGCCTGGATAAACAGTTGGACATACAGTTTAAAAGACCGGTTAAGGGTGTCGCAAAGCTAGTGCATCCGAGTAACCGGGACAAGGACCGGGCTTTCGAGATTAGCAGTGATACAGGAAAGGTCGTTCAACTGAAGTTGAACAATCTGACTAATGGTTACTGGCATCTGGAGCTCGATTGGAAGAGTGATACAGACTCTTATATCTTCAAGAAGAAAGTTTACCTGCGATGAGTATCTGGTATCTGGCATTTTTTACCGGCTTTTTCGGGAGCGTCCATTGTTTGGGAATGTGCGGCCCGCTGGCTTTCGCTGTTACATCAAGGCACTCGGGTTGGTGGATGGTTCTTTTCGACAAGCTTTCTTATCAGTTCGGTCGGATAATCTCCTACAGTCTTTTAGGTGCACTTATTGGTCTTGTAGGGCAGCAACTGTGGATGTCGGGCTTGCAACAGTTCATTAGCGTTGCAAGTGGCGTATTGATTTTAACAGCAGGGGCTTCAAGGATATTCAGGCTTCGGGCTTCCGTTGGTTCAGCCAAGGGAATAGGGATTTTTAGCCGTGCTTTCACCTATGCCCTGAAGCATAAAGCAAATCACCTGATTACCGGGATGTTGAACGGTTTATTGCCTTGTGGATTTGTGTATTTGGCCCTTGCAGGTGCTGTTACGGTAGGAAATACCTTTGGTGCGGTGAAATATATGATTTTATTCGGCCTTGGCACGCTCCCTTTGATGCTGGTTGCTACATTCGGACTAGGTCTTGTTGGGCCTGCCTTTAGAAGAAGGATAAATCAGGCGGTACCTTACCTGATGGTATGCCTGGGAGTCTGGTTTATTTTGAGGGGAGCATCTCTGGATGTTCCGTTTCTGAGTCCTAGAGTTGCCCCCCAAACAGAAGTTTGTAATTAGTTTATCAGCCTGCCATACTAAACATAACAGTTGTTGGCTGGTTAGCCCAAAGCCTTGCGTCTAAAGCCATGCAGATGTTTCGCAAGAACCGTTGCCCTTGTGGAAGTACGGTAAGCTTAAGGGGCTCAAGAACTATCAGGTTATCAGATACGGGCACTTGAAGCCTGTCTATCCCAGATTGAAAAGCTTCATTTTGAAGTGAGGAGTGTTCCCAGGAGGTTTCTCCCTTGCACATAATGTTGAGAATATGAGTTCGGAAAAGCAAATCATCCTGAGTGAGGTGATGACCTTTAAAGACTGGGATTAGTCCTTCCTCAACACGGGTGGTATAATCCTCAACCTTTTTCTCATTTTGTGCGAAGGCATATCCTGTATCACTGATTGAGGACACTCCCAGGCCAATCATTAGTTGCGTATACTGGTGAGTATACCCCATGAAATTACGGTGGAGCTTGCCTTCCATCTGTGCTTTGTAAAGCGAATCTGTTTTAAGAGCAAAATGGTCCATTCCTATCTCTACGTATCCTCCCTGGATTAACATTCCCCGACCGAGTTCATACAATTTGTGTTTGAGCTCAATAGATGGCAGATCCTTTTCAGTATACCGTCTTTGACCTGGCTTGATCCATGGAACGTGTGCATAGCTATAAAAAGCAATCCTATCGGGGTTGAGGCGTAAAATTTGGGATATTGTCTTATTGAGTCCTTCTAAGGTTTGAACAGGCAGGCCATATATGAGGTCAAAGTTGATAGAAGTATATCCAATTTCCCTTGCTTTGTCTGTTACGAACCTGACATCTTCATAAGATTGCATCCGGTTGATTACCAATTGAACCAGGGGGTCGAAATCCTGGATCCCAAGACTTAGCCTTTTAAATCCTAACTTGTATAGTGATAGCAGATGCTCCTCCGTTGTATTCGCCGGGTGTGCTTCAAACGAAAACTCCGCTTCAGGATGAACTGTAGCATTAGACAGAAGACCTTCTATCAAGGTTTCTAAATTGTAGGGACTGAAGAAGGTAGGAGTACCACCACCCAGGTGAATCTCTTTTATTACCGGCTTTTCTTTAAATATGGATCGGTACAACTCCCATTCTTTCAGAACCGTTTGGATATAGGGTGCTTCGACTTTGTGATTTCTGGTGATTCTTGTATTACATCCACAATAGGTGCAGAGGCTTTCACAGAAGGGCAAGTGGACATACAGACTGATCCCGTCTTTGGTATTGCTTTCATTAAATGAGAATCGCACGGAATCTTTCCATGCATCAAGCCCTTTAAATGAGCTATCCCAATAAGGCACGGTGGGATAGCTGGTGTATCGAGGTGCCGGTACATGGTACTTGGCAACAAGTTCTTCGGGATTCATAAATCAGGGGTTAAGACGGGTGCGCAGTTCATTACCTATAATATGGCTTCCGCACTCTTTGGCGGCCGAGCAACTGTCACCTTCGCATCTTTCGTTCTGCCAGGAATCTAAATTTTGAATGGTTTCGTTAGCGCATTGCGTATGGTAGGCGTTCAAACCTACCGTTGAATCTTCATTTTTAACGTATGGGGATACAACGGCAAGTTTTATGTTATGTCTGCTGGCAGCTTGTTTGTCAACCTGCTTAAGTTCGGATGTGCGACTGGCGATAAACTTCACCCCAAGTTGAGCCAGGCGACCTATGACCTCAGGAGTAATTTGATCTCTATCTGATATAATAACTGCCTGTTTTCCAGTAGCATATTCTGCTGTTTCGAGGCAAAGAGCGTTTGATATCAGTGTTATTTCATGCTTTTTTCGATTGGCTATTGCCAATGGTTCCTTTTCATAGGACCGGATACTGTAGGCTACTGCTCTCATTTTTAAATAGATAATGTATTTTCAAAGATAGCAAGCGCAGCCGGACTCCTGGATGAGTGGAGTCAGACGAAAAAGTGATAGTGATCAGTTTTTCATGTTTACTAGTTTTTTTGCGTTTAAAATGATTATCTGACTGCCTTTCTTTTCAATGAGTCCTTCCGTCTTGAAGTCACTTAAAGTTCTGCTAACTGTTTCAGTAGCCATACCTGCCATGGATGCAAGGTCGTCTCTTGAGATTCTCAATACCGCATTTTCAGGATCGTTTCCGGCAAGGCGGAGCAGTACCTGAGACATCCTTTTCCTTACGGAGTGATAGGCGAGCTGTAAGAGTTGGTCTTCTTTTTCCTTTAAGTTGTTTGCGATTATTTTGATGAACGCTTTTCCTACTTCAGGGTAATGATTAACAAGCTGGTCTACCATTTCTTTTGGAAGCATGCAAATGGAGGAATCTTCTACGGCTTCTGCGGTTTCATGGTAAATGTCATTTGAAAGCAGGGCGTTTACACCTATGTATTCATCCGGCCCGTATAAAGAGGTAAGTAATTCTCTGTCGTCGTTGCTGATCTTGTAGGTCTTCACCTTACCACTTAGTAACAGGTATAGACCGTTCGGGCTATCGCCTTCGTAGAATATGATCTGTTTCTTTTTGATCGTTCTAATCTTTCTGTCAGCTACCAACTTTTGCAATTCAGCAAGCCCGTCGCCGCGGTTAACCAGGTTATCAATTTTTTCAAGCGATTTGTTGTAGAACGCCTCCTGTTTTTCCTTTTTTTGAAGACGGCTTTCGATAGCGTTTAATAACTCGACGTCATCAAACGGCTTCGTGAGGTAATCATCGGCTCCCATCTCCATGCCTTTACGCATGTCTACCCGTTCGGCTTTAGCTGTGAGGAAAATAAAGGGTATAGCAGAAGTTTCGGGGGTCTTACCCAGCATGAATAAAACGCCGTACCCATCCAGTTCAGGCATCATAATATCACAAAGAATAATGTCCGGAAGATGCTTTATAGCGAGTTCAACGCCTGTTTTGCCATTGTCAGCATGGAATACCTGGTAGTTTGCGAGTTCGAGTATTTCGGTAGTGCTCTCGCGGATATCATCGTTATCCTCAATAATTAGAATGGACGTTTTTTTCATCGTTTGAAGAAAAAGATATAGTGAATTTTGTTCCTTTGTTAATAACGCTTTCAAATTGAACGTAACCGTTCATCAATCCTGCATATCGCCTGACGATATTTAATCCGAGACCTGTCCCGGGGATATTGCCTGTATTATGTGCACGGAAAAAGGGTTGAAACAAGTGTTTCTGATCTGCTTCCGGGATACCTATTCCATTGTCACTGATCGTGATGATGTATTGACTCTCTGTGACCTCCGTGTTGAACTCAATGAACGTATTCTCACCGGAATATTTGATTGCATTGGCAATTAAGTTGATTATGCAATTTTTCAGCAAGTTCTGGTCCAGGACAACGATACTACTGAGACCGGTATGTTCGTAAATGATATTCTGATTCTGCTTGGTAATTAGCTGCATCTCTTCAGTTATTTCTTCAGAGAGTTTCACGAGGTCAAACCGGGTAAATGTAGGCTCAACTCTTCCTGCTTCCAGCCGCTCCAAAGATAAGAAGTCGTTTAATATCGTTGTAAGGTTTCCAACCGCATTCTTGATCTTGTTCACATGCTTTGAAATATTCGTTGAATCTTTCTGTGCAGAGTATTTTTCAATTAAGGAAGCAGAAAGCTGGACGGAGCTCAGGGGAGTGCGGAATTCGTGGGATGCCATGGAAACGAACCTGCTCTTCAACTGGTTGAGTTCTTTTTCTTTTTCCAGAGACAGACTTACCTCTTCCTTTGCTTCCTGAAGAGCCTGCACGGTTTTTCGCAGAGAGGCTGTTCTTTCTTCAACCAGCTCTTCAAGCTGAGCGGCATGGTTTTTAATCCGTTCTTCAGCTTCCTTTTCGCGAGTCAGGTCATTGATAAACCCTGCGTAGATGGTTCTATCACTGAGAATAACTTCACTGACAGCAAGCCTGAAGGGAAATTGACTGCCGTCCTTCTTGAGACCGCGGACTTCTCTGCCTATCCCTATTATATGGCGTTCCCCGGTTGTTTGATAACGATGGAGGTACTGATCATGGCGGGAGTGGTCTGGCTCGGGCATTAACACGGAGATGTTCCGGCCAATTACTTCTTCGGGGGAATAGCCAAATAGCTTGCATGCCGACGGATTAATAGATTCGATTAATCCTCTTCTGTCAATGGTTATGATTCCATCGATTGCGTTGTCGATAATGGCATGTAAAAGGGTTGCATCATTCATTCGCAAAACGTACGTTGATTCCCCAAAAGTAATAAATTTAAGTATTAACTCGGTTTTGTGTGTGAACATGGTGTGAGATAGCACCCTTAAATTCTGCGGTTCCGTTTAAAATGTAAATCGAACTGATAATTATATAATCTACAGCGCATAAAAATTCTATATCTTTGTGGAGCAATAATGAAGAAGTTCTTAGTCACCATATTAGCTGTCTTTTATCTGGGTGTGTCATCCGGGGCTACCGTGCACTTTCATTATTGCATGGGGCAATTAGTTGAGTGGGGCTTATCTTCGACGGAATCTAAGGACTCTTCAGGCTGTAGTAAATGCGGAATGGACGCCGGTTCTGAAAATGATTGCTGCAAGCATCAGAGTAAAGAGGCCAAAGTCGATAAAGTTCAAAAGGCCGCAGAGAATCATTTCTATTTCGCAGTGCCGGCAACTGAACTAAGATCAGGATCTGCTTTTTATAACATACCATCTTATTCTTTGGTAATGGAAGCGTATCCGCTTTCGAACTCTCCTCCCGCTATTTCAAGTACCGCTACGTACCTGCGCGTTTGTAGCTTCCGGATATAGCATTTTTCTTTCCTTCGTTTACAGGTGGACCTCACCTGATGTATGATGTCTGTGATATCGCAGATTAACGATCATTAAGCACAATATTTATTTCATGGTAGAAAAGCTAATCGCATTCTCGATGCGAAATAGGTTTCTGGTATTGCTATTCGCTGCTGGGATATTTGCATACGGCATATATTCCGTGAAAACCAGTAAGATAGATGCTATACCGGACTTATCCGAAAATCAGGTAATTGTACTTACCGAGTGGATGGGCAGGAGCCCTCAGATAATTGAAGATCAGATAACCTATCCATTGGTTACTAACCTTCAGGGTTTGCCCAGGGTGAAGTATGTTCGTGCGAACTCCATGTTCGGAATGAGCTTCGTTTATGTCATTTTCGATGATGATGTTGACGTTTACTGGGCTCGTGCCCGCGTGCTCGAACGGCTTAGTTCAATTGGGAATTCACTCCCTGAGGGGGTAACACCTGCGATGGGGCCGGATGGGACGGGCGTGGGTCACATCTTGTGGTATACGCTTGACGCCCCTGGTATGGATCTTGGAGAACAGCGTGCTGTTCAGGACTGGTATATAAAGTTCGCTTTACAGAATGTTCCGGGCGTAAGTGAAATTGCCTCGTTTGGTGGTTTTCAGAAACAGTATCAAATCACGGTAGACCCAAACAAACTCAGTTATTATAAACTGTCCCCTCAGGATGTGATGCGGGCGGTAAACGCTAACAACAATGAGGCAGGGGGACGGAAATTTGAGATGAGTGATATTGGGTACATCATCAAAACGACGGGCTATCTAAAGTCAATGGAGGAAATCGGTGCTCTGACAGTGAAAACCCAGAATTCTATTTCTGTAAGGGTTAGGGATGTTGCTACTGTTCAGATGTCTGGAGAAAGCAGACTCGGAATATTTGATTATAACGGTGAAGGAGAAGTAGTTGGAGGGATCGTGGTGCTGCGATACGGGGAGAATGCCGATGAGGTGATTAAGAATGTCAAGGCTAAAATGATTGACGTGTCAAAAGGACTGCCCGAAGGTGTGAAGTTTAATATTGTATATGACCGGGGAGAGCTGATTGAAGAGTCCATTTCTTCGATCACAACCACGCTTATAGAGGAAATGATAGTCGTAACCATTATTGTTATTGTTTTCCTTTTCCACTGGCGTAGCGCGGTGAGCATTGTTATTCAAATCCCGATAACCATTGCTGCGAGTTTTATTATTCTGAATGCCTTAGATATATCTTCTAACATCATGTCTCTGACCGGCATTGCGCTGGCTATCGGAGTTATCGTGGACAATGGGATAATCATGTCAGAAAATGCCTACAAGCATCTTGCCTTGCGGCAGGCGGAGCTGGGAGATTTAAGAAAGGAAGGAGATACACATGTGGAATAAGATCAGCAAGTTTTTTAATAAGAAGAAAGCAAAAGAGGACTATGTTCGTCTGTCTGACGAAGAAAGGTTAACCATTATAGAAAAGGCTTGCAAGCAGGTTTCGAGGGGTGTATTTTATTCCACCGTCATCATCATTACATCTTTTCTGCCCGTGTTTCTGCTTACGGGCCAGGAAGGTAAGTTGTTTCATCCTCTAGCGTACACGAAGACATTTATTCTTGTGATTGACGCGCTGCTGGTTGTTACCCTTGCTCCTGTACTTATATCATTTTTTTTGAAGGGAAGGTTTCGTTCGGAGAATGAGAACCCGATCAACCGAAGGTTGGAAAAGATTTACGAGCCATTAATAAGGGCGTGCATGCGTCATAGAAAAACAACGATAGGAGTGAATATACTGGCTTTGCTTGTCAGTATCCCCCTGTTGATGAGTCTGGGACGGGAGTTTATGCCGCCACTGGATGAACAATCTATCTTGTTTATGCCGGTCACCTTGCCGGATGTATCAAACGCGGAGGCAAAGCGTATTCTGCAAGTCCAGGATAAAATCATTAAATCCGTTCCGGAGGTTGACAAGGTACTGGGGAAAGCAGGAAGGGCGAATACGGCCACTGACAACTCACCGATGTCCATGATTGAGACGATAATATCCCTAAAGCCGAAAAACGAGTGGCGGGAGGGGATAACCAAGCAAGATATCATTAACGAACTCGACTCCAAACTTCAGATACCTGGTGTTGTAAATGGCTGGACACAGCCTATTATCAACCGTATAAACATGCTTTCGACAGGTATACGTACTGATGTCGGGGTCAAAGTACATGGTCAGGATCTGAACAAGATCGCATCCGTTTCCAGGGAAGTTCAATCCTTGCTTCAGCATGTGGAAGGGGTAAAGGACTTATATGTAGAACCCGTCACTGGCGGAAAGTACCTTGAAATTGATGTGAGACGCGACCAGCTCGAACGGTATGGATTGACTGTTGACGATATTAATTCGCTGGTTGAAACTGCCATCGGAGGGGCTCCCTTTGCGACCACTATTGAAGGCAGGCGTAGATTTGGTATACATTTGAGGCTGGGTCAGGAATACCGTAATAGTATAGACAGGTTGAAGAGAATACCGTTGAATTCTCCCGATGCCGGGACGATACCGCTCTCTGCAGTAGCAAATATCCGTTTTGTTGACGGCCCACCCATGATTACTTCTGATAATGCGATTCTGAGAGGTGCCGTTATGTTTAATGTGCGCGACAGGGACCTCGGCACAACGGTACAGGAGGCGGTTGATAAGCTCAATGCGGAGCTGAAACTACCTGATGGCTACTTTATCGAGTGGAGCGGGCAGTACGAAAATTTGATACGAGGGCAGCAATCGCTGATCTATATTGTGCCGGTAGTATTGTTGATTATCCTGATTTCACTTTACCTGGCTTTCAAGTCCATTCGTGAGGCATTTTTAAGTTTGGTAACTATACCATTTGCATTGATTGGAGGTGCATATCTTGTTTTCTTCTGGGGTGTTAACTTGTCAGTGGCTGTTGCGGTTGGTTTTATTGCTCTTTTCGGCATAGCTGTGGAAACAGGAGTTGTAATGGTGATATACCTCAACGATGCGATGCGTCAATTGGTCGCCTTAAAGGGTAATTCCAGTGAGACAATTACTAAGGATGATTTGAGAGAGTATGTAATTCACGGGGCTGCCAAGCGGTTAAGGCCGAAGATTATGACGGTTTGCGTGGCGTTGTTCGGCCTGATTCCAGTTTTATGGTCTACCGGAGTGGGCAGCGACATGATGCAGCCCATCGTGCTACCGATGATTGGTGGAGTGCTGACGTCTTCCACACACATTCTATTGGTAACGCCGCTTATATTTTTGATGACTAAAGAATATGAACTCAAGAAGTTTGGAAAGTTGGAGGTATACGATGTGGAGCACTAAAATCTCGTTTTTTACTTTTTTATGTATCGCTCCCGCTTTATTGTTCGGGCAACAGGTTCTGACAATTGATCAGGTGCTGGAAGAAGTTAGTAGGAACAATCCTTCGATCAGGGCTCTTGACAGCCGGATCAAAAGCGCTGACGCCAAAGTTGAGGGGGCGGGAGCCTGGATGGCGCCGATGGTGGGGGCTGGGACGTTTATGACCCCTTATCCCGGTGCAGAGCTTATGAACGACTCCGAAAAGGGTGCATGGATGTTATCAGCTGAACAAGCGATTCCCAATCCTGCGAAAATAAGGGCAAAGAAAAAGTATTTAGCATCTCAGTCTGCGATTAATGTTGCGGAGCAGAAGATGAGGGTCGATCTGCTACGGGCGAAAGCCAGGGAGCTGTACTACGGCGTCGTTGTATTGTATAAAAAGCTGGGATATCAGTCGGAAAATAAAATGATTATGCAAACGATGAAAAAGTTGGCCGAGATACGTTATCCGTATAATCAGGGTGCGCTAGGGCAGATTTTTAAGGCTGAAGGACGTTTGCATGAAACCGAGAATATGTTATTGATGACAGAGGGAGAAATTCAGTCAAATAAAATGGCTCTCAATGCACTTATGAACAGGTCACCTCATGCCGATTTTGCAATAGATACGACGTTAGAGGTGAAATTCAAGCCATTAACGCTTTTAGACACGGCTTACTTGTCTGCCAAGAGAAGCGATGTAATGCAGATGGATCGCTCCATTTTGGCTATGGAATATAATATTAACCAAATGAGGCAAGAGGCTAAACCTGATTTTAGCATTCGCTTTGAGCACATGTCACCAAGATCGCAAATGATGCCCAATCAGTTTTCTATGATGGGTATGGTATCTATTCCAATTGCTCCATGGTCTTCGGGCATGTATAAATCTGAAGTTAAAGCGATGAGTTTTGAGCAGGAAGCGATGAAAAAAGAGCGGGAAGCGATGCTTACCGAGATGCTGGGAATGACTAAGGGTATGGAGAATAGCCTGGTGAACATGCAAAAGCAGCTACAAAATTATGAGGAAAAAATATTGCCAGCGCTTAGAAAGAACCTGAAAGTTTCGATGCTGTCCTATCAGGAGAATAAAGGCGATTTGAATATGGTCATTGACGGGTGGGAAGCTGTAAATATGGCGCAGATGACATATGTCGAGCAATTGCAGCTGTTCTACAAAATGATTGTTGATTATGAGAAAAATATTGAAATATAATAGGATAGCTGTTGTTTGCCTGGCACTTATTGGTCTTTTAGGTTGTGGGCAGGGTGAGGGAGATAAGAAACGTGAGCATGCGACGATGAACCATCATGCGATCCATGACAGCCTTTCTCATCTCGTGAAACCGACAGATGAAGTGGTGATTGCTAATATAAAAACTATTAAGCCACAGAAAGGAAGCAGATTTGCAAGCGTTACTGCCCAAGGGGTGATCGGTTACAATGAAAATAACCTGAGCAGTCAGTCTGCGCGGGTGAGTGGAAGAATTGAACGTTTATACGTCAAGTTCAACTATCAAGCGATTTCGAAAGGGCAGAAGCTTATGGATATATATAGTCCAGATCTTGTAAACGCGCAGCAAGAGTTACTTTTCCTTCATGAAAATAATGAACGAGAGTTAGCAGAAATGGCAAAGAGGAAGTTGCTCTTGCTCGGGGCTACACCGCATCAAATAAGTAACCTGCTTAAGACAGGTAAGGTCAACTACACTTTTACGGTGTTTAGTTCAACCTCTGGATATATTGTCGAGAACCCTTCATCTGCAACAAAAATGGACAGTCAGGCTGGAAGTGTTGTTATTTCTTCTTCTTCAACTTCGGGATCTTCTGATGCGATGGCTGGTATGGGCTCATCCGCACCTCCAACTCCGGAACTATCAGCCATTCCAGAATCATCTTCCCTGCAGTTGAGAGAAGGGCAGTATATTTCGAAAGGCCAGACTTTATTTAAAGTTATTAATGCCGATGAGGTGTGGGCGGAGTTCTATATTCAACCGGAACAGCTGGAGATTTTTAAAAAAGGGACAAACGTATCTATAGCGTCTGCAAATAGGAGTGAGAAATCAGTTGAGGCCGCCGTGAGCATGGTTCAGCCATATTATTCATCTGGTAGGAGCTATCCATTGGTAAGAGCTGTTTTACCAAATTCAAGCAAAAGCTGGAGGATTGGAGAACTGGTTCAGGTGAGCAAGGAGGCAGTAAAGAAAGATGGTGTATGGATTCCCCGTACGGCTGTTTTGGAACTGGGTGGACGTTCTGTTGCTTTTGTTAAAGAAGATGGGATATTCATACCAGTGGATGTAAAGGTTCAAGGATTTGCTGGCGGCTGGGTAGATGTTGGCGAAAGTATAGAAAACAAGTCAGTGGCCTTGAATGCCTGGTTTCTTATGGATAGCGAGAGTTTTGTTCAGGTAAATAAGAGATAAAGTATTAAAATTATGAAGAAACTGATGCGATATACGGTAGGGGTTGTTCTTTTACTTTTAGCCGCTTGCAACTCAGACCAAAATAAGGTGCAATCCGCGGCATCAGCCAAGTATACTTGTCCCATGCATCCCCAGGTTATCAGTGCAGCGCCAGGGACGTGCCCGGTATGTGCGATGGATCTTGTACCGGTATCCGCTTCGGGAGAAGGCGACGGAATTATGTTAAGTGCCAGCCAAATACAGCTTGCGAATATCCAGACTATGCCTGTCAGGAATGAGACGTTTCGCACGGCTAAAGTCTTGAATGGTCGTATTCTTTCAAATGCGGATATGGCAGAATCAATATCGTCCAGATATGCCGGACGTGTGGAAAGGTTGTTTGTCAAGGAAACCGGTCAAACCGTAAAAAAAGGTCAGCCGCTTTTTCAAATATACAGCGAGGAGGTTGAGACATTACAACAAGATTATCTATTACAGGCCAGACAGGTGGCTGCATTTCCTGATGAGAAGATTTATCAAACTCTTCTTGAAGCTGCTGCCAACAAGCTGAAGCTATTGGGTTATTCACAAGCGCAGATACGAAATCTCCTCCATCAAAAGAAGGCGTCAGCTTTAGTAACCGTAAATTCATCACAGTCTGGAATCGTTAACGAGATCAATATAGTGGAAGGGCAGTACGTAAGCGAGGGTACCCCCGTTTTGAAGCTTGAGAATTTTGCAAACCTATGGATTGAAGCTGACGTATATCCTGACGAAGTTAAATCCTTAAAAACGGGAATGACCATGAAAGTATCGGTCAATGGGCTTCCTGCGAGAAACGAGTCAGTAAAAATGGATTTTATAGCGCCGCAAGCCGATCCGTCTAGTCAGATTGTGAAGGTTAGGGGCACCATCAGGAACAACGGTGATCTGCAGCCCGGTATGCAGGCGACTGTTTTCTTAACGGAATCGGAAGAGATGGAAGGAATCTCGGTACCTCTGGACGCCGTCGTTCGCGAAGAAGGAGGAGCTCATGTTTGGGTTAAGACAGGAAAGGGTACCTTTGAGCCTAGAGAAGTAACTACAGGTAATGAGGATGCGACTCAAATTATCATACTTTCCGGACTTGAAAACGTGAGAGAAGTAGTAATATCCGGGGCGTACTTATTAACGAGCGAATTTGTTCTTAAAAAGGGCAAAAACGTCTTAAATCACCACTAAATACACACAATTTATTAATTATATAAAATAGTTACAATGAAATCGAACTATCTGAAAAATGCAGTTTTATCATTAGGGTTAATTTCTTTTATGGGTATTGCAGCCTGTTCGTCAGGCGATAAGAAGCATGCTACCTCTGAAGCAGACGGCGTTGAGCAGGAAAACGCTGCGGAGAGCGCTATGCCTTCCTTTGCTGAAGAGAAGGTGGGTCTGGTTTATTCAGATTATATCACACTTAAAGATGCGCTCATCGAATCGGACGAGAAGAACGTAGGTATTACAGCTGGGGCATTGCAAGCTTCCTTAAGTGAAACTTCCCATAAGGCAGCAGCGGATTTAGCGGCTAAGATAGCGAGTGCTTCATCGCTGAAAGCTCAAAGAGAGCCTTTTAACGATTTGAGTATTGAGATGGAAAAGATTTTAAAAGCAGCGGAACTCTCAGGCGGGACTATTTATAAGCAATACTGCCCTATGGCAAATAACGACGAAGGCGGCTATTGGTTTGCGAATGAGAAGTCGATCCGAAATCCATATTATGGAGATGAGATGATGACATGCGGTAGCGTAAAAGAAGAAATCAAGTAATACTTCTGGCTTTTCCCGGCATGACAGTGCATGACGGATATTAATGCTCTCTTAGTTATTTTTAGCCAAACTAATTTATAAGCATAAATAAATGTCAGCATTATTTGGAGTCATTTTTCATTTTATTGGGGGGTTCGCTTCGGGCAGCTTCTACATTCCTTACAAGAAGGTCAAGGGGTGGGCCTGGGAAAGTTATTGGATAGTCGGTGGGATTTTCTCCTGGCTCATTGTGCCACCTTTGGCCGCTTATTTAACTATTCCGAACTATACAGATATCATCAGTGCGACTGATGGTCGAATTTTGTGGCTGACATATTTATTTGGTACACTCTGGGGAATTGGAGGATTAACATATGGTTTGGGCGTAAGATACCTGGGAGTATCGTTAGGCAGCTCCATCATATTAGGAATAAGTATGGTCTTTGGATCGTTGCTCCCTTCTATCTACTTCGACTTTTTCCCTGCCGAAGGAAAGGATACGTTTACCATGTTGGTTACCAGTTCATGGGGACAGATGGTGTTATTGGGTATTCTGATCTGTATAGCCGGAATCATCCTTTGTGGAAAAGCAGGGGTAATGAAAGAAAAAGAACAGGATCAGGAAAGCAGGAGCTCCAGCAGCAACGAGTTCAAAATAGGACTCGGCCTTATAGTATCTATTATTTCAGGTGTACTTAGTGCCTGTTTTAACTTCGGTCTGGAAGCCGGAAAGCCGATGGCGGAGCAGGCAAACGAAATTTGGAAGGCCGCCAATCCGGGTGGAGGAGAGTTTTTGTTTCAGAATAATGTTACCTACGTGGTTGTGTTATGGGGCGGATTGACCACTAACTTTATCTGGTGTATGATACTGAACTTCAAGAACAAAACCTTCAAGAATTACACGGATTCAAAGACACCTATTCTTAAAAACGTTGCCTTTTCTGCACTTGCGGGTATAACATGGTTCCTTCAGTTTTTCTTCTACGGAATGGGAGAAAGCAGGCTGGGGAACGGACCAAGTTCCTGGATCCTGCATATGGCTTTCATCATCTTAATCGCAAACGTTTGGGGAATAATATTAAACGAATGGAAAGGTGTAAGCCGTAAAACATATACTACAATAATTATGGGGATTATAACTATTGTGGTATCCGTATTGGTGGTTGGATACGGGAACTCATTAAAATAAAATAAATTTAGAATATATGTCTATCGTAACAGATTTCAAACACGTTAACTATCTATGGGATGATACTGCTGCCGCCAAGCTGGAAGGTGATGAAGTAGCTTTATTAATTTACCGGTCCAACCTTCTTGGAGCGGACTTGCGCCTTACCAATTATGGGGGTGGAAATACATCTTGCAAAACAATTGAAAAAGATCCTTTAACCGGTGCAGAGACTGAAGTGATGTGGATTAAAGGTTCAGGAGGTGATATCGGCACGTTAACCCGCAGCGGATTAGCTGGCCTGTATGTAGATCGTCTGAGAAATCTAGAAAATGTATATAAAGGCATTGAGCAGGAAGACGAAATGGTCGAACTATTCAATCACTGTATATATGACTTGAAGTCAAAAGCCCCATCTATTGATACACCACTACATGGTTTTCTTCCATTTAAGCATATTGATCACTTACACCCGGATGCCGCGATTGCTATTGCAGCTGCAAAGGATGGAAAGAAGATAACAGAGGAGCTTTTCAAGGGGACTATCGGCTGGGTTGATTGGCAAAGACCTGGCTTTGATCTGGGTCTCCAACTGAAGCGTTGTCTTGCTGAAAATCCGGGTATCAGAGGTATTATGCTGGGTTCTCATGGTTTGTTTACGTGGGGGGATACTGCGTATGAGTGCTACGTCAACAGCCTGGAAGTAATTGAAGCTTCTGCAGAATATTTAGAGCAGAATTATGGTAAAAAAGGTCCAGTGTTCGGCGGTCAGCGAATCGCGAGCATTGAGCCGGAAGCACGTAAAAAACAAGCATCAGCGATTGCTCCGATATTGAGGGGCTTTTGCTCAAGCGAACGTCATATGGTAGGTCACTTTACTGACGACGCCCGCGTTTTAGAGTTTATTAACTCGAATGATTTAGACAGGTTGGCGCCCTTGGGGACAAGCTGCCCTGATCACTTCCTTCGCACAAAGATCAGTCCATTAGTATTAGAATTGGATGCCAACGCAGACCTTTCTAATGTTGGGGAGCTGAAAGAGAAGTTAACTCCTGCATTTGAGGCATACCGTCAGATGTATAAGGAATATTATGAAACTTGTAAACACCCTAATAGCCCTGCTATACGTGATTCAAATCCGGTTGTTATTCTATATCCGGGAGTTGGTATGTTTACGTTTTCAAAAGATAAGCAGACTGCCCGTGTAGCTGCGGAATTTTATACCAATGCTATCAATGTAATGAAAGGAGCGGAGGCTGTATCTGAATATACGTCTCTACCTCGTCAGGAGGCCTTCGATATTGAATATTGGTTGTTAGAGGAAGCCAAGCTTTCTCGTATGCCTAAGCCAAAACCTTTATCAGGACGCATTGCTTTGATCACAGGGAGCGCTGGTGGTATCGGAAAGGCAATTGCAAAACGCTTTATTGAAGAAGGTGGTGTTGTCGTTATAAACGACAATGATTCGGGTCGTCTGGAATCTGCAAGATCTGAATTTAATTCTCAGTATGGCAAAGATGCGTTTGCTGCTGTTTTACTTGATGTAACCGATTCAGCTAAAATATCTAACGCATATGATGAAGCGGCTTTAGCATTTGGCGGTGTTGACATTATTGTGAACTGCGCAGGATTGTCAATATCTAAGCCAATTCAGGACCACACCGAGAAAGATTGGGATATATTATACGACGTATTGGTTAAGGGCCAGTTCCTTGTTACTCAAAAGGGTATAGAGGTGATGCGTAAGCAAGCTCTTGGTGGAGACGTGCTTAATATAGTAAGTAAAAATGCGCTTGTTTCAGGGCCGAATAATGCAGGTTACGGATCAGCAAAAGCTGCGCAATTGCATTTAAGCAGATTAAATGCTGCTGAACTGGGTGGTGACGGCATCCGTGTTAACGTTGTTAATCCAGATGCTGTAATTTCAGACAGTAAGATCTGGGAAAGCGGCTGGGCTGAAGGTCGTGCAAAAGCATACGGAATAACGGTGCCTGAACTGCCAGCGTATTATGCTAAGCGCACTTTACTCAACAAGATCATCCTTCCTGAAGACATCGCTAACGCGTGTTTTGTTCTGGTAGGTGGTTTGATGGATAAGTCTACCGGTAACGTATTGAACGTTGATGGTGGTGTGGCGATGGCATTTGTGAGATAGAAACCAAATCAGGAGCTTCAGTTGGTTCATTCATGTGAATGTTTGCTGAAGCTCTATTTAAAACCATAGTATATGAAAATTGAGAGGTATCAGATTGAGGAACACAACAGTAAATTAGCTCAATCGCATCAAAGGAAGTTTGAATTTTTAACTCAGGATATTCAGGGTACAGAGGATATCGTGCAGAAACTGATGAAGTTTCAGATTGCTATCCCAAGCTGGGCTCTGGGTACCGGAGGAACACGTTTCGGTCGGTTCTCCGGAGGCGGCGAACCACGCAGTCTGGAAGAGAAAATGGGCGACATTGGCTTGCTTCATCAACTAAATCAATCCAGTGGTGCTATCTCTCTTCATATTCCCTGGGACATCCCCGAGAACATTCAAGATATCAAAGTCCTGGCTGCACAGTACGGCCTGCGGTTTGATGCTATGAATTCAAATACCTTCCAGGATCAGCCAGGTCAAGCGCAAAGCTATAAGTTTGGATCTATGCAGCATGTTGACAAAGCTGTGCGTAAGCAGGCAGTTGATCATAATATTGAGGTAATCAAACATGGTGTAGCTTTAGGCTCCGACTCACTGACGGTGTGGTTAGCCGATGGTTCTTGCTTTCCAGGTCAGCTCAATTTCCGAAGGGCATTTGAAAACACACTTGAAAGCCTTCAGGAAGTTTATGCAGCATTGCCTGAAGACTGGAAAGTCTTTGTAGAATATAAAGCGTTTGAACCAAATTTCTACTCAACTACGGTGGGAGATTGGGGTCAGTCTTTGCTTTACGCGAACAAACTCGGTCCTAAAGCTTACACTCTTGTGGATCTTGGACACCATTTGCCAAACGCAAACATCGAGCAGATTGTATCATTGCTATTAATGGAAGGCAAACTGGGTGGATTCCACTTCAATGACTCCAAATATGGTGATGATGATCTTACTGCAGGCAGTGTGAAACCCTACCAGTTGTTCCTTATTTTTAATGAGCTCGTAGCCGGAATGGATGCCAAGGGAATGGATCATGCAAGCGGTCTTGGCTGGATGATTGATGCATCTCATAACGTAAAGGATCCTTTGGAAGACCTGTTGCAATCAGTTGAGGCCATTATGATGGCCTATGCTCAGGCATTGTTAGTTGACAAGCAGGGTCTAGAAGAAGCGCGTTTACAAAATGATGTAGTGCGTTGCCAGGAGATCTTACAAAATGCTTTCCGTACGGACGTTCGTCCGCTGGTTGCAGAAGCAAGACTTCGTGCCCATGCTGCGTTAAACCCGGTAGGTTTATTCAGAGAACTTCAGGTAAGAGAGAAACTCATCGGAGAGAGAGGATATAAGACTGTCGCGACCGGCTTATAATGAAATTGTTTCCAGTATAGGGCTAAGGGCGTCGCTCTTGGCTCTATACTTATTTATGAACTTTTTTACTTTATAAACAATGCCGATTCCTGTTATAGCCGTGTTTGACGTTGGCAAGACCAACAAAAAGATCTTCTTTTTTGATGAGCAGTATAAGATCGTCCTTGAACGTACGGCTCAGTTTAATGAAACCGTTGATGAAGACGGTGATCCGTGTGAAGATATTCATGTGCTCACAGCATGGATTAAAAACACTATTGCTGAGATTACCGCTCTAGAACGCTACGAGATTAAGGGAATTAATTTCTCGGCCTATGGTGCTACTTTTGTGCATCTGGACGAAAATGGAAATCCTCTTACACCCATATATAATTATCTTAAACCATATCCTGAGCATCTTCAACAGCAGTTTAATGCTACCTACGGAGATGAACTTCAGTTTTCCAAGGAGACTGCATCTCCAATCCTTGGCAACTTAAACTCCGGAATGCAGCTGTACAGGCTTAAGTACCAACAGCCGGAAATCTTTCAGCGGATTAAAGTCTCTCTGCATTTTCCCCAATATCTGAGCTTCCTGGTATCAGGAAAGGCATATACAGATATGACCAGTATCGGATGTCATACAGGTTTATGGAATTTTCAGGAAAATACCTACCACCGATGGGTTCGTGAAGAGGGAATTGAAGAAAAGCTTGCTCCGGTCTATCCGTCAGATGCGGCTTTCGAAGTCCACCTGAATGGTAAGTCGTGCGCAGCTGGAATTGGCTTGCACGATAGTTCTTCGGCTCTTATACCTTTTCTTTCAAGCTTTCATGAGCCTTTCATGCTGTTATCCACAGGTACATGGTGTGTGAGTCTTAATCCATTTAATGATTCCCCCCTTTCGGAGATGGAGCTTAAGAAAGATTGTTTGTCTTATATCAGCTATAAAGGCAGGCCTGTAAAAGCTTCGCGACTGTTCGCAGGCAGTGAACATGGTCGTCAGGCTCAGCGAATTGCTGAGCACTTCGCTGAGCAACCTGACTTTTACAAGCACCTTAAATATAATGCTGAAGTTGTTGGTCTTATCAGGCAAAAGCATAAAGCCGTCAATACTACAACACAGTCAGGTGATCTTGTCGCCTCTGGCTTCGAATTGAGAAATTTAGCCGAATTTACGTCTGCAGAAGAGGCATATCACCAGTTGATTCTGGATCTTATTATATTGCAGACGCAGGTAAGCATGCTTGTTCTGAAAGGTACAGATGTTAAGCGTATATTTGTGGACGGAGGATTCAGTAAAAATCCTATTTACATGCAACTGCTGGCTTCTGCTTTTCCAGAGATGGAAGTGTTTGCTGCATCAGTTGCTCAAGCGACGTCGATCGGCGCAGCACTTGCCATCCATAAACACTGGAACAGCCAGGCCTTGCCGACGAACATTATTGACTTGAAGTTTTATTCAGCATCAGAATTAGTACTATGACCGTTGGGTTATTTATACCTTGTTATGTAGATCAGTTTTACCCTAATGCTGCCATCGCTACTTTACAGTTGCTGGAGAAGTTAGGAGTTGACGTTGTCTATCCCAAAAAACAAACTTGTTGCGGTCAGCCCATGGCCAATTCAGGTTTTTCTCATCTCACGGGAGGATGTGACGAGCTGTTCACGGAAATATTTGCCGAGTTCGACTATGTTGTCGTTCCCTCAGGGAGCTGTGCGCTTCATATTAAAGATCATTTACACTCAAAGAAGCAGCCTGGAGAGTCGAAGGTTCTGAGGACAAAAGTCTATGAGCTGGTCGAATTTCTTACAGACGTACTTCAGGTAGAAACTCTTGAATCTAGCTTCCCGCACAAGGTAGGCGTTCATCAAAGCTGCCATGGATTACGTGGACTTCACCTTTCACAAATGACAGAACTGGTGGCTCCCCCGTTTTCTAAGCCAGGTAGGCTGCTGAACATGGTGAATGGACTTGAGTTGGTAGATCTCGACAGGCAGGATGAGTGTTGTGGTTTCGGTGGGACATTCTGCGTGGCAGAAGAAGCAGTATCAGCAAAAATGGGTAAAGACCGCGTAGCAGACCATATCAAGCATGGTGCAGAGTATATCACTGGCGCAGACTTGTCCTGTTTGATGCACATGGAGGGTATTCTGCGCAGGCAGAAAAGTAATGTTAAGGTTGTGCACATTGCAGAGATATTAAACGGTATATGAGAAATCACGCAGCGTTATCAGAAGAGTTTAATAAAGATGAGGCCAGAGTCGACTGGCATGACGAAACACTTTGGTTTATCAGGCAGAAGAGAGACAGGGCAGTGCACGCCATTCCTGAGTGGGAATGGCTTCGCGAAACCGGTTCTCAAATCAAAAATAACGTACTTTCCAATCTGAGTACTTATCTTGAACAGTTCGAAACCAATGCTCTGAAAAACGGCGTTCAGGTGCACTGGGCGGCGGATGCGAAAGAACATAACGAGATCGTTCTCTCCATAATGAAGAGGCATCAGGCGGATCGAATGGTCAAGAGTAAGTCTATGCTCACAGAAGAATGTCATCTGAACGACTTCCTTGCCGAAAATGGTGTTGAAGTGATTGACTCGGATCTTGGAGAACGTATTGTTCAGCTTGCTAAGGAACCGCCCAGCCACATTGTATTACCCTGCATTCATAAAAAAAAGGAAGAAATTGGTGACCTCTTTCATGAGCACCTTGGGACAGCTTCTGGTGAAGCAGATCCACAGGTCTTAACGGAAGCAGCCCGCCAGCATCTGCGGGATACGTTCCTTACCAGGAAGGTGGCATTAACAGGTGTCAATTTCGCAATTGCAGAAACAGGTGAATTTGTTGTCTGTACCAACGAAGGTAACGCTGACATGGGAGCACATTTGTCGGATGTTCATATCGCTTGCATGGGTATCGAGAAGATTATTCCTGAACGTAAGCACTTGAGCGTTTTTCTGCGTCTGCTTACCAGAAGTGCCACGGGGCAGCCTATTACGACATATTCCAGCCATTTCATGAAACCACGTCAAGGGCAGGAGATGCATATTGTATTGGTAGACAACGGTAGAAGCCGTCAACTGGGCAGACCGGATTTTCGCAATTCTCTTAAATGTATTCGTTGCGGTTCTTGTATGAATACATGCCCTGTGTATCGCAGAAGCGGGGGACATAGTTACCATACTACCATAGCAGGACCAATAGGCGCTATATTAGCTCCCAATCTGGACATGAAAGATCACGCAGATCTTCCGTTTGCATCGACCCTCTGCGGCTCCTGTTCAAATGTTTGTCCGGTAAAAATTGATATTCATGATCAGCTGTACAAGTGGCGGCAGGTTTTGGTTAAGGAAGGACACGTAGATGCTGTTAAAGCGGCCGGTATGAAGGCAATGGCCTACACCTTTGCAAACCCATCTGTTTTTGAAGTTGCAGGTAAGTCAGGTCGGTGGTTCATGAAGAATTTTCCGTCTCTAGTCAGCAATAGGTTAAATCCGTGGTATAAGGAAAGAGAAATGCCTGAGCCGCCAAAGGAGTCTTTCCGTGAATGGTATTCAAAAAACAGAAAGAAATCATAAGATTACTGAACAAACAAGGATGTCAAGTAAAAATAGTATTCTCACTGCACTGAAAGCAAATCAGCCAGATCTTCTTCCACTACCCTCTTTGGCAATTCCTGCCACAGAGCCCTTTTCAGCGGAGGAAATTGTAGAGAAGTTTAAAACAGTTGTCGTGACGATTGGCAGCAGGGTCTTTGAAGTAAATAATTTTGACCAGATAAGAGAAATAGTGGTTCAACAATTCATCCCGCCTGCCAGAATTGTATCTTCATTCGGCGAGCTTAGTGATATTGCAGAAACTACCATAGCCGATATAAATCCGCATCTTCTTGAAAATATCGAACTTGCGGTATTAAAGGCGCAACTTGGCGTTGCAGAAAATGCAGCGCTTTGGGTTCCTGAGGCGAACATGATGCAGCGAGTGGTGCCTTTTATTTGTCAGCATCTCGCACTTGTCGTCAACAGAAAGGATATTCTTAACAACATGCATCAGGCTTACGAAGTCCTGGGCAACAGTAACACCGGTTTCGGAGCTTTTATTGCCGGACCATCCAAGACTGCTGATATAGAACAATCGCTGGTACTTGGGGCGCATGGGCCCAGGAGTCTGACAGTGTTTATCTGGGACTAACTTCTCTGCCTCACCATCGTGTTATAGGGCAAATGTGGGTAACAAGTCTGTTTCAAAGGCCAGTATCAGAACGAAACAGGACGCTACAGGATACGGGTTGTTAAAAAAGGCAGTAATTTAGATACTTTAGCTGATAATATAACCATTTCCGCTATAACCATTTTTTGCCTAACACATTATGAAGGTACCAAATAGAAACACACTTTTATTTGACCCATCTAAAGGATCATCAGTTCATAAAGCAATACCCAATTTCCGCTTACTATGAAACGAAGTTCTTTTCTGTATCAGATGTCGGTTTTAACCGCCCTTGCCACTTTGCCAAAGGGTGCAAAATCTAATTGGTTTTCAGAAGCTTCGCAAGCGGGCTTCCCTTATAAGTTGGAGCCTGTCGGGCGTTGTCTGGAGTTAGAAGGATATTATGTTTGGTGTAATAGCCCCATCCTCGGTCCGGATAATAAAGTTCACCTTTTCTTCTCTCGCTGGTCGTCAGCCAAAAAAATGGGAGGATGGCTTAATGGCTGTGAAATTGCACATGCAGTAGCTGAGCATCCCGAAGCAGAATTTAAGGTGATTGACACTGTGCTTGAACCCAGAGGGCCAGGTTTTTGGGACGCTACAACTTGTCACAATCCTCATATTCAATTTGTAGACGGACTTTATTGCCTTTTTTACATGGGTAATTCTAATGGAAAGACCGATACCAAACGCATAGGCCTCGCCACATCCAAATCGTTGTATGGCCCCTGGACACGTCCAGATGAGCCTTTGCTGCAGCCAGGAATTGCAGGAGCCTGGGATGACCATTGTACAACTAACCCTGCTTTTGTAAAACATCCAAACGGGGAGTATTGGCTTTATTATAAATCGTGGAACTCAAACGATTACTATAACTCAAAAGACCCTCTGATCAGGGGAAACAGGAAATATGGCCTGGCAGTATCCAATCGGCTCGAAGGGCCTTATCACAGGCACTCATCAAATCCAGTCATCGACTTTTCATCAACCGGGAATAATAATCAGTTTGAAGACGCCTTCGTTTGGATGGACAAAGGCAAGTTTAAGATGCTCGCCAGAGATATGGGTGTATTTAATCACGAAGTCGGCCTGTATCTGGACTCTTCGGATGGCGTCCACTGGAATCGTCCTCAAATAGCTTACAAAGCGCTTAAAGACTATGTGGAATTACCTGCAGCTCCTGCACACCTTAAGCGTTACGGGAGGCTTGAACGTCCTCAGATCTTGTTTATGAAAGGGAAACCAGCTTATCTTTTTACTGCCTGCCAGGGAGGAGAATACGAAACGGCTTCTTCTTTTATACTGCGAATTACATAATTTCTAAACACATACATAATGAACACAAAAAGACTATCAGGCTTAGTGCTGGCAATTGGATTGCTGCTATTTATATCAGCATGCGCAACAAGTGAGAAAACGGTCTGGACTTCTACAGAACAACCCTTGAAAGAAATGGAGCGAATCAGAGCGTTGATAAAAGCTCCGGTTTTCAAAGATAAAGACTACGATATTACTGCCTACGGCGCTGTGGGGGATGGTGTTACACTGAATACAGAAGCGTTCCGCAAAGCGATTGAAGATTGTAATAAAAACGGAGGAGGTCGTGTGGTTGTGCCTTTTGGTAAGTTCCTTACAGGGGCAATTATCTTAAAAAGCAATGTCAACCTCCATCTGGCAGATAGCACTACCATATTGTTCAGCAGAGATCCTGAGCATTATCCGATGGTATTTACCCGCTGGGAAGGCATGGAGTTAATGAACTACTCCTCATTTATATATGCATACGGCGAGGAAAATATCGCAATCACAGGAAACGGTACGTTGGACGGAAATGCCGATAATGAGAATTGGTGGTATTGGAAAGGACAAAAGCAATATGGCTGGGATGAAAGCAAAGGACACCAGGGACCCGCCCGCGATTCGCTTCATGCACTCAATCATCAAAAGACTGATCCCAGAACCCGTATTTTTGGAAAGGGCCATTACCTGAGACCCAACTTCATCCAGCCCTATAAATGTAATAATATCCTGATTTCAGACATCAAAATGATCAACTCACCGATGTGGAACCTCAACCCGGTATTATGTGAGAATGTAACCATTGAACGTGTCAAAATTATTTCTCACGGCCCAAATAACGACGGTGCAGACCCTGAATCATGCAAGAATGTGTTGATTAAGGACTGTTTCTTTGATACTGGCGATGATTGTATTGCCATCAAGTCGGGAAGAGATGAAGATGGACGGTCAATTAATAAGCCGGCAGAAAACCATATTATCGAAGGCTGTGAAATGAAAGAAGGCCATGGGGGAGTTGTTATAGGGAGCGAAATCTCTGGCGGCGCCCGTAATATTTTCGCTGTGAATTGTATCATGGATAGTCCTGATCTGGATAGAGTTTTGCGTATAAAAACAAGCTCAAGCCGTGGTGGTGTAATTGAAAATATCTTCATGAAAGATGTCAAAGTTGGTACCTACCGCGAAGCTGCCGTAAGATGTAACATGTTCTATGAGGCACCTGGTGATTTTATGCCAACTATTCGCAATGTTTGGGTTGAAAACATGCATGTAGAAAAAGGCGGAACTTACGGATTGCTCGTAAATGCCTACAAAGAGTCGCCTGTTGAAAACTTGAGAATGGTTAATTGCACAATCAACGGGGTTCAAATTCCGTTCAAAGTCGATTACGTTGAAAATCTCCAATTTGATAATGTTAAAATCAACGGAGAAGTTACTGTACTTCCAGATAGCTTAAATTCTAAATAGTCAGCTGGTTGCAAATTCATCCCCATGTATAAAAGTGCTCTTTTAGTTCTTGCAGGATTTCTGTTTTGCGGAACTGGTAATATAAATGCTCAGGCGCCGCTTACTTCCGGACAACTGTGGCACCAGAAGGAACGATTAGTCCATTACCGCCCCGATGGGAAGGACTTCGTTTTGGTGAACGGAACAAAGCGATTCAACCGTGCCCTTTATGGCACGAATACAGCTTTCCGTGTTGAAGCGGGCGACCTGCCCGAATTTGCCATGTATATGCCAGGCATGGGCGGTAATCTTCAGCTAGGCATTGTATCAGGTACCAGCAGTAAATGGATTATTCAGGCGAAAGATATCAAAAGTACCTACCGCCCCGGATCGATGCTCTATGAGATAAAAGATCCTATTTTGGGTTCAGGTACGCTGCGAGTCAGCGTACTGGCTCTTGCCGATGCGGAAGGCATGATCGTTAAAGCAGCTTTTTCGGGCGTGTCTGAGAGTGTTAGTTTGGTATGGGCTTTTGGCGGTGCTTCCGGGAAAAAGTTCAGTCGCAACGGTGACATAGGTGCCGATCCTGAATCTTCATTCTACCTAAAGCCTGAAAACTGCCAAAGCAACAATTATAAACTAGCAGGTAAAAGCTTCGTTTTAACTTATGCTTCCTCGCAGCAGCTCACTGGTGTCCTTTCCGACAATGGGGATATCCGACTGGTGGATGCTAGCGCAATGGAATCTCCCTCTTCCCTGATAAAATCAACAGCCGCCGAATTTCCGGTTGTTTCAGGTACCATTAAAATAAAAAGCGATGAGGAAACTTATATTTTAGTTCAAAGACCGTCTGATAAAGGAAAGATAAAATCCTCCGATTTAGCATTAAAATACGGACAGGCTGAACAGGCAAGGACTATACTGGCACAACGTGTCCAAGTGAACACCCCTGATCCGTATATCAATACACTTGGTGGAGCCCTCGCTGTTGCTGCTGACGGAATATGGGAAAGTCCCACCTTCCTTCATGGGGCAGTAGCATGGCGAATGAGGCTCAACGCCTGGCGCGGTGCCTCGGTTGCAGACCCACTTGGATGGCATGACCGGGCTCTGGAACATTTCCGGAGTTACGCAAAGTCTCAGGTTCTTGAACCGGAAAGAGGACCGGTGGTTGCTGATACCGCATTGAACCTGGCACGCCAGGAAGAGAAGATGGGAAATGCTATGTTCAGCAGCGGCTATATTTCACGTAACCCTAACGATAACACAAAACCTCATCATTATGATATGAACCTCGTGTTCTTTGATCAGATGATGACCCACTTCCAATGGACAGGTGACCTATCTGTTGCCAGAGAAATGTGGCCGGTTATCAAACGTCATCTTGATTGGGAGAAACGTAATTTTGATACCGATGGAGACGGTCTGTATGATGCGTACTGCGCTATCTGGGCAAGCGACGCATTGCAGTACAGTGGTGGCGGAGTTACACATACATCCTCTTACAATTACAGGGCAAATAAGATAGCAGCTCAGATCGCCCGTTTAATTGGTGAGGACAGCAGACCCTACGAACTGGAAGCTGAAAAAATCCATAAGGCCATCAACAGTACGTTATGGATGCCCCGCAAGGGATGGTATGCAGAGTATCAGGATCTCCTGGGACTTAAGAAGCTGCATCCCGTACCCGGGTTATGGACCATCTATCACGCTATTGATTCAAAGGTGCCCGACATGTTTAAGGCATACCAGTCACTTCGATATGTAGATACTCAAATTCCCAGAATTCCTATTCTGGCCAAAGGCCTTGATGATAAAGATCTCTACACACTCCCCACAACAAACTGGCAGCCTTATACATGGTCTGTCAATAATGTGGCCCTGGCAGAGGTTCTCCATACATCACTTGCCTACTGGCAGGCCGGGAGATCGGAAGATGCATTTAAGCTTTGGAAAAGCAATATTCTCGAATCAATGTATTTAAGTTCCAGTCCTGGTGGATTTCAGCAGTTATCGTTCTACGATGCAGTGCGTGGTGAACTCTACAGAGATTTTGCAGATCCCATCGGTGTAGCAGGTCGTACGCTGGTAGAAGGCTTGTTCGGTATAGAACCGGATGCACTTGCTGATACCCTGACAATTCGTCCAGGGCTGCCATCCGCATGGGGGTACGCTTCGCTGAAGACACCTGACATATCCTTCGATTTTAAGAGAACTGATGCTACAGACCGGTACATCATCGAAGCTTACCGGAAAAGTCCCATGAACCTCAAACTGGAAATTAAGGCTAAGTCTGATCGTGTCAAAAATGTTCGTGTAAATGGTGTAGCCGTTAACTGGAAAGTGTCAGAAAGATCGTTAGGCACACCATCTCTCGAGATTTTTGCAGGGAAGTCCGCAAAATACACCATTGAAGTAGCCTGGGATGGCGAATCTTTTGAGGAACCGTCTCTTAGTCCGGCTTTGTACAAAGAACTCTTTAAAGCTGAGTTTAAGAATGCGAAGATTACGAATGTTTATGATCCCCAGCAGATCCTCCAGGGTGCGGTGTTCAAAAATAATAAACTGGAAGCCCTTATTGACTCGGAGAACGGTCACAAGACTTTTTTCCTCAAGATGAATCAGGGAAATTTCGCCTGGTGGCTCCCCGTAGACATCGAGGTAATGAAGACGGTTGAGCTCATGGCACCGGCTGAACAAAAAGATGAGAGCCTTACCTTTACAGTAAAGAATAATGGGCCTGCAGTAAGAGGTGAACTTATGCTCAAGGGCGGAAGCAGGATTGTATCCAAAATCGTAGAACTCTCTGCCGGAGGGTCTGAAGAGATTGTAGTACCTAAGGAGTATGTATCAGCGGGAACGAACCTTATGCGGGTGGAGTATAGACCAGGTGTCTATGCCGAAAAGGATATTATCAACTGGAACGCTTTGCCAAACCCAGGAGCTAGCTTTGAATCAGTCGACCTCTCAGGCGTTTTTAATGATAAGGTAACCAACATCTTCAAAAATAAGTACCTGAGTCCACGCCCCGTATCCCCAACACTCCAGCTACCAACTCAAGGAATAGGAAACTGGTGTTATCCCCTGACAACGGCTAATATAGACGACAGTGGAATAAGAGGAAAGGCAGGAGATAGTGGTCAGATTGTCCTTCCAAACGGAATACCGATGGCAACTTCAGGATTGCCTGATGCCAGCAACATTGCTTTCACTTCGCAATGGGATAACTATCCTGATTCCATCGTAGTTCCCTTATCGGGGTCAGCTTCGCATGCTTATTTGCTTATGGCCGGATCTACCAATCCAATGCAAAGCAGAATTGAAAACGGGGAGGTTCTGGTCGCTTATACCGATGGAACTGTCGATCGTCTGCCTTTGGTTAACCCCTCAAACTGGTGGCCAATAGAGCAAGACTATATTCATGACGGGTACGCTTTCACAACAGACAGTCCCAAGCCATTTAGGGTATACTTGAAAAGCGGCCAAATTAGTCGCGACTTCAAAGATTTTATCTCCATAAAAGGATTCACCGATCGGGGGATAGACGGAGGGGCGGCAACAGTTCTCGATCTTCCACTCGATCCTAAGAAGCAGTTAAAAGAGCTCACTATAAGAACGCTGGCCAATGATGTCGTGATTGGATTAATGAGCATAACATTACAGAAGATCTAAAAGCCCAATTATTAACTAACAAAACCAATTATATGAAAGTAAAGAAGATTTTATACGGCGTCGGAATAGCACTATCTCAAGTGCTATTCGCAAGCGCACAGCCGATAAATCGCCAGGCGGTGGTAACACGCCACAATGTTGTCAACACCAAAATCGATTCACTAACTTCGCTGTCCCTCGGAAATGGAAAGTTCGCTTTTACAGCGGATGTAACCGGCCTGCAGACTTTTCCCGACGCCTACAAGAAAGGCGTAAGTCTCGGAACCCAGTCTGAATGGGGATGGAACAATTTCAAAGATACGGTAGGTTATAACATCTCCGAAGTCCTCAAGAACTACAATTTGAACGGTAGAATGATCTCCTATGCCGTTCAGTGGTCTGAACCCTTAAGGAAAAGACAAGCAGCCGACTGGCTAAGGAAAAACCCACACCGCATCCATTTAGGACATTTAGGGTTTGAGATCCAGAAACAAAATGGTTCCATGATCAGTATGGCTGACGTTAAAAACATCAGGCAGGAACTTGACCTCTGGACAGGTGTTCTCAAAAGTACCTTTACCGTAGACAACATCCCTGTGGAAGTAACTACAACGGTTCATCAGGATCAGGATGTCGTCTCAGTTCGGGTGAAGTCTAAGCTCGTTACGAGCGGCAGATTGAAGGTTGGCCTCCGGTTCCCTTACCCAACAGCAGAGTTTCTTGATGAAGGTGCTAACTGGGCTAATCCGCAAAATCACAAATCTTCCATCCTCTCATCAAATGCAGACGGAGCGGTAATCGAGCATCAGCTTGAAGGTATCACTTACTTCTCTAACCTGAAATGGAATAGAGGCACCGTTAATGCAACTTCCACGCCACATTCCTTCCAGGTTATTCCTGCCAAAGGATCGGACATACTTGAGCTGAGCTGCTTGTTCAGTCCCGGGCAAAAGACATCCGCTGCCGTACCTGCATACCAGGATAGCGAAGCCAGCAGCAAAACTCAATGGGCTGCCTTTTGGAACAGCGGTGCGGCAATTGATTTCGCTGGAAGTACCGACCCCAGAGCCAAAGAGTTGGAAAGAAGAACGGTGCTGTCTCAATACCTCACGAAACTACAATGTGCCGGATCGTTTCCTCCTCAGGAAACTGGCTTAACTTTCAACAGCTGGTTTGGTAAGCCACATCTGGAGATGCATTGGTGGCATGCGGTGCATTTTGCGCTGTGGAACAGGGTGGACCTTATGGAAAACAGTCTTAGTTACTATGCAAAAGTCCAGGGTAAAGCAAAAGCGCTTGCCGAGAGACAAGGCTTCAAGGGCGTTCGCTGGCAAAAAATGACTGATCACAACGGAGATGAGGCTCCATCTTCTGTCGGAGCATTTCTTATCTGGCAGCAGCCTCACCTGATCTATATGGCAGAACTCGCCTATCGCGATAAACGAGACAAAGCGATTCTCGAAAAATACAAAGACCTCGTTTTTGCCACAGCCGAATTCATGGCTTCTTTCCCTACCTATGACAAAGCAAAAGATCAATACAACCTGGGTAAAGGCCTCATTCCTGCTCAGGAAGTATTTAAAGCTGAGTTGACTTTCAACCCGACGTACGAACTTGCTTACTGGGATTGGGCACTTAAAGTTGCCCAAACCTGGAGAGAGCGTCTGGGTATGAGCAGAGATGCTGAATGGGATAACGTAATCAACAAGCTCGCACCCCTTCCGGTATCTGAAGGCGTATATCTGGCTACCGAAAGCACTCCCGATTCGTATACAACCGATCGCTGGAAGACTGATCATCCTGCAGTTCTGGGAGCATTAGGTATGGTGCCTGAGTCTAAGAAGCTGGATATGGCAACCATGCAGCGTACTTTCGACCTGGTATGGAAGGTATGGTCATGGGAGGATACATGGGGATGGGACTTCCCCATGACTGCAATGAATGCGGCCCGTTTGGGTAAGCCTGAGCGGGCAGTGGACGCGCTCTTTATGAAAATCCAGACAAACACCTACCTTAAAAACGGCCATAACTACCAGGATGGAAGGTTGCGTATATACCTGCCCGGAAATGGAGGAGTCCTCACTACCGTAGCCATGATGGCCGGTGGATGGGACGGAAGTCAGGGCGTCAATCCCGGTTTTCCTAAAGACGGAAAGTGGAAAGTACGCTCCGAAGGCTTCAAGAAGATGCCATAGTATTGCAAAAAGGGCTGCCTTCGTCAGGCAGCCCTTTTATATCGTTAACACCAGTAACGGTTGAATCCAGTTTCTTCAGCCTCCCGTCCACACACTATTTAAGCACCACATTGGAGAAATACTTGTTAAATATTGACAAAGCTTTTTCTTTGCTCTCCTCTGTAGGGCTTTCCGTGTCCTTCAATGGGTAATTCATCTTCATCAATTCCCATTTGTGCAGACCCAGCTGATGAAATGGAATAATCTCAACGCGATCAACGGTCTTGAAATCTGTAAAACGTTGTCCCCATTCTTCCAGATACTCCTCCTGGTCCGTCCATCCAGGTACAAGCACATATCTCAACCACATTCGTTTCCCTGTTGACTCCCGATAGTCTGCCAGAGCAAGCGTGGCCTTATTGGTTAGGCCGGTAAGCTGATGATGAATCTCGTCGTTAATATGCTTAACATCCAGCAACAGCAAATCCGTATGTTCCAGAAGTTCATGAACCTGATCATTGTTTAATCTGCCGTTTGTGTCAAGGCAAGTATTTATTCCCTCTGCATGAAGGCGTTTAAAAAACGTGCTTAGCTTGCTTCTTTGCAAAAGAGGCTCGCCGCCCGAAACCGTCACGCCCCCAAATTTGCCGAAGTAAGACTTCTGTCGAACGGCCCTTTCTACCAGTTCATCAATGGCCACCAACGTGCCGCCCCGGACGTCAAGAGTATCCGGATTCTGACAATATAAGCACCGGAACTGGCATCCCTGAACAAAGATCACCATTCTAATTCCTGGTCCGTCATGCGTTCCAAAAGTTTCCAGTGAATGAATCCGTAAGTGTTCCGGATCATCAAAATTCAACTTAGCCGCCTCAATATCCTGTAATGGAAAGTACATGTCGTAAGATGTGAAAAATAATTCAAAAAAAAGAGGTCAGGTTTATAACCTGACCTCCAACTATTAATATATATATAAATCGGTTACATGTTTTCGTGGAACGTTCTCGCAATTACCTCCAATTGATGCGCACGTGACAGACGAACAAAGTTCACTGCATACCCCGAAACGCGGATGGTTAATTGTGGATAATTCTCAGGATGGTTGTATGCATCCATCAATGTTTCTCTGTTCAGTACGTTCACGTTCAGGTGGTGAGCCATGTGTTTAAAGTAACCTTCCATGGTGTTCACCAGGTTGGTAATCTGTTCTTCACGGGTATCACCCAAAGACTTAGGGATCATTGAGAAGGTGTTCGATATACCGTCCTGCGCGTCATTATAATTCAGCTTCGCTACAGAATTTAAAGAAGCGATAGCTCCGCTGCTGTCACGTCCATGCATCGGGTTCGCGCCCGGAGCAAAAGACTCTCCTGCCTTACGTCCGTCCGGCGTTGCACCTGTGTTCGTGCCATACATCACGTTAGATGTAATAGTCAGCAAAGACAAAGTAGGAGTTGAATTTTTATATGTCGCGTGTTTTCTCAGTTCATTGATGAAATAGTGCGTAATCTCCTGAGCGATAGAATCCGGACGGTCATCGTCGTTACCAAACTGAGGATATTCCCCTTCGATCTTGAAATCAACAGTCAGACCTTTTTCGTTTCTGACAGGAGTCACCTTGGCGTATTTGATCGCAGACAGCGAGTCGGCAATAATCGAAATACCCGCCGCACCATATGCGATATCAATATGAGGATCTGAATCAATCAAAGCCATTTGGGCTCTTTCATAATAATACTTATCGTGCATGTAGTGAATAATGAACATCGCCTTAGCATATACTCTTGCAAGATCACTCAGCGTACGTTTAAATACGTCCAATACCAGATCATAGTCAAGCGGACCTTCAGGTAATTCAGGGATACCCTTGATGATCTCAGTACCTTCATGTTCTTCCCGTCCTCCGTTCAGCGCGATCAAGAGCGCCTTAGGCAAGTTCGCACGGGCACCGAAGTGTTGGATTGATTTGCCGATCTCCTGGTAAGAAACACAGCATGCAATGCCATAATCATCCGACCCCCGGTTAGGGCGCATCAGGTCATCGTTCTCATATTGAATGGAAGAAGTATCAATCGACACCTGAGCGCAGAAGTTCTTGAATCCCTCAGGAAGGTTCTCAGACCACAATACAGTCAGGTTTGGCTCAGGTGAAGCCCCCAGGTTATATAAAGTCTGAAGGAAACGGAATGACGTTTTAGTAACCTTCGTACGTCCGTCATTCAGCTGGCCACCAATAGATTCAGTTACCCATGTTGGGTCACCACCAAAAATTTCATCATAAGAACCAGGGCGCAAGTGACGGACCAGTCTGAGTTTCATAACAAACTGATCAACTAGCTCCTGAGCTTCCTCTTCTGTAAGAATGCCCGCCTCCAGGTCTCTCTCAATATAAATGTCAAGGAAAGAAGATACATTACCGAGTGACATCGCCGCACCGTCCTGCTCCTTTACGGCCGCCAGGTAGGCAAAGTATACCCATTGAACAGCCTGATGTGCATTTGCCGCAGGTTTTGAAACATCAAAACCATACTCTGCCGCCATGGTGATCATATCTTTCAACGCAGAGATCTGAGAGTTGATTTCTTCACGGAGACGAACTTTATGCTCAGTCATCTCTCCGTCAACTCTGGCCAGGTCAGCCTTTTTGAAGTTGATCAGCGCGTCAGCTCCGTATAAAGCAAGGCGACGGAAGTCACCAATTATACGGCCACGTGCGTAGTTATCAGGAAGTCCTGTCAGAACATGTTTGGAACGGTATTTCCTGATCTCAGGATCGTAAGCGGCAAAAACACCTTCATTATGGTTCCTGGCATATTTAAACACGTCTTTTACACGATCTGAAACTTCAAGACCACGTTCCTTTACTGCAGACTCTACCAGTTTGATGCCACCGAAAGGTTTCATCGCTCTTTTCAGGAGCTGGTCTGTCTGAAGGCCAACGATCACCTCGTCGTCCTGTTTAATATATCCTGGCCTGAAGGCCGTCATGTTAGATATGGTCTCAGTGTCTATCGCAAGGCACCCATTGTTAGCTCTTTCCTGTAAAAGCGCTTCCTTAGTTGCATTCCACAGATTTGTGGTCTTAGCAGAAGGTCCAGATAGGAATGATGAATCTCCGGTATATGGTCTGATGTTTTTTACAACGAAATCATATACGTTTAATGTTGTGTTCCATTCTCCTTGTTCAAATGGAATTGCTGTGACATCTGTTTTCATAATCTAAAAAATTACTCTTCGTTCATATTAGAATACATCAAATCTACGCAGATAAACGGTCATTAAATGTGACTGGCGTCATGTATTCCAATGATTTAAGGATCATTAATAAATGTCCTGAAAAATTAATGTATTGTTAAGAAATTACCTCTTTCGTTAATATTTTCGTTTTTAAAGCTATAGCGTCCCGATCTATTTTCAGTTTACCTTTCAAAATCCAGGCCATTATAGCGGTAGCCAGCAAAATGCCCGAAAAGCCCGTAAAGATAGGCGAGTAATCATCGGTAAGTGTGATCAGCCAGGGTCCTGCAAAAGCGGCTGCAGACCAGGCAATGAGCACATACCCCAGTACGGATCCCATTTTATCCGCACCGTAGATATCCTTGATAAAAGCAGGCATGGTAGCAAATGCTCCTCCATAACAACTAATAATCACCAGCACTGCCAGGTAAAACAGCCACGCGGCGGGAGTCAGGCTTAAACTGAAAAAGCAGGCGCTGCCTATCACGAAGAAGCACATAAACGTATTCCATCTGCCTATTTTATCTGAGACACTGGACCATATCAATCTCCCCAAGCCGTTAAACAACCCAATAATTCCTACGAATACGATTGCCGCAGCATCGCTGATATGGATGATATCTTTCGCCATAGGAGCGGCTACAGCGATCAAAGCAATACCACACGTTGTATTGAAAAAAAGCATCAGCCAGAGACCATAGAAACGCACATCAGAAAGTAAAGCCGAAGCTGGAACCGAAGATCCTCCGCTGTGATCATCTGCAACGATTACCGAAGGAGATAATGCCGGAACCGCCAGGTACATTGAGGCAGCCACCATCAAAGCAAAATAGCAGGCAGCCAGCAAATAGAACGTGTTTGACACTCCGGCCACTGCCGCAATTGGCGAAATGATTTGCGACGCAAGTACCGACCCAGCCGCGAATGACATGATCACTAGTCCGGAAGCGAAACCTGGCTTATCCGGAAACCATTTTACTACTACGGAGACCGGGGTAATATACCCGAATCCTAATCCGATCCCGCTTATAACGCCATATGTAAGATAAAATAAAGGCAGAGACCCGGTACTACTCGCCAATCCGGCTCCAGCGAGTCCTGCTCCAAAAAAAGCCGCTCCGAACAGCCCCGCTTTTTTAGGGCCGATCTTGTTTACAAAGTTTCCCATAAAAGCCGCGGTAAGCCCCAGGAAACATATAGCCAGACTAAATGCCAGCTTAAGTTGATGTGCATCCCAGCCGTTCATCGACTCCAGAGGTTTAATCCATACGCTATACGCGTAGATTGATCCGATTGACAGCTGTAAGGTCATTCCGGATAAGGCCATCAGCCATTTGTTCTTCGAATTCATCTTGCAGAAATTGTTGGCCCAAATCTAACGGCTCCGTACGTCTGAAAAACTGACCCAGGTCATTTATGCAAAAGATCACTATTTAAAGCGCTAAAAAAGAACCGTTTTCTCCGTTATAATCGTCAAATTGGTATCTTAGCCGAGTATCCACACCCATTCACGATGAAACCCATCCGATTTTTTGAACATATCCGGATTGATGAATATTCGGCCACTCCAAAGTATCTCCAGCTCACCAATTCCATCCTGATAGCCATCGAAGCAGGGAAGATCAGCAAAAATGATATGCTCCCTTCCATAAACGAATTGAGCTATGAGCTCGAAATCTCACGTGACACGGCAGAGAAAGGATATAAATACCTCAAGAAAATCGGGGTTCTGGCTTCCATACCTGGAAAAGGATACTATATTGCCAGTACCGAGTTTCGCCAGACACTCCGGATCTGCTTGTTTTTTAACAAGCTCAGCAGCCATAAGAAGATCATTTACGACGCGTTTATCGCTACGCTCGGCGAGCAGATCGCGGTCGACTTTTATATCTATAACAGCGATTATATGCTGTTTAAGAAACTGCTCAGCAATAAAATGGAAGGGTATTCACATTATGTCGTCATTCCCCATTTTATAGAGGGGGAGGAGAGTGCCTACCAGATGATCAATTCCATCCCCAAAGAGAAACTGGTCATACTGGATAAGAAAATCCCCGGTATAACGGGCGAGTATGCGGCAGTTTACGAAAACTTTGAGAGGGATATTTATAACTCCCTTGAAAAAGCCCGTAAAGCCCTCAGTAAATACCATACCATTAAACTGATATTTCCCGACAAAAGCTATTACCCGCGTGAAATTAAAAAAGGATATCTCCGCTTCTGCCAGCAGTATGCCTTCAATCATAAGATCGTGAACAACATATCTGCTGAGCCCATTCAGGAAGGGGAAGTTTACATCAATCTCATGGAAAGTGATCTTGTAACATTAGTAGAGAGACTGCTAAACCTCGATTTGAAAATCGGGAAGCAAATTGGTGTAATATCTTACAATGAAACTCCACTTAAACGCGTGATTCTAAATGGAATAACCACCATTTCAACAGATTTTCATCAGATGGGCACTGTCGCAGCGAAAATGATCCTTGAAAATTCAAACAAGCATATAGAAGTACCGTTTTCGTTAACTTTACGTTCTTCACTATAAAAAATAAAAACTTCTTTAGCACGCATTTGTATTTTTAATCAATGGTTAAACACACATATCAAACAGGTTTAATAGGCAACTGTGCATTTTTGGCACACGTACATAAAAATACCGATATCTCCTGGCTCTGCTGGCCCCGTTTCGACAGTACTTTCGTTTTTGGATCCTTGCTCGACGAACAGAAGGGCGGAGAGTTCAGTATCAGGCCCGCCAGTCAATTTACATCTGAACAGTCTTATCTGGAGAATACCAATGTACTGGTAACGAAGGTTACCTGCGATGACGGAGAGTACCAGATCACCGATCTCGCTCCGCGCTTTCTCCAATATGACCGGTATTTCAAGCCGCTCATGCTCATCAGAAAGATAGAGCCGATTTCCGGAACTCCACGACTTAAAGTAAAATGCGAGCCTGTCACCGAATATGGCAAAAGGAAGCTAAGAGGTCAGCGGGGCAGTAATCATATTGAATATTACGGAGGTGAAGATATCATGCGGTTAACAACCGATATTCCTATTACCTATATTTATGATGAGCGATATTTCGTGTTAAGTGAAACCAAGTATCTCGTTTTAACCTATGGGCATCCCCTCGAAGCACCTTTGGTAAGCACCTGCGAAACCTTCCTCAGGGAGACGGTGAAATACTGGAGGACATGGATTAAGTTCTCGTCTATCGCAGGCTTCTTTCAGGAATACGTCATCCGTTCAGCCCTGGCGCTCAAAATACACCAGTACGAAGATACCGGCGCCATTATCGCTGCCAGTACCACCAGCCTTCCCGAATACGATGGAAGTGGTAGGAACTGGGATTACCGCTATTGCTGGCTGCGCGATACGCATTATGTGTTAAATTCACTCAACCACATAGGCCATTTCCAGGAAATGGAGAAATACTTCAATTACGTAGCCGATATTTCCGTATCTGAAGAATCCCGTTACCAGCCGCTGTACCGAATCGACGGCAGCAAGCAACTGGATGAGTCTATTCTCGAATATCTGGACGGTTACAAAGGCAACAAGCCGGTGCGCATCGGTAATCAGGCAAATGAACATATCCAGAACGATATTTACGGTCAGGTCATGATTTCCATCATGCCCTTGTACACAGATCACCGTTTTATTTTCCGCGAACGTAAGGATTCCCGTAAATGGATTTCTTCTATTCTTGATAAGATCGAAGCCACTATCGATGAAAAGGATGCAGGTATTTGGGAATTCCGAAATTTTGCCAATACGCATTGTTACAGTAATCTCTTCCAGTGGGCGGGCTGTGGTGCTGCCGCCAAAACAGCCGCTACAATTGGTGATAAAGATCTCGAAGCTAAGGCACGAAGGTTACAGGCCAGAGCCGCAGAGCATATCGAAAGCTGCTATGATCCGGTCCGGAAGGTGTATACCAATGCAGTTGGCAGCGAACATCTCGATGCGAGCACGCTTCAGCTCATCATGATGGGTTATCTCGACCCCACCTCCGATAGGGCAAAGGATCATTTAAAGGCTCTGGAAGCTGAGCTAAAGACAGAGAGCGGTCTTATCTACCGATATTTACATGCGGATGATTTCGGCAAACCCAAAACGACGTTCCTTATTTGCGCTTTTTGGTACGTAGAAGCCCTGGCTTGCGTAGGAAGGATAGATGAAGCGGTCACCGAATTTGAAAAGCTCATGAAGTATTCGAATCATTTGAAGCTCTTCAGTGAAGATGTGGATGAGGAGACGGGAAGCCAGTGGGGTAATTTCCCGCAAGCCTATAGCCATGTGGGACTAATGAACGCGGCTTACCGTATTGCCATGAAGCTGGACAAGCCTATATTTTTGTAAATAAATAATCTATAAACAACAAAAGCCGCTCTGTACATCGTTCAGAGCGGCTTTTGTTGTTTATAGATTATTTACACTTCCTCTTTTGCTGCCAGTGTCCGCAATAATTTACGAACCTCCCGGTAATCGCGCATGTAAAAACGTGCAGCCGATATATTGCTACCTATCTTGATCGTATATGCATCAGCAGGCAGCGCCTTAAACATATCCTCATCAGTATGATCATCGCCCAGTGCCAGGATATAATCATAATGATCTTTGTCCAGCCATGAAGCTACCTTGCCCTTATTTACTTCGAAATTTTTGATTTCAATGACTTTGTTTCCGCCCATCATCTGCAGGCTTTTATCGTCAGTAAGGAACCGCATATTACTCATAAGCTCGTTCGCCCGAAGTTCGCCCAGTCCTTCTTCCACTTTTCGGTAATGCCAAACGAGAGAATAGCTTTTCTCTTCAATGAACGAGCCGGGGGTACGATCTACGTAGGTTTCCAGCATAGGCAAAAGATCCTGTTTCCACTGGTCATTTAAACCCGGTAACTTGGTCCACTCCCCATCTTTATGTTTCTGCCAAGCCCCATGTTCAGCAATAATATCTATCTTCAGATGACCAAACCAGTCTTCCAGAGTTTCATGGTTTCGGCCACTCACAATTACCACATCATTCATCGGCTCACTGATAAGCTCGTCCAGTATCTCGTAAAGATCATCATCTGGAAACGCCTGGTTAATGTTAGATTTAAACCCAACCAGCGTGCCATCATAGTCCAGGAATATAAGTCTTTTATTAGCCTGCCGATACTGATCTTCTAAATAAGTCATCGTTGCTGCACCTACATGTTTCGCCTGCATGGAAGCCTGTAGTTGTTTCACCTCTTCTAATCTGTCCATATATATTTTTACCCAGTGTCTTACATTAAATTTGGCCACGACTTCCCTCATCGGAACCATTCGTCTAAGTTGTTCTTCTACAGGCATATTAATAGCCTCAATCATTGCGCGGTATAGCTCGCCTACGTTGTTCGGATTAACGATGATGGCGTCAATCAGCTCTTTGGCAGCGCCCGCCATCTCACTTAGAATCAGAACGCCCGTGTTGTCGGTACGGCTTGCCACGTATTCTTTGCTTACCAGATTCATCCCGTCACGCATCGGCGTTACCAGGCATATTTCAGCCATATTGTAAAGAGCCGAAAGCATCTCCGTTTCAAAAGAACGATAGTAGTAATGAATCGGGTTCCAGTCCAGCGTGCGGTATCTCGAATTGATATTACCTACGAGCTTGTCAATCTCATCCCGCAGTTCCTTGTATTGCGGAACCGTATCCCTGGAAGGTACTACGATCATATACAACACCACCCGTTCGAAATATTCAGGATTCTTTTGCAGCAGGATGTCGTATGCCTGAAGCCGCTGGAGTATACCTTTGCTATAGTCAAGCCGGTCGATCGACAGGATCATTTTCAGATCGTGAAAGTTTTCCTTCAGTTTAGCCACGTTATCAAGCACTATGGGGTCGTGCGTGAGCGACTCATACTTCTTCTCGTCGATCCCCATCGGGAACGCTTCTACGATTACCTGACGGTCATTGTAGTTGATCTGGTTAGCGGAAGCATGCACCGGAAGGATGCGTGTGATGGAGCTTATAAAGTGTCGCGCATCATCAAACGTGTGAAATCCGATAAGATCGGCTCCAAGCATGTTTTCCAACAACTCTGCCCTCCATGGAATAAGCCTGAAGAGCTCATACGATGGAAAGGGGATATGCAGAAAAAAGCCAATTGTAATATCGGGTTGTTCCGCGCGGATCAGGCCTGCCAGGAGCAGTAGCTGATAGTCGTGGATCCAGATGATATCTCCAGGCTCGGCAATTTCCAGAACAGCCTCCTTGAATTTATGATTTACGGCCAGATAACTGTCCCAGTAACTCTGCTCATAATGTGCGTACGTAGGATGATAGTGAAAAACCGGCCAGAGGGTTTCGTTTGAAAACCCTTCATAATACAAATTGATCTCTTCCTGTGTAAGAAAAACGGGGAAGAGGTTTATTTCCTGAAGCCTGTCTTTTATTTCGGATTGTTTACTGGCTGATTCTACTTCAATACCGGCCCAGCCCAGCCACATATTATTGCCCTGACGATAGATGGAGCCAAGGCCTGTTGCAAGGCCGCCTTCACTTTGCTTCAATTCAATTCGATCATCGGATTCTGTGATTTTGACTGGTAGCCTGTTTGATACTATAATCGTCTTCATGAATTATTTTCCCTTTATTAATTAAGACTGAAATGCCGTTTGTGTTTGATTTTTTTCGAAAAAGGGCTATTCCTGATATCAGATTACATCAAAAAAGAGCAATCTGACTATATCTGAAATGCCTTACGTTGGCGGGCCAGAATGAGGGGCCCGAGCATTCAGCGGTCTAAGTAGGGCAAGATAAGAAAAATAATATTTACATAAGTTATTCACATAACTTATCCACATTGTTTTATAAAAGTACTTGATTTATAGGAACATAATGGGAAATTATATGTTGAGTACCCAGTGAACGAATAATTTTTGATCTAATTTATACTGTTATGACGCAAAACAGAGCTTTATCCATCAAAAATTGGATTAAGACGATGGGCTTCCAGTTGACTAAGTCGCATAGTCTGGATAATCGCAAAAAAAAGATCCGTTATTACACCTTAGGCAACTTTGGTGTATACGAAGAAATTACTCCCTCGAAAGGTATCTCGGGGCAAAAAATGAAGTTCATTAGCTGGACGCCCTGGGGAGATAACATCGAAGTGAATTCGGTTACCGATCTCTGGTCTGCGTATGAAGAATTCGAAATGTACAACCCTAATTTCGTTACCAATTGATCAATCAGGCAGGCGTGTATTCGAGATATGAATCCAGGCCTGCCTGATCATCCCATCTGCACTACCTGATCGTCTTCAGCTTTTCTGCAAGAACTTCGGATATTCGCCTGAAAGATTCCACACTCCACCCTGCCACATGAGGAGAAAGAAGAACTTTCTCATTCTTTCTGAGCTCGCTGTACCATTCCAGATCTTCTAATGTGGGGAACTTTTCAACTTCCAAAACATCAAGTCCTGCCCCGATTATTTTTCCGTTTTTTAAAGCACGAAGTACGGCCGCCGTATTCACTATTTCGCCCCGGGCTGTGTTTAACAGAATGATCGGCTTCCGGAAATGGAACAGGTATTCATCATCTACCATTTGCCGTGTTTCCCGGGTAAGGGGTATGTGGAAGCTCAATACATCGGCCTGCTTCACGATCTGTTCCATGCTCACTTCACGTGCAAACTCGTCACTGAACCCGGTCTTGTACTTGTCATAAGCGATGACCTGGGCACCGAAGCCGCTGAGTTTTCTCGCCAAACTTTGTCCCATGAACCCATACCCGATGATCGCCACGGTGCGGTCGCGAAGTTCGATACCGCGGTTCCCTTCCCGGTCCCAGATACCTTCCCGTACCTCCATATCAGCTTTTCGCAAATTGTTCATGATGGACAGAAGCATGCCTATTGCATGCTCGCCAACGGCGTCGCGGTTTCCCTCAGGTGCATTAATGCAGCTGATCCCTTGTGCGGCTGCAACTGCCAGGTCAATATTATCCATACCGGCGCCTGCGCGGGCTATGAATCGCAGGTTTGAGCCTGCCAGGATGAGTTCCTCGTCAATTTTGAACTTTGTACGAATCGCGATGCCCGAATAGCGATCAATGATTTTAAGCGTTTCTTCCCGGCTGATGTTGGGCATGTCATCTACCTCATATCCCAGTCTTTCCGCTTCGGTCTTAAAGACGGGATGAAGTTTATCGGCGATAAGTATCTTCTTCATGTGATCGTATAGATAGAAAGTACTGTTAATGTTTTACTCGGACGAGTGGACGGCTGCTGTTAATAAATTTGTCAAACGGACGAAGTCGTCTACACTTAGCCTTTCGGCACGGAGGTCGAACACTGGGTCAACCGGCATTTTATCTTTCGGAATCACTGATGACAGGGCGTTTCTGAGTGTCTTGCGTCGTTGATTAAAGCCAGCCTTTACGACCTTCCAAAAAAGCTTTTCGTCGCAATCCAGCTCCATAACATCGTTTCTGGTAAGCCGGATCACCGCCGATAACACCTTAGGAGGTGGATTGAAAACTCCCGCTTTGACCGTAAACAGGTATTCCACCTTATAATAGGCCTGTACGAAAACGCTCAAAATGCCATATTCTTTTGTCCCCGGAGCCGATGTACAGCGTTCTGCTACTTCCTTCTGAAACATACCTACCATTTCAGGTACCTGATCACGATGCTCCAGGATCTTAAACAGGATCTGAGACGATATGTTGTATGGGAAATTGCCTATAACGGCGACGTTACCCGGAAAAGTTTTCTTGAAGTCAAGTGCCAGGAAATCACCATTGATCAGTCGCTCTCCCAGTTGGGGGTATTTTTTATGCAGGAATTCAACCGACTCTCCGTCCAGATCTATCATATAAGTTTCATACTCGCTGGTCTGGAGCAAGAAATCTGAAAGGATCCCCATCCCCGGACCTACCTCCAATACCTGGGAGAAGCGCCCGGCAGGGTTTAAGCTGCCAACAATTTTAAGTGCTATATTCTTATCGGTAAGGAAATGCTGACCGAGGTGTTTTTTTGCGCGTACTGAGCTCATTTTGTAAATTATTGGAAAGACGAACAGGGTCTTTGATGTAGATACCGCAGGACGTTATCTGAGAACAAAATAAGTAATTTAAAGGCAGATTGAAGAATTGCGAGGTACTTATATAGACTTCATCATCAACTTCGATCTGCAAGCTGGTCTCATCATGTTCCCCTCTCGCACGCAAATGTCTGGTGGAAGCATTCAGATCGCGAGTCCAATTCCCTCAGCAACCTACCGTTTATGCATCCTTCCTACGTTGTCAATGGTTGCCCTTTTTTATTGGATTTAGAAAGGCCTCCATCTATATCAGCCGCTATAGCAGCAGTGATCGGCGCGAGTTGAGTCCGACTTACGACACGAAAAGTCGGACTCATGTGGGCTGCAAGGCTCCCTATATACGGCCGTATACAGATCCTGGTCCTTTGGAGTTATGGGTTTTTCCAGCGTTTCCATCGTCTTTCTAATTCGATCATTTACTCCAATTTGGTAAGGTGTTTTTAGGAATAAACAAAGCTTCTTTCCAAGTCGTCCGTAATCTTTTAATTAGGTTTTTATTTGTTAATATAAAGTGTATTAGCAGCAGAGGGGGATGGGGTTGATACTCGGTACTTATGGCAGTGGTGGTACAACCCGAAAAGAATGCATTCAATTAAAAGAAGGATAATCTGTGAGATTTGTCTGTAAAGTGTTTAATTTGTAAACTTACGTTTTGTAGGGGAAAGTACTTGAATTTTGATATGAGTGAAAAAATTAAAATAGGCATTTCAATAGGCGATGTAAATGGAATAGGGCTGGAAATTATTTTGAAAACGTTGATAGATCCGTCTATTTATGACTATTTCACTCCCATCGTTTATGGCACTACAAAAGTGGCGTCGTTTTATCGTAAGACGCTTTCCCTGGGGGATCTTAATTTCAATGTTATCTCCGATGCAGAACAGGCAAATCCTAAAAGGGCGAACATGATTAACTGCTGGGATGATGACGTAAAGATAGAACCAGGAGTTGCCAATGAGACAGGAGGTAAGTATGCGTTTATGTCTCTGGACAGGGCTGTGTCAGATCTGGTAGCAGGGAATATTGACGCGCTGGTTACGGCGCCCATCAACAAGCATAACATACAGAACGAGGAATTTAAATTCCCCGGACATACGGAATATATTCAGGCCAAAGTGAATGCGAACGATTCGCTGATGTTTCTTGTGGGTGAAGATTTAAAGGTTGGCGTGGTTACCGGGCATGTGCCGGTATCGGAAGTGGCGCAGCAGATAACCAAAGAAAGTATCCTGTCTAAACTTCAGCTGATGAAGGAAAGTCTGAAGAAAGACTTCTGGATTCAGAAGCCTAAAATTGCTGTGTTAGGACTTAATCCGCATGCGGGTGATAATGGCCTGATCGGAAAGGAAGAGCTTGAGATCATTATGCCGGCAATAGAAGAGGCTAAAGAAAAAGGCGTATTCGCGTTCGGTCCGTATCCTGCTGATGGATTTTTCGCGAGCGGTGCGCACCTGAAGTTTGACGGAGTGCTTGCTATGTATCATGATCAGGGTCTAATTCCTTTTAAATATATCGCCTTTCACAACGGGATCAACTTTACTGCTGGCCTGCCCGTTGTGCGCACATCTCCTGACCATGGAACTGGATATGATATCGCGGGTAAGAACCAGGCTTCAGAGAGTTCTTTCAGGGAGGCGATGTTCTCGGCGTTAAATATCGTGAAGCGCAGGAAGGAGATGGCCGAGCTGACTGCTAATCCCTTAAAGATTAGTAAACTTTCAAAAGACCGTGACTAAAGGGGGATGGAAAGCGGTAATATACCGGATAATGAAAAAAAACTTTTTCCGAGTCATTAAAATCAGTAGCTTTGCAGGCTCAATTGCCGTGCTTTGAATTTGTTACAGGAATATCGGATACCGTTTGTGGGATTGAAGTTAGGGACGCATCATTTTAGTTATAAAATCGATTCGCGGTTCTTTGACGAGTTTGAGTATTCTCTTGTTAAAAACGGAGAGGTTTCCATAGATATGGAACTGATCAAGCAGGAGACGATGCTTATACTGCAGTTCACGGGTAAGGGATCTATTTACCTTACATGTGACAGGTGTGTGTCTGAGTTTCCTTCAGTAATCAATATCGACGAGAGGCAGATAGTTAAGTTTACTGACGACGAAAACCTGGAGGATAATACCGATGAGGTTATCGTCCTAAGTAAAAATGAGCATGAGATTGATATTGCGCCGCTCATCTATGAGTACATTAACTTGGCTGTTCCGTATTTTAACCGATGCGACGAGCCGGGTATGACAGAGTGGTGTGATAAAGAAATGCTGGACAAGCTTGAGAAGCTCTCAGGTGCTTCAGCTGAAGAAACAGAACAAAATAGTGTGGCTGACCCACGGTGGGAAGCTTTAAAGAAGATTAAATAACATATAAAATAAAAAAACCAGGACGATGGCACATCCAAAACGGAAAATTTCTAAGTCAAGAAGAGATAAAAGAAGAACTCACTACAAAGCTGAGGCGCCTACCTTGTTTACCTGCAAAACTACAGGAGCGGTTCACTTGCCTCATCATGCATACAATGTTGATGGTAACCTGTATTACAATGGTAAATTAGTTATCGAGAATACCTCTATTGCTTAAGGTAATTTTCTGAAAATGAAAATTGGCTTAGATATAATGGGCGGAGATTTTGCCCCTAACGCTACAGTGTTGGGAGCAATTGCAGCTTATAAAGCCTTAGAACCACAGCAACAAAAGCTCGTACTTATCGGGAACAAGGATCTCGCTCAGCCTATCTTTGCTGAGCAGGGATTTAACCCTGATCTTATAGAGTTCATCCACACTACTGAGGTTATCGGTATGGGTGAACATCCAACGAAGGCAATTACACAGAAGCCCAATTCCAGTATCGGGATTGGCTTTCGTATGCTTAAAGAAGGGAGTTTAGACTCTTTTTCTTCTGCCGGCAATACGGGTGCTATGCTGGTTGGAGCGATGTTTAGCGTTAAAACAATACCAGGAGTGATACGTCCTGCCATATCAACTATAGTTCCGAAATTGAAAAAGGGCTATGGTATTATGCTGGATGTGGGCGCCAATGCTGATTGTAAACCGGATACACTATTGCAATTTGGTGTGTTGGGGAGTCTTTTTGCCGAAAATATCCATGGAGTTCATAACCCTAAAGTGGGCCTGATCAACATTGGCGAAGAAGAGGAAAAGGGCAATATGTTAGCTCTTGCTACGCATACGCTGATGAAAGACACGAACATGTTCAACTTCGTCGGTAATGTGGAGGGGAGAGACCTGTTTAACGATAAGGCAGATGTTATTGTTTGTGATGGGTTCACAGGTAATGTAATGTTAAAATTAGCGGAGACATTTTATGTTCTGACCAAGCAAAAAGGGTTTGAAGATGAATTTTTCGCGCGTTTTAATTACGAACAATATGGTGGAAGTCCGATCCTCGGAGTAAACGCACCGGTTATTATAGGTCACGGAATTTCCACTCCTGAAGCTATAAAGAACATGGTTTTGCTGTCGAGAAGTATGATTACGACCAAGCTTATTGATAAGATCAAAGCTGCTTTCAAATAATTCATAGAGGATTATGCAAAAAATACACGCTGCAATTACAGCGGTTCATGGATACGTACCTGATTATGTACTGACAAACCATGAATTGGAAACCATGGTTGATACCAATGACGAGTGGATAACCACCCGCACAGGTATCAAGGAAAGAAGGATATTGAAGGGCGAAGGCCTTGCGACATCCGATTTAGCCGTTCCGGCAGTTCTCGGTCTTTTGGAGAAACGCGGAATCGGCGCAGATGAGATCGACCTGATCATCTTCTGTACATCTACTCCGGATATGCCTATTCCGGCAACAGCAAATATTCTGGCTCATAAAGTTGGTGCGGTTAACGCATGGGGATATGATCTGCAGGCAGCCTGCTCGGGTTTTGTCTTCGGCTTAACCACCGGTGCTCAGTTCATTGAGTCGGGCAAACACAAAAAGGTGTTGGTTATAGGAGGGGATAAGATGTCGTCTATCGTTAACTATGCTGACAGGGCAACCTGTATTCTGTTTGGGGATGGCTGCGGAGCGGCTCTTCTGGAACCCAATGATGAAGGTTACGGCATTTTAGATTCTGTTTTAAAAAGCGATGGTGCGGGAAGTCAATCGCTTCACCTCCAGGGCGGGGGATCTTTATATCCGGCCTCGAACGAAACAATTGCCGATTCACGGCATTATGTTTATCAGGAAGGTCAGACGGTTTTTAAATCAGCGGTACGCAGTATGGCTGATGTAGCAGGGGAAATTGTAGAGCGGAATCATCTGAAGCCTGAGGATATAGCCTGGCTTGTTCCACATCAGGCAAACAAACGCATAATAGACGCTACAGCTAACCGTGCCGGTGTTCCTCCTGAAAAGGTGATGATTAACATCGACAGATATGGCAATACGACCAATGGAACCATTCCGCTATGTTTGTGGGATTGGGAAAGTAAGCTTAAGAAAGGCGATAACCTGGTAGTTGCTGCTTTTGGTGGTGGATTTACCTGGGGAGCGTTGTATATTAAATGGGCATATTGAGAATAGCTTCGTAGGTATCAGTCCCGAAATGGAGTGGTTAGTAGCTCTGTTCTGAAATTTGAAATTTAAAATTTAACCAGTAAAAATGGATATTAAACAGGTTCAGGAACTCATCAGATTTGTAGCAAAATCAGGTGTTAACGAAGTTTCGATCGAAGAGAAAGAATTTAAGATCACTATAAAAACTAATCAGCAGCCTACGTATGTGACTGCTGCGCTGCCGCCGGCAGCTGCTCCTGCTGCCCCAGCTCCTGCAGCTCCTGTTGCAAGTGCGCCGGTGGTATCAGCTGCTGAGGCCAAGGCTGCTGCAACAGCTCAGGAACTGGCTAATTATATCACGATCAAGTCGCCGATGATCGGTACGTTCTACCGTTCTGCAGGTCCTGATAAACCTTCGTTTGCGAATGTTGGAGATGAGATAAAAGCGGGTCAGGTAGTGTGTATCATAGAAGCGATGAAGCTATTTAACGAAATCGAGTCAGAGGTGTCCGGAAGGATTGTGAAAGTACTTGTGGACAATTCAAGTCCGGTAGAGTACGATCAACCTTTGTTCCTGGTTGAGCCAGCTTAAGATATATCATACGATGTGCACACATACAGATGGTTGAGACTTCTGTGGGTGTGCACATTGTCATATTTGCACATTTAAGTAGATTATGTTTAAAAAGATTTTAATTGCCAATCGCGGTGAAATAGCTTTACGTATTATTCGTACGTGTAAAGAGATGGGTATTAAGACTGTTGCTGTATATTCTACGGCTGACAGGGAGAGTTTGCATGTGCGTTTTGCAGATGAGGCTGTGTGTATAGGCCCCCCGGCGAGTAAGGATTCTTATCTGAATATTCCCAATATTATATCGGCAGCGGAGTTAACGAATGCTGATGCTATCCATCCTGGTTATGGATTTCTTTCTGAAAATGCTAAATTTTCGGCTATCTGCCGAGACTATCGTATAAAGTTTATTGGTGCTACCCCTGAGCAGATTAACGCGATGGGCGACAAAGCTTCTGCGAAAGAAACGATGAAGCAGGCAGGTGTGCCTACTATTCCGGGTTCTGAAGGTTTGTTGAGCGATGTCAAGCAAGGCATTCGTATTGCCGGCGAAATCGGTTATCCCGTTATATTGAAAGCTACGGCAGGCGGCGGTGGTCGTGGTATGCGCATCGTTTGGAAAGACGAGGAATTTGAAGCGGCCTGGGATTCGGCACGTATGGAATCGGGTGCAGCATTCGGAAACGATGGTCTGTATCTGGAAAAGTTTGTGGAAGATCCGAGACATATTGAAATTCAGATTATCGGCGATCAGTATGGTACAGTATCGCATTTGTCTGAGCGCGATTGTTCTATCCAGCGTCGTCACCAGAAGCTGGTTGAGGAGTCGCCATCTCCGTTTATGACTGATTCTTTGCGTGAAAAGATGGGTGAGGCCGCTGTTAAAGGTGCGAAGGCTGTAAAATATGAGGGGGCCGGAACTATCGAATTTTTGGTGGATAAGCACCGCAACTTCTATTTCATGGAAATGAATACGCGTATCCAGGTTGAACACCCGGTTACGGAAGAAGTGGTGAACTACGATCTTATTAAGGAGCAGATCCGCGTTGCGGCGGGTGTACCGATCTCCGGAAGGAACTATTTCCCCGCGATGCATGCTATTGAATGTCGTATAAATGCGGAAGATCCGGCTAATAATTTCAGACCGTCTCCCGGAAGAATTACTATTTTTCATTCGCCAGGTGGCCATGGTGTACGTGTAGACACTCACGTATATGCAGGATATCAGATACCTCCGAACTACGACTCGATGATCGCGAAGCTGATTTGCACGGGGCAAACGAGGGAAGAAGCGCTGTCGACCATGGAGCGCGCGCTCAGCGAATTTGTCATAGAGGGAATTAAGACAACGATTCCCTTCCACTGCCAGCTGATGCGTGATCCGAACTTCAGGGCCGGTAATTTTACCACCAAGTTCATGGAAACTTTTGAATATATAGAAGAAGCCATTTAATACTATTTAAATACCATTCATTGCAAAGATGAATGGTATTCTTGTTTACAAGATAATGAGCGAAAACAGAGGTAAAAGCTTAATTGAGTCTATAAAGGATAAAGGGAAATCGATGGAGGCGGAGATGTCTTTCTTTGATCACCTGGAAGTGCTGAGATGGCATTTGATCCGTTCTGCGGTAGCCATTGTGGTATTTACGGGGTTTGCTTTTTCGTATTATGACTTCATCTTCGACCAGATTATCATGGGACCTAAGAATCCGCAATTCTGGACTTACAGGATGATGTGTTCGTTATCTGAGCGATTTAATCTCGGTCCTGATTTTTGTATCACGGACATCCCTTTTAATATCATCAACACAGATATGGCGGGGCAATTTACGCTTCAGCTTAATTCGTCTCTTCTGATTGGCCTGATTTTGGGCTTCCCTTACCTGCTTTTTGAAATATGGCGGTTTGTTAAACCGGGACTGAATCCGAATGAAAAGAACTCGGCCAGCGGCTTCGTTTTCTGGGCCAGCTTGTTGTTTATCATAGGGATCCTTTTTGGTTATTATATTATCGCACCCCTGTCTATTAATTTCCTGGCAAATTATACGGTTAGTACCATTATTCAAAATCAGATTACGATTGATTCCTATCTGTCTTCTGTTGCAACGCTAACACTGGGCGCGGGGATAACCTTTGAATTGCCAATGGTTATCTTTATATTGTCTAAGCTTGGTATCATGACCCCCGCGTTTATGCGTTCCACGAGACGTTATGCTGTGGTCATCATCCTGATCATAGCGGCAATCGTTACTCCTACTCCCGATATTCTGACGATGATAACGGTAAGTTTACCGCTATTCCTGCTGTACGAAGTAAGTATC
>NZ_JAZQRL010000082.1:0-42433 GCF_045629565.1 Arcticibacter sp.
ACGGGCGAAAACAATTTTTAGGGCATGTTTGTAAAGGGTGCCAAAAGGCAGGATAAGGTGGCCATAAGGCTACAGAATGGCCTTTGGGGGTAAGGTTATAGCAAAATTTTCATACTCTGATCAGCCTTCCTTCCTGATTCCGACCCATGCGGCGAAAGAAGGGCATTCCCCTAGTCCGAGCCAAACGGCTTCATTCTATAATGGCAAAACGTAAATAGATCACAAGAAGCTCCAATATATATAAGAGTGTTCCATACTCAATGGTCATTAAGGAGGCAACAATGATCAAAGTAGCGAGACAACCAAACCGCCGCACAGCGAACTCCCAATGCTTTTTGCCACGTCTTGCTTGTTGGAATAAGATATCTTCAGAGAAACCGAAACACCATGATCAGCTTTTGAATCAACTGCGAAAGCATTCCTAGTTTTCATCTGATTGGACAAATCATGTATCGACATACAGAACCTGATCATTGTTCAAATCATCCTTTCTCCAAGCTCCTATCAACCTTGTCCCAGCTCCCTACCAACTTCGCATTTTCTTCGCATTTTCCCGAAGCTGGTACGACGTTGGTACGACCTTGGTACGACGTTGATAGGGCGTTGGTAGAAGGAAGATAGAAGGAAGGTATAAGGATATCTCGTCAAGATATAGCTATACATCTCTATCGGATAGTCTTGATGGGACCATACATGTTGTCGACTACTGAAAACGCTTTACAGTTTCTGTAGGGTTAATAAATAACACAGAAAACACTACAAAATAAAAGGAGGAACTGCACGGTGCAATTCCTCCTTCTTTAACACTTTTTATCAACTGGTAAAAGCTATTCTCTAGTATTGCCCAGTCGACAACATCACCAGTGTACACCCTTCCACCGTTTCTATTCCTCTCTTACGGGCCATTTCCTCAAGTTCATCATTCTCCGTACCCGGATTAAATATGATCCTTTTGGGATTAGTCTCCAGAATATAGTCGTAAAGAGGCGGCTGATTACGGGTACCTACATAAAGCGTCACGGTATCAACATCATGATGAAGCTCCTTTGCCTCCTCAATGGGAACTCCGGCAACCTCTCCTTTCTTGATACCTACATTCACAATTTCGTGCCCATGCCTTACAAGCTTATTCGAAGCAAGATATGCGTAACGACTCGAATCAGGAGTAGCTCCTAGTACTAATGTCTTTTTCATCTTTATATAAATTTATCAGGAAACAGCGTGTCTCCCTTAATTACCTATTTATACATCTCATATACTGCATCTGCACAATTCATGCCATCAATTGCCGCAGAGACAATTCCTCCGGCATATCCGGCTCCTTCACCGCAGGGAAACAGGCCTACCGCATCGGGATGTTGCAAACTCATCTTATCCCGGGGAATTCGAACAGGCGAAGAAGTGCGGGACTCTACTCCTACAAGAATTGCTTCATTGGTGAAATAGCCCCTCATCTTTGTACCGAAAGCTGGCAGAGCTTTCTTCAACCGGGTGTATACGAATTCGGGCAGAACTTCAGACAAATCTGTACTTCTGGTTCCCGGAAGATAGGAGTTTAAAGGAAGATCCATGGAAACCCTGCCTTCAACAAAGTCCACCATGCGTTGAGCTGGAGCTACTAAACTTCCGCCCCCTGCCTCATAGGCCTTCCTTTCTGCCTCCGCCTGAAAAGCGAGTAATCTAAAAGGATCGTCGGGTGATCCGGGGACGTCTTCCAGGTTGATCTGCACCACGGTCCCCGAATTGGCAAAAGGATTATTTCTTTTGGAGGGCGACCACCCATTCACGACAATCTCGTTAAAATCTGTTGAGCAGGGAGCAATGATACCTCCGGGACACATGCAGAATGAGAATACACCACGGTCGTTCACCTGCTCAACCAGACTATAATAAGATGGCGGAAGATAGGGATCACGAACGTCGCAATGATATTGGACTTTGTCTATGAGCTGCTGCGGATGTTCAATACGCACACCCAACGCAAAAGGCTTGGCTTCGATCTGCAGATCATGTTCGCGCATCAGATAATAGATATCGCGAGCCGAATGTCCGGTTGCCAGAATGAGGGCATCTGCTTCGTGATGAGCACCGTCTGCGGTCTTCACTCCTTTTATATGCTGGCTTTTCAAGGTAAAGCCAGTGACTTTTGTGTCAAAGTAGATTTCTCCGCCAGCATTCAGGATAGACTCTCGCATGGCGGTGATGATTTGTGGCAGCTTATTGGTTCCGATATGCGGACGGGCATCTACCAGGATATCTTCAGTAGCCCCATGCGCGACGAAAGCCTTCAGCACATATTGCACATCTCCTCGCTTATTGGACCGGGTGTATAGTTTACCGTCAGAGTATGTCCCCGCCCCACCTTCACCAAAACAATAGTTGGATTCCGGATTGATCAGGCCTTCCTTATTAATGGCGGCCAGATCCCGACGTCTTTGCTTAACATCTTTTCCCCGCTCGAGAATAATGGGTTTCAAACCCAGTTCAATGCACCGCAAGGCGGCAAAGAGACCAGCCGGTCCGGCCCCAACGATCAAAACTGGTTTTTTGTCGCTGACATTCGGGTAATCAACTGAAAAAACTTCAGGCGCGGGAATTTCTTCCAGATAGACCTGCACCTTTAGCCGGTACACCACCTGTTTGCCCCTGGCGTCTATAGATCGCTTATGAATTTTAACGTGTTTGAGCTTCTGGCGGTTAACTTTGAGGGCAGTAGCAACTTTGTTATAAAGTATGTCAGAGTCTGCCGTTTCGTGCGGAAGTAGCACAATTTCAATTTCTTTCATCTCAAAAAGCCAGGTTTTTATCCCGGATGGTAACAAAGGTATGAAATTTGACGTCTTAGATCTGAATCAAAAAATTTAACTTTAACATTATGAGAAAACTAGTCTATACAATTGCAGGTTTATTTGCAGTCCTTTCATTTTCGTCATGCGGCTATAATAGCATGATTCAGCTAGATGAGCAGGTACAATCTCAGTGGGCACAGGTCCAGAACGTATACCAACGACGCGCAGACCTGATTCCGAACCTGGTGAACACGGTCAAGGGAGCAGCTGACTTCGAGAAAGAAACCCTTACTCAGGTAATAGAAGCACGTGCGAAAGCTACATCTGTAAATGTTGATCCGGACAAGCTAACACCTGAAAATATAGAGAAATTCCAAAACGCTCAAGGCCAGTTAAGCTCCGCTATCGGACGTTTACTAATGGTGACTGAAAACTATCCTCAGCTAAAAGCGAACGCTAATTTCCAAGAATTACAGGCGCAACTAGAAGGTACTGAGAACCGCATCACGGTTGAGAGGCAGAAGTTTAATGAGGTAACTCAGCAATACAACTCCAAAATCAGAACATTCCCGAACAACTTGACTGCTGCAATGTTTGGATTTGAGAAGAAGGGCTATTTCCAGGCTGAAGCCGGATCTGACAAGGCCCCTAAAGTCGAGTTTTAACAATCGCTATGAGCAAGAAACCAGATTTATTTACGGAATTGGAACAAGAACAAATCCGTATAGCCATTGAAAAAGCTGAAAAAAACACATCCGGAGAAATCCGGATTTGTGCGGAACGTAACTGTCCTGTACCCAATGCATTTGACCGTGCTGCCAGTTATTTTCTTAAGATTGGAATGGACAAGACATCTCAGCGCAATGGGGTACTGATTTATATTGCAACAGACGACCATAAGTTTGCCATCATCGGCGATGAAGGCATCAATAGGCAGGTACCTGAGGGTTTTTGGAATAGCACAAAGGAACGCATGATCGGCAAATTCAGAACTGGAAGCCTTGCTTCGGGTATCATCGAAGGCATAACAGCGGCGGGTGAACAGTTGCAGAAGCTGTTTCCGGTGCAGGATGGCGACAAAAACGAATTATCGGATGACATCTCGTACATCTGATAAGAGAATGAACAACATGAATCTAAAACAAGGTATTTTAATTGCATTAACCTTTCTTTTAGTCAGCACTGGCGTGTGGGCTCAGGAGCTTCCTCCAAGATCGAATACGCTGGTGACTGATTATACAAACACACTTTCTCCAGATCAGAAGGCGCAGCTTGAGCGTAAGCTTGTTGCGTTTAATGATACGTCGTCTACTCAGATAGCCGTGGTGATGATTAAGTCAGTTGGTGTTTATGACATCGCCGACTATACGGTCAAATTGGCGGAGAACTGGGGCGTTGGGCAGAAAGGCAAAAACAACGGAGTGGTACTTCTGGCGGCTATCGACGACAGGAAGGTAACTATCCAAACGGGATATGGTGTTGAAGGGGCGCTTCCCGATGCAATCACCAAGCGCATTATCACCAATGAAATTAAACCGGCTTTTCAGCGGGGTGATTATTATTTGGGGCTTGATAGGGCAACTGATGCCATTATCTCTTATACAAAGGGAGAATACAAAAGTGAAAAACCTAAAAATCAAAGGTCCGGGTCCAAAGGGTTTCCTGTGGGTTTGGTTATCCTGATCATTATTATCATCGCTGTTCTCAGCCGTAGAGGTGGTGGCGGCGGCGGCGGCCGGGTTATCGGAAGTCGTGGCGGCGCGGATCTCCTGTGGTGGACCCTGCTTTCCGGAATGGCCGGTCGCGGAGGCCATGGCGGCGGTGGCGGCGGATTCGGTGGTGGTGGATTTGGTGGCGGCGGAGGAGGCTTCGGCGGCTTTGGTGGTGGAAGCTTTGGCGGTGGCGGTTCAAGCGGCGACTGGTAGCTTGAACCTGGCGAATTAATATGAATAAGATATGATTAGAAAAGATTTTATTGAAGCCGAGATTCAGAAGCTGGCTCAGGTATTAGCTAAAATACTCGGACTAAAAAACGATGGAAATGTCGACGAAGGGATTGAAGTGGCTTTTGAAACATTGAACGAGTCTTTCGGGTTGAGCCGGGAAGATTTAGAACAGGCTTCCGTAGAAGACTTCCAGAATCAGCTGGCAAGCAAATCATACACTCCGGAAAAACTTAATCTGATGGCCCAGCTGATGTTTGAAACAGTCTACCCTTTTCAGGAGGTGGACGAAACATTCCTGATCCTTCATAAAACAGCTGCAGTGATTAACCTGTTGGAAACTGTTCATCATCAGCAAAGTTTCGAAAACTTGGCCCGTCGCGAGCAGATCACTACGTTTTTAAATAACCGGCAGTATGAGTAAACTGAGATGGGATAAAATATCATCCCGGTATCTGGTAAAAGAAAGATGGGCGACACTGCGTGTAGACACCTGCAAAATGCCAGACGGAACCCTGATTGATGATTACTACGTTCTGGAATATCCTGATTGGGTTAATGCGGTTGCCTTTACCGAGGATGATGAGGTGCTGCTGATCAGGCAGTACCGCCATGGTGCTGAAGATGTCTTTCTGGAGATTCCCGGCGGTTGCATTGATGAGGGCGAAACACCCGAAGAGGCCGTTGTAAGAGAACTATTGGAAGAAACCGGATATGCATTTGATTCGATCGAGAAGGTTGGAGAAGTTTATGCCAATCCGTCAACTGCCGCAAATATTACACACGCATTTATTCTCTTAGGAGGCAAGAAGGTTCAGGAGCAGCATCTGGATGGCCGCGAGGAGATTGAAGTTCTTAGTGTGAGCGTTTCTGAACTTAAAGAGTTGCTGCTAAAGAATGAAATTAAGCAGGCTCTTCATGTAAGCAGCATCTTTTTCGCTCTCTCCAAATTAGGTAAGCTCTAGCTGGCCTTATTCAGCAGTATCTGCATAGACCATATACGTCGTCTCTTTTATGATTAATTACAACCCCAAGGTCTGGTTTCCCTTTATATTCCAATTTAACAAAACAGACACATTTAGAACACTTTTGCCCCTGATGCTCGTAGCTGGGGCTTATTCCTGTCTGATCGCCTATCTGGAACTGGAATACTTTGAGGTTGGCAAGTCAAGCTCCATCAGCAATCTGGGCCTTATGCACAGCGTACTGGGCTTTGTGATATCGCTGTTGTTGGTCTTCAGGACCAACACGGCATACGACCGCTGGTGGGAAGGACGGAAGCAGCTCGGAGGGCTTACGAACAGCGCTCGTAACCTCGCTATCAAGCTCCATAGCTTCCTGAAAGATGAAGAGGACAAACGCTTTTTCAGGCTGATGATCCCGAATTACGCATTTGCGATGAAAAACCACTTGCGAGAGAATGAGGACTACCACGAACTCGACTCGGTATTAGACCTGAAAACGCACCATCATCTTCCAAACCAAATTGCGAGTAAAATCTTCGAGCGATTGAACAGGCTTCGTGAAGAAGGAAAACTAAATAGTGAGCAACTATGGCTCGTGAATGAGGAGTTTAAGTCGCTCACTGATATCTGCGGAGCCTGTGAGCGAATCAAGAACACTCCCATCCCCTATACCTACAGTGTATTTATTAAGAAGTTTATTTTCCTTTATGTATTTACTTTGCCTTTCGGATGGGTAAATAGCATCGGCTATCTGATCATACCGGTGATCATGTTTATTCTGTACGCTTTTGCCAGCTTAGAACTTATCGCTGAAGAAATTGAGAATCCATTTGGAACGGATGCTAATGATCTTCCTGTCGATCAGATATGTCACAATATCCGGAAGCATGTTAGCGAGATAATTTAATTAAACAGGTTGAGGGCATAAAAAAGGCTATCTCCATTAAGAGATAGCCTTTTCGTTTTGGGTAAGATGAGGTAAGCGTTAGCTCATCTTTAATTTCTTTTGAATGTCCTGAACATAGTTCTTGAACTTCTTATCTGTGTCTATAAGATCTTCCACGGTCTGGCATGCGTAGATTACTGTAGAGTGATCACGACCACCAAAGAACTGACCAATAGATTTAAGTGACGTTTTAGTGTGGCTCTTAGCGAGGTACATAGATATCTGGCGTGCCTGTACAATTTCTCTCTTGCGGGTCTTTGACTTAACCATCTCAACAGGAACTTCGAAATACTCGCAAACAAGTTTCTGAATGTATTCCATAGAGATCTCTCTGGAGGTGTGCTTGATGAAGTTTTTGAGCATTGACTTAGCCAGCGCCAGGTCGATGTCTTTCTTGTTCAGCGTTGATTGCGCCAGTAATGACACCATCGCTCCTTCGAGTTCACGGACATTATTGTCTATGTTGTGTGCTACATACTCAATAACCTCACTTGGAAGCTCTATTCCATCAGCATACATCTTTTTCTTAAGGATAGCCATACGGGTTTCCAGATCAGGTACCTGAAGGTCGGCTGAAAGGCCCCATTTGAAACGGCTTAGCAGGCGTTCTTCTAACCCTGCCAGATCTTTAGGTGCCTTGTCAGAGGTCAGGATAACCTGCTTGCCCGACTGATGAAGGTGGTTAAAGATGTGGAAGAAGATATCCTGTGTTTTTTCCTTACCGGCGAAGTTATGCACATCATCCATGATGATAACGTCCATCGCCTGGTAGAAATTCACGAAATCGTTGATCGTATTGTTCTTCAAGGAGTCTACAAACTGCTGACAGAACTTCTCACAGGATACATAGATTACTAATTTGTCGGGGCTCGTCCTTTTAATTTCATTTCCTATAGCCTGACCCAGGTGAGTTTTGCCAAGACCAACACCTCCGTAAAGTAGCAGGGGGTTAAAGGATGTTCCTCCGGGTTTTGCAGCAACGGCATATCCCGCCGAGCGTGCAAGGCGATTGCAATCTCCCTCTATGAAATTCTCGAAACAATAATTAGGATTGAGTTGAGGATCCACCTGTAGCTTTTTGAGGCCAGGTATGACAAACGGATTTTTGATATCCTTGTTCAGGGTAACCGCTACGGGGATGGACTGATACTTTGCTTCAGATCCATTGCCTGTAGAAGGCATGTTAGTCGTATACGGCTTACTGCTTGACGACTTCTCAACAACGATATTATATTCCAGCCTGCCTTCATCACCAAGTTGCTTTTTTACGGTCTTACGTAAAAGGCCAACATAGTGCTCTTCAAGCCATTCATAAAAGAATAAGCTTGGCACTTGTATGGTAAGCACATTTCCCTCAAGACGCAATGCTTTTATTGGTTCGAACCAAGTCTTATAGCTCTGTGTTGGAATATTGTCTTTTATGATCTGAAGACATTGATTCCAAACGTTCGTACCAGTTTTTTCCATGAAGCTTTTTCTTAATAATTTGATTTCCAGACGCTGCAGCGAAGATTTCACTGACCGTTTTGGAACATCGAATATTCGAAAAATTCCTTGCTTTAAGAACTAAAATTTGAAATATATTTAACTGGCTCAACAGCAGAAGCATAGGCTATTTTGCCTGTTTTTTTACTTCCAAAAGCAAAATCGAGACGTCCGAGGTTAATTCCGGCGAAACCAACTTGATTAATGATCACCCGCCCTCCGGCAGCATTTTGAAGCTCCGTAGGGGCTGCTAAAAAGGTGTGTGTATGGCCTCCGATAATCAGGTGTGTATGGTGCGTATTCGCAGCCAACACATGGTCGGAAACCTTATTCGTATCGTATTTGTAGCCCAGATGAGACAGGCATATGATAAGATCACACCTCTCTTCATTTTTTAGCCTCGATTCTATTTTTTGCGCCGTAATTAGGGGATCAAGATATACGGTATTTCCATACTGTTGCTTATTCACCAGACCGTCGAGCTGGATGCCGATGCCGTATACGCCGACCTTGATTCTGCCTTTCTTAAATATCTGATAGTCCTTGGTCTTCCCGTGCAGCGGAGTGTCGCTAAAGTCGTAGTTAGCCGTCAGGAATGGAAAGTTGGCATGAGGAAGCTGCTTGACGAATCCTTCTACGCCATTATCAAAATCATGATTTCCCATGGTACCTGCGTCGTAGCCCATCGTCGACATGAGCTTTAATTCCGGCTCTCCACCGTAGAAATTAAAATAGGGTGTTCCCTGAAATATATCGCCTGCGTCGAATAAAAGAACATGTTCTTCTTCGGCTCTGATCTTCTTAATTAATGCAGCACGGGGAGCAACACCGCCCATACCGGCATAACGTACATCATCGGCAGGGAATGGATCGATCCTGCTGTGTACATCGTTTGTGTGAAGAATAGTAAGCTTTTGAATATCCTCAGAAGCAATAAGATGCTGATGTTCTAAACCTAACGCCAGAATCGCTGAGCCGGTTAGCGCAGTCTTGATAAATTTCCTTCTGTTCATTTGCTGTTATCGTTATCGCTCTGTATCCTGCTATCTAATGCGGAGGTGATCGTTTTTCCCTGAGCCTGTTGCTGCTTAATATAAGCGAGAATGGCGTCACGCAGCCTATATGTACTATCAAACCTCCTGATTGCCCGGGTATATACTTCGGCTTTATCACCTCCGTTGGCCATATAGTCTATGGTGAGCACCGTGTACTCTTTCGACGGATCAAATTTCGTTCCGTTGATTTGTATATCAACCGCTTTGCCATCTTTAATCCTAAACCTCGCTCCCGATACCGGATCGCCGTTTAGCGCGGCAATATAATTAAACAGTTCCTGCACATCTGTTCCCTTCAGGGTGACCGTTACGAAGTAGTTCTCAAAAGGCATCAATTCGTAGATCTTGGAAGCCTTGATAGGCCCGGCGGAGATCGAGTTCCGCAGTCCAAAGTAATTGGTATGTACAAAGTCGAAGCGGAGATCCGTGCGCTTGCCTTCCTGATACATAATGTCTGCCACCAGGTTGTTCAGCAAGCCCTCGGGCTTCTTACGCTCGAGGTTTACAGCGGCCGTACCGATTACCGCGTTCATCTGAGAATCGATGCTCAGTTTGTAAGGTTTGTAGAGGGCCAGCACAGTGGAATCTGCCGGAATATCTTTGATGATATATAAGGCTGCATCCTGAGATGTCTGGTGCAACTTGGGTGAGCAGGCAGAGAGGCCAATCAGTAAGGAGAGGATTGCGATGCCCGACTGCCTGTTTAGGTACGATATTATCGTGTTCATTTGTAAGTTATTTTAAAACAATTGCTGCACGTCGCCTCTGATAACTTGCGCCGCAGACTCATAGGGATTGTTTTCCAGCGAGGTGAGATGATTTAAAATCACCTTGCTTAATTCTATCGCCGGTGCATCCGGAGAAAGTGATTGTGCGGCGTTATTAATCAGCACCAATGTATCTTCCTTTATTTTGCTAACAGTAGACCATGCGGAACCCGATACATAAAGCTGTTGAGTGGTGTTATGCTGAAACTCGTTTCTGATCTCCGCCTTGAGTATGTGTTGATATTCGGCCAGGGCCAGTCCTGATGTATTGGTTCTTAAAAGAAGATTTACGGGGTTGATCCGTTCCACCAGCAGGATCAGGCGCTCATAAGCCTGAAGCCGCAAGGGCAGCAAGGTGCCCTGGCTGTCCTTTTTAATATCAAGCAGACGGAGCTTGAGCTGCTGGTCGAGATAGGGACGTATCACCAGGTAAGCAATGAAAAAAACGCAGATTCCCGATAGGGAATACTTTAATATGTCGAGAAAAAAGAGGGAGGTTGATGACATTAGAATGTTTGTTGTCAAAGCGTCAAATCGCCTATATCTTAACAAAAATGATGAAATTACCTTATATTTGTGTAAATAAAATGAAAGAAATGAGTATGGAGACTACATCACTTATACCGGTTTCTTTGACAGAGGGGGCAGCAAAGGAGCTAAGAAAACTTAAACAACAACAGGAACTGAGCGATGAGTTCGGACTTCGTATTGGTGTTGAAGGCGGAGGATGCTCCGGGATGAATTACATTCTGGGCTTTGATCAAAAGAAAGAAGGGGATCAGGAGTTTTTTCTTGATGGCATAAAAATATACATGCATAAAGCGCATGGTCTGTATCTGGCAGGAATGCAAATTGACTTTCAGGACGGATTGAATTCAAGAGGATTTACTTTTAACAATCCGAATGCATCCAGCACTTGCGGATGTGGAACATCGTTTGCAGTTTAGCCTTTTAGCACCAAAAAAGAGAGGCTGCATCATTCTTGTATGATGCAGCCTGTCTTTTTTGGTGCCAAAAGGATATTTACCTAATCGACGTCCTTACCTGAGAGTCAATAGCGTTATTTTTGTTTGAGATCTGAAAGGAAAGCATCCGACTCCTTAATGACGTCGGCATAAACACTATCCAACCGCTTAATCTTTTTTTCCTCCTCCCTAAAGTAAGCAACTGCTTCGTCATTAGATCTATCACCAAGTTCAGCCTCGAAGGCACGCATCCAGGTATTCATTTGCCCGTCAGCACTATCTAAGCGGGCTTTCAGTGCTGTCATTTTTTGAGAAACAATAGCAGTATCCAACCCTGGCTTTAACAGCTTAAGGCTATCCATTTTTAACGAGAGGCTATCAAGCTTCATCCTGTTCCTGATCGCTTTTTCGCTATCGATCATTACTTTATCATGAAGTTCCAGGACTTCCGCCCTCGCTTCTTTATAGTCAGGCCCTGAACTGCAAGCCTGGATTACAAGCGGCAGCATTACCGCAACAGCATATTTTTTCATTCTATATTGGTTTAATCTGATCTGATGCAATGAAGGTAATCGGAACTTCAGGAAATTGACGAATCTCACTGCAAAAAAATGCGTGAACGGAAGGAGTCCACGCATTTTAATGTAAGTTAACGAATGTTAATAACCGTTATTTTGGGTATATAATCCCTGCCGTACATCCAATTGTGATTGGGGGATTGGATAAATTACATATTCTTTAATGAAGTTCTGCATTTGATTCAGCACGTCTTCCGTTTCGATCCAGGCAGGTATCTTTGTCTCCACCAAGCCGCTTCTCACCAAATCATGCCATCTGTGACCTTCAGCAGCAAACTCCTTCCTTCTTTCTTCCATCAACTGTGCAAGGGTGACGTTAGACAAGGGCGCTAACCCTGCTCTTGAGCGTACCTGGTTTACAATGTCGTCTACTTCGAGCTGCGTTCCTGGTGCACCATGCAGGATACACTCCGCCTTCAGCATCAGGATGTCTGTGTATCGCATGGCTATAAAATTGATAGGCCAGTCGAGCCGGCTGCTGGTTGGCACCCTGGATATGTCCACATACTTCTTGAAAAAGGAGCGTGTCTCTGTTTTTCCGTTAAAGGTAAATCCTGTTTGTATAGAGAAATTCCTTCGTATGTCATTTGCCTCATAAGAATTCAACAAATCTGTTGAAACCGGACGTATAGTTAAACCACCCTGAGTTGTCTTCCCCAAAGACTGAAACCATTCATCGGGCACCAGCACCCATGGGAAGGTTGCTCCCAAAACCGGATTTGCACCAGTAATGTACTGGATGTCAAAAACTACTTCAGCGTTTCCCTCATTGGTATAGGAAAATATATTGCTATAAGCGGCAGTAGAGTTGGCGGTGTTTGCGAGCATAGTGTATCTACCGCTATTGATTATTTCATTAAGGAGATTAAGGGCATTACCCCATTCATTCACCCCAAGCCCCGGGCCTTTTATGCCATAAGTTGGACCTGATCGTGTCATATGTACCAGGGCGAGCAATCCTTTCGCAGCAAATTTCGTTACTCTGCCTTTATCTGCAGAAGCGTACTGTTCAGGTAGGTTATCCTGAGCGAACTGCAAGTCTGATATGATAAACTGATATACCTCTTCAACAGGGCTTCTCCCAACAGAAGTTGCTTCCTCTGCCAGCAATGGTCGCTCAATGATGGGGAGTTCACCAAACCACCTGACCAGATCGAAATAAAAGAACGCCCGAAGGAATCTGGATTCGGCCGATAGGCGTGTTTTTAGATTTTCATCTCTGATAACCGCTCCATTTTTCTCTATCTGATCGAGAACCGTGTTGGCCTTGAAGACGCCATTGAAATTCTCCGACCAGGCTTCTATAATATACGGATTACTTGCAATCGTTTTGTGGAAACTATTTACTCCCTCCCAGTCACGGACACCCCCTTCGGAGGTAGCGTATAGATTGTCAGAACGGGTTTCTGACAAATTTAATTGCCTGTCTGGATATGCCCTCAGACTGGCATAGGTGGCGTTCACTGCTTGTACAAAATCGTCGGGACTATCGTAGAACCGGGCCGTAGAGGCATCCGATATAGGAGCTTGATCCAATTCCTTTTCACACGATGCAAAAAGAATAGAAAATGATATGATAGTGCTAAAAAGTATCTTTTTCATGAGATTAGAATATAAAGGTTAGAAAGTAAAATTGACTCCGAGTATTAAAGACTTAGGTAGCGGAAGACCACCATAATCTCCTGCCTCAGGGAAGGAAGTGCTACCACTTAGGTTTGTATTGGTTGCTTCCGGGTTGAATCCACCTCCATAACTATCGTGCCCGAAGAAGTTTTCAGCGGTTACGTAAATACGTGCGCCCTGCACCTGCTTGGTTTTGATTATCCTTCCCAGGTCATAACCGAGCGTAATGTTCCTTACCCTGAAGTAGTCTGAAGAATACAACCAGTCGGTATTCTTGATTCTTCCGAATGTTGAATAGGCCTTACCGACTTCCCCATTCCCCGGATCAGCCTCAGACCGCCACCTGTTTGCCCATGTGCCCAGCACATTATCCACGAGCCCTGTTCCCGTTCTGTTTACAGAACGACCAAACAAAGAATAGATAGAACCTCCGTTTTGCCCCTGAACCAGTACGCTGAGGTCAAAACCTTTATATCTGAAGTTGTTGGTGATACCCCAGGAATAATCGGGTGTTGGATGACCAACAATGACGCGGTCGTTCGCATCTATTACCCCATCCCCATTCGCATCGACATACTTGGGATCACCTGCTGTTTGCGATCCATATCGGGCAACCTTATTGTCAATATCCTGCTGACTCAAGATACCCTGCTGCTGAACGACGTAGATACTATACATCGGCTCGCCAACTTTCAGAATACTGTGTTCGATATCAAAAGACGAAGGAATCAATATCTGATTTTGTCCGTTGGGCAATGAAACTACCTTATTAGTATTATGGCTCAGATTGGCGGTTGTGCTCCACTGAAAATCACCTGTCAGGTTCCTTGATGTAATTTCAAACTCCCATCCCTGATTTTTCACTTCGCCTGTATTACCCAGCAATGTGGAGAACCCTGTTGTTTGCGGGATCGGAATGTTCAGTAAAAGATTCGAATTGTTCTTGGTATACACATCGAAAGCACCGGTAATTCGGTTACTGAACAAGCCGAAGTCTAAACCCACATCGAAGGTATTCGACATTTCCCAGGAAACATTTGGATTCACGAGACGGTTAGGTGCCTGTCCGATTACCTGCACTCCGTTAAATGTGTAATTATAGTTCGCCAGTGTGGCGATACCGCTATAGTCGCCTACATTATAGTTACCGGCCTTACCCCAGCTTGCTCTCAGTTTCAGATCGCTGATCTGTGGCACTCCCTGGAGAAAGGATTCTTCAGAAATTCTCCAACCGACGGATGCGGAAGGGAACCATCCCCATTTCGTATTCTCCCCAAACCGCGATGATCCATCACGTCTGATACTGGCTGAAAACAGATACTTGGAGTCAAAACCATACTGTACACGCCCAAAATAGGACAACAGAACGTTTTTCGACTCTGTGGTATTACCTGTGATTCCGGCAGCTTTATTTAAAGTAGTCACTACATCATTCGTAAAACCCCCGACAGAATTGAACTCCCCGTTATCAAACTTGTCCGAATTATAAGAAGCCCCAGCCAGCAAAGACAGGTCATGCACTTTGTTGAACTGCTTGTTGTAAGAAAGCGTATTTTCGTTCACAAAGGTCTGTCGTCTATAAGTAGCATAGCTTCCGGATGTATTGGCCGTGAGTTGTGACTGCCGACTGGACAAGGTACCCGTTATTGTATAAGGGATATACCGTTTGAAGTTATTATCCGTATGATCAAGATTCAGCGTAGTCCTGAAGTTCAACCCTTCAATAATTTTATACTCTCCGAATACCGTCGCCAGTGTCCGGAACCGCTTTGTTTGAGCAGACGTATTTTCGAGTTTGCCAATAGGACTATTGGGCGAGGTACTCCAACGATACTGACCAAAGTTGCCGGTGTTGGCATAAACCCCCATAGAATCTTCCTGCACAGGTGTCATACTTACCAACTGGTGGAGAATATTGTCCTTCCCCTCTACGCCCGGATCGTCTGTGATGGAATAGGTAGGAGAGAGATTGATTCCGAACTTCAGTTTGCTGTTAGCATTTACCTCAACGTTTGCTCTTGCCGAGTAAGATCTATAACCCATCCCCTTCACCATTCCCTCTTGATCGGTAAGATTTCCCGACACAAAGTAGTTGACCACGTCCGTTGCTCCGCTTGCAGAAAGCTGATAATTTTGGGTAAGCCCTCTCTGAAATGCTTCATCCTGCCAATCTATGATGCGTAATCCGGGGTAGCCGGCCTGTACCCAACGATCATCAATCATATAGTTCGTATTGACATCGTTCGGTCCGAGCTGCTTGTCGGCCGCCAATCCCGAGTTAAGTACCTGTCTACGTTCCGCAGTAGTTTGCCCGGCCGTCCTGCCAGGTCCCGACGCGACCCATTGTCCATTGATCACCTCAATGGCACGATCGATCCACTCCTCGCCAGTCAGCATGTCCAGCTTCTTACTACGTTCCACCGTACCACCATAGGCATTGAAGGTAATTTTAGGCTTACCTGTCTTACCTCTTCTCGTGGTAATCAAAACAACTCCATTTGAAGCACGAGAGCCATAAATTGCCGCAGAAGATGCATCCTTCAAAACCTGAATAGATTCTATATCATTCGGATTGATATTATCTAATGGGTTGCCAGACGCATAGTTGCCCGAGCCGTTAGGTGCCGCCGGCGCTAACGGAAACCCGTCAATTACGTATAACGGTTCATTTCCGGCCGATATAGAACCGGTACCTCTAACCTGCACGCTCATTCCCTTTCCGGGTGAACCGGTCGTTTGTTTCACATTTACACCGGCCATCTGACCAACCATCGCCTGATCTACCCGCTGCACGGGACGTTCCTCAAGATTGTCCGCATTGAATGTCGCCACAGCCCCTGTAAGGCTTCCTTTTTTCTGCGTACCATAACCAATTACCACCACCTCTTCGAGACTCTTCGTCGAAGAAGTCATTTGCACGTTGATGACAGGATTATTCCCCACAGTAACCTGCTGATCATTGTATCCGATATATTTGAATATCAACACTTGTCCCGGAGATGCGGTTATGGAAAAGCGACCCTGTGTGTCAGTTGCCGTACCACCTGAAGCCCCCTTAATAGTAACAGAAACTCCAGGCAATGTTTCCTTATCACCGGCGTCTGATACCAGACCCGATATCTTCGTCTGTGCGTAAGATTTAAAATTCAGAGAAAAAGCCATGAGTAAGAACAGGCATGCGCCATTCTTAAAAAAGCATAGAATCGCTTTCATAAATGTAGAATTTGGTTAATGATGTAGTAATTATCGGTAAATAAATTGTAGCTGTTTTTTTATTGGTAGCTTATTATAAACATAGTAGATGCATTTTAAAAACGCAACCTGTAGTATCCTGTTCGTGGTGTCAACACTATAAAAGCTTAAGAGGCTTGGACAAAGAGATAGAATTCAAAACCATAAGAATATCCCGCTGTTACTTCTCCATAGCATTCTATAGATCAGTTATCTTTTAAAGAACCTTACCTCAGACAGCAGCATCAAGCCGCTCTATTATGCGTATGTTATAAGAATATTGTTCGGGAATGCTAAAGTATCAGCACTATGAAAAACAGACTGCTCTATCTAATCCCTTTACTGTCGATAAAACTTCTGTCAGTCGAAGCGCAAAGTGACCTGCCTTTGGAAAATGCAGAATTCGAGATTCGCGTAATAGCGGATAAACTTAGTGATCCCTGGGAGCTGACCAACGGCCCCGATAATCATTTATGGATAACGGAATCAAAAGGCTATCGAGTACTACGAATCGATCCTGTAAGCGGAAAAAAGCAGTTAATCGCCGACCTTAGCAAGGAAAGAACGTTTCCCCGCTATGATAAAATACCAGACAGAAATGGAAGAAGCATCCCATGGCCACAGGGAGGACTGATGGGGATGGCGCTACACCCATCATTATTAAAATCTAAGCCATTCGTCTACCTTACTTACATCTATGACTACAAAGGAAATCCTGGCAATGTAGATGGTGGCGTTAACGGAGGCGGACACAAGTTCTTGCAGCGCATCGTCAGGTATACCTACGATTTTGAAGAGGAAAAGCTTGTTCAGCCTATCATACTCTGCGATACCATTCCTGCAAGCAATGATCATAATGGCGGCAGACTACTGATCGCACCGGTAAACGGCAAGCCCTACTTATTTTTCAGTACAGGGGACATGGGTGCAGGACAGTTCTCTAATGGTGCTCGGCAAAATAAGGCTCAGAATCAGAATAGCTACGAAGGAAAGATTCTCCGATTCAACCTGGAAGCAGACGGAGACAACGTGGAAGAGAATCAGTGGATTCCAAACGATAACCCATTTAACGGATCGTGGCAAAATGCAGTATGGACAATCGGACATAGAAATCCGCAGGGATTAGCCTTTGCCGACATAGATGGCGAGAAAATATATTCGGTAGAACACGGGCCTTATTCTGACGATGAAATAAACCTGGTTGAAAAGGGAGCAAACTACGGCCATCCCCTCGTAATCGGATACGACGATGGCAATTATAACGGTCTGGCCGCATCTGTTTCCAACAAGGAAGAGTATCCCGGCATTTGGAACACCAGCTATCCCTTAATTAAAGACGAGAAGCAAAACGCCCGGACAGTTGGCAGCACTTACAGAAACCCGATTACCAGTTTTTACCCAACTGGCAACAATTTACTTTCCGAGCTGTATACAAACATTCAAAAGGGGCATAAGCAAGAATGGCAGTCATTCGCCCCTTCCAGCGTAGAAGTATATCAATCTGATGCCATCCCTGGATGGAAGAACTCATTGCTTATTCCAACGTTGAAAGGAGCAAGACTAATAAGGGTACAGTTGGACAACAAGGGGAAAGTGGCAAACAGCACCGTTTATGAATATGTACGCGGGAATGTACGCTACAGGGATCTAGCCATTTCTAATGATGGATTGAAACTTTATGTGGCAGTAGACAGTGCGTTGGTAAGCTCGGGTCCCTCTAAAGAAGATCCTAAACAGGCCTCATATCGAGGAAGTGTTATAGAGTTGACCTATAAAATTCCCAGCGATCAGACAAGTCACGCAACTAAGCCCGAGACCGCAAAGTTGATAAACGCAAAACGCAAAGAAGAAGAATAGAATACTGCTATATAGAATACCGGATTCAACAGACTTCGTCGTAACAAACAAATTTATACCCCTTTTGGGGTATAATTAGTCATTAGCATTTTGAGAATCTCATACAGTGTAGTTTTTAGTCGGTAAAAAGCCTACCTGTAAGCGGATAGTCGCCCTGAGAGTTACTTACTTTCAGATCCAGGTGCCTCCCTCCTCCTGCATCAAAGTAATGAAGGCGAATTTTGTGGTAGCCCTTTCGCAAGGGCATCGAACCTAAAACTTCCATTGGAGCATGCTCACCGTCGTTATCAACGACCAGTTCATCATCGAGATACAATACCGACCCGTCGTCCGACGTTAACTTAAACGTGTAGATATCATCAGCATCGATTGCGATAAATCCGTCATATATAACTCCAAGCTGAGGCTGTGTAGGAAGGGAGCTGACATTGAAACCCTGAAGCAAACCTCGGGAGCTGGTATCGGATATTTGCATTTCTTTAGCAAGGGAAACTTTATCATTAGATGTCAGATAGCCAATACCATTTTTCAGGGGATTCACTAATAACGCCGGTTTAAATGGTTTCTTAATATATTCCGCAGAATATATTGCGCTCTGTCTTCCCGATCCTAATACAAGCATCACTTTTAATACGACAGGCTCATCATCTTTTAAAGCCAGGAGAAAAGGTTTGGTATAATTTTCGCTTGCGTTTGTTGGGTCACTTCCGTCAAGCGTATAATACACACTTGCTCCTTCTACTGTAGGTGAAAGATCGATTAAAACGCTGCTTTTGGTAGTGATTTCATCTCTCAAATTCAAGGGCTCGGGTATGCGGAAGTTAATTCCATCTTGCTCCATAGCTGCTAATCGCATTTTCAGTTTTTCATGGAAGCGGATATAGTTTTTTGCTGAGGCAGCCGACCATCCTATTTCAGATAAAGCCAGGGCACGTGGGAACAACATGTAATTGGCATGTCGTTCGTCACGGATGTTTTCGCACCATAAGTTTGCCTGCACCCCCTTGATATACTGATGCTGTTCTTCACTGAGGGCATCTGACAAAGGCTCGTAGCTATACACCTTTGACAAAGGCAAAAAAGCAGGAAAAGCAGGAGGCTCTGTTGCGGGATCACCCTGGTAATAATCAAGGTAAAAATAAGTGTAGGGACTCATGATTACGTCATGCCGCTGGCGTGCTGCAGCAATTCCACCAATTTCTCCCCTCCAACTCATTACTGTGGCATTCGGTGCCAGCCCCCCTTCCAAAATCTCATCCCAACCAATAATCTTTCGGCCTTTGCTGTTTACGAATTTCTCCACACGCTGCACGAAGTAGCTTTGCAGCTCATGCTCATTTTTTAGACCTTGCTCTTTCATTCTTTTCTGGCATTTGGGACACTCGCTCCAGCGATCTTTTGGGGTTTCATCTCCACCCACATGAACGTACTCTCCCGGAAACAGCGGGATTACTTCAGTTAATACATCCTGTAGAAACAAGAACGTTGAATCGTTTCCAGCACAAAACACCTCCTTCATTATTCCACCGTGCTGCATCACTTTATAAGGGCCTCCCGTACATCCTAAATTCGGGTAAGCGGCAAGCGCCGCTGTAGAATGCCCAGGCATTTCTATCTCCGGTACTACTGTGATGTGGCGCTTTGCTGCGTAGGCTACCACATTCTTCACCTCTTCTTGTGTATAATAACCGCCATAGCGCCCATCTTTGATAAATTTTGAGTTCCTCACATTATCAACCGGTTCACGCCATGCGGCTACACTTTGCAGCTTCGGATATTTCTTTATCTCTATCCGCCATCCCTGATCATCTGTTAAATGCCAATGAAACCTATTTAGCTTATAATGCGCCATGACATCTAAAAACTGCTTTATGTATGATAAGGAATAAAAGTGGCGGCATACGTCGAGCATCAAACCTCGGTAAGCAAAGCGAGGCTCATCTTTTATCATAACTCCTGAAAATGAGGGAAGCTTATCACTCGCCCCGGGTGCCAGTTGCTGAAGCGTCTGTAATGCATAAAAAAGGCCCGCTATATTCCCTGTTAGTCGTATGCTTCTGTTACGTATAGATAATTGATATCCTTCTGAAGCAGCCTTTCGATCTACCTCGATCCAAATAGCAGAAGCCGACGAAGCGCGCGCAGCTTTCAAAGCAAGCTTATAACCATATTTTTCCTTAATAAATTCTTTTAACAGACCTCCCGCATCTTTTGCAGCCTCGCCCGAATAGAATATGACTGTTTTCGGTGAAAGAGAGAAATGCTCATTGACTGTTTCGACTTCCCGAGGTTCAGGAATAATAGAAAGAGAACTTGAGGGCTGCGCTGCTATCGGAGCAGCCCAATAAAGCAGCAGCCCCATTTGGATCAGGGAACGCATCGCTGTTAGCTTAATCATGTACTCTGTTTTTTGCCAGTTTATCTTCATTGGATTATTTTTTATTGGAACCTTTTCCCCATCTAGCGGTTGGAAACAGCCCTGTCTAGATGCACGTATCCGCCGTCCACGTGCACAAGCTAACCGGTTGTATGACTTGATCTTTCGGATAGTAAAAAAACGGCTGTACTTGCAATTTCTTTGGTCGCCGTCATCCGGTTTCCTAAAGGATTATAACTTGGGCGTGACAATCTAAGTAAGCTTGTAAATACGTATACTATTTTCTCCCCAAAGCTTCCGCTTGTTTTCGGCATTCAAAAATGATGTGCAATGCTCAACCACCTCAACTACTTCGCGAAACGAAGCGGCCAGTGTGCAGACAGGCCAGTCGCTGCCAAACATCACTCTATCCGGGCCGAATACATCGAAAACAACATCCACATATTTCTGGAACTGCTTTGGGTTCCATCGTTTCCAGTGAGCCTCTGTAACCAGTCCGGCCAGTTTGCAACTGACGTTTTCATACACTTTGAACTGTTTGATATGTTCTCTCCAATCATCAATCAACTGATCCTTTATAAAGGGTTTAGCTAAGTGATCGAGAATAAACGTTTGATTAGGAAACCGCTTTACGAACTCCAATGCATACTTTAAATGCTTCGGATATATCAAGATATCGTAAGTAAAGCCGAACTTTTCCAGCCCTGAAATACCGTTGCAGAAGTCTTCCCTTAACAGATAGTCTATCTGTTGTTCTGATTGTACAATATGGCGGAACCCTTTCAGCTTCTTGAACTGATAAAAGTATTCTAAACGTTCCGCGATATTATTAGCCCTGAATTCCACCCAGCCGACTACCCCTTTAATAAAATCGTTCTCATCTGAAAGACGTAGCAGATAAGCTGTTTCAGTTTCGTTTTGATCAGCCTGCACAGCTATGCAACCGTCAAAGCCACTCTCTCTTAGCATGGGCTGGACATCAGCAGGGGCAAAGTCATTTCTAATAACCGCCATCTCATCGTTTATCCAGCTATCCCTTACAGGATCATAATTCCAGAAATGTTGGTGACTATCGATTTTCATGAGCTACATTAGTTGTGTTGAGTTATTCACGGCATACATGCTGGCCCTATTGGTTCAAATGTTTTATATCCCAGAACAAATTCTTCATGCCCTAATCTTTCAGATGAAGTCTGTCCAGAAGAAGCAAGGCTTAAGATCTTAGCAACAATCTCTTCTCCTACCTCATCCAGCGTTGCCTCATCGTACAAGATCCGCCCTGCATTTATATCCATGTTTTCTTCCATTCTTTTGAACGTGTCCGGATTTGCGCATACTTTTATTACAGGAGAGATGGCAGAACCGACCACTGAGCCCCGCCCCGTGGTGAATAGAACACAAAGCGCTCCCGATGCGATAAGTTCAGCAATCTCTGAACTGTCGTTCGGATTAGGAAACCCAAAACGCGGTTCTCCGTCGGGTACGATATCCATCAAAAAAAGCCCCTTTCTTCCTGGTATATCCGCTGGCTTTATCATTCCCGAAATAGGTGACTTTCCAGTCTTGCAATAGGCGCCCATCGATTTTTCTTCCTGCGTAGTTAGTCCACCCTCGGCATTCCCTGGAGCAAAGCTGCCGTGTCCCATTATTGAATAGTAATTTGCCGCCTTATAAAGAGTTGCTCTCAGCTCATGCGCGAGTGCGGGGGTTGCCGCCCTTTCGGCTACCATTTCATCAAGGCCTATCATTTCACCAGTATTTTCAAATATCGCTGTTCCGCCGTTCTCTACTATTAAATCGAAAGCCCGGCCCACAGCAGGATTTGCCGTAATACCGCTCGTGGCATCGCTACCGCCGCACACTACCCCTACCACCATATCTTCTGCATAAAATGACACACGCGGGACCCCTTCAAGGTCTTCTAGTGCCGAGGAAATAAACCTGATACCATCAGTAATCGCTTTTTTGGTCCCGCCTGCTGTTTGTATACCAATAAGTTCCACCGGACGACCGCTCTCCTCAATGGTTTTCTTCAGTCGGTTTCGATTAAAGCTTTCGCATCCCAACGATATCAGCAAGACTGCGCCAACATTAGGATGCGTGCACAAGGCGTTCATCATCTTGTCAGCATAAGCGTTAGGGTAGCAACCGGGAAAACCAATAAGGGTTACAGGCTGATCCCGGAAGTGAGACCTGATTTCCCTGCTCACGTGATGAGCGCACTCCACAAGGTACACAACTAACACGACATTACGTATACCCTTTCGACCATCCTGTCGCAGGTATCCCAGCATTTCAGTTTGAATTAATAAATTCATTATCAAGAGTATAGGTTGATAGATAGTCGCTTTTCAGGTTATGGAGGTGTACATGAGTGCCTGCGGGAATATCCTCGGTAGCCGATCCGATAGAAACTCCGAATTTGATAATCTTTTCACCTTTTACTATTGGTCTTGCGGCCACTTTATGCCCGATTCCAAGCATAATGCAAAAATGAATTTCCTGGTCATCTAGTTCTTGCCTGTCTCCAGGCAAGATAGTCTGACTAACGACGTAAATATTATCCGCAGGGTTAATCTTTATCAGTTTATTTTGTGACTTCATAAGAATGTTTAATTCGTTCTTGCAATACAATCGATTTCTACTTTGATGCCTTCCACTAACACAGATTGCACTGTGGTTCGCGCCGGCTTTACTCCAGAAAAATATTCAGAATACACCTTATTAAAAGCGTCAAAATCGGCGATGTCCTTCAAGTGTACAGTACACTTAACAACACTGTCCATTGTACCTCCGGCATTCTCAATAATGGCCTTAATATTATTGAGGGTAAGACGAGTTTCTTCCTCAATTGTACCAAGAACAAAGGTTGAGGTCTTGAAGTCTACTGGCCCTTGACCGCTAACAAACAGCAGTTCACCCGCTTTTAAACCGTCTGAAAAAGCACCACTTACAAAGTTTTCATCTCTGTTAGGATGATCTATTTTTACTTTAGTCATAATATTTTTATATAATGCGGTAAGGTTCATTGCTTATCCGGACACATAACCTGAAGCATAATCACGGATAGCCCTTTTTTTAGAAATTCGAATCTTGCTCCCATAGAGAGCATAGTAAAGGATATACAAGTATGAGGGCAAACATATTAGATAGGCGTTTTGATAGGTCCACTTATCCGCAAGGAAACCGAAGACGAGCGGTATTATAGCGCCCCCAATAATACCCATCACCAGCAGAGATGAGCCCATTTTGGTAAATTCACCGAGGTCTTTAAGTGCCAGAGGAAAAATAGCCGGCCAGAGAAGAGAATTAGCCAGGCCTAAAACTGCTACAAGGTAGATGGAGATGGCTGGCTGCACCAGCACTATTCCAATCGATGTAGCTAGACCGATCAAACAGGAGCATATCAGAGCTGCGCTTTGACTTAAAAAATGCGGGATAAAATTCACTCCCAAAATATAACCGGCCACCATTCCAAAAGAAGCGTACCAAACGTAGTTCTCTGGCGAGGGCAGCTTTAACACTACCGCATAATCATTAATGGTTCCTAAGGCTATTATTTCCACTCCTATATCAAAGAATATTGCAAGAATGCCTAAAAAGAGATGGGGATATCCGAAAATACTTGTCTTTTGATCGCTATGGCTGGCAACGACATCTCCAACATCTTCTCCCACAGCTTTAAGCTCTTTCAGTGGCGAGAAGTATGATGCTATTCCTATCAGAACAAGAAGACCGGCGATAATATAAAAGGGAGCTATAACCTGGGTGAGGCTCACCGCCGTTAAGTTGATATAAGCTGCTAAAATAAACGAAGCCCCTGCAAAGGCCAGCTTATCTGCTATGCCCATTATACAAATTCTCTTAGCGGCACTTTCATGCGGACCGAGAATAGTGACATAGGAGTTCACCGCTCCGGTAAGCAGGGTTTGACCCACGCCGGATATAAATAGCGCGAGTAAAAATAGAGAGAAACTTGCTATTTGGGCGGCATAACCTACCAGGAAAAAACTCAGAGCTAAAATCAGGAACGAAGTTGTTATTCCTCCTTTATAGCCTGTCCTTTTTATGATTATCCCAGACGGAATACCGAAAACGACATACGCCGAAAAGGTCGCGGTCATAATAAGATATGATGTTGCTGTAGAAACATCAAATGCAGTTTGGACAAACGGAACGAAAAAAGCGTTTATTCCAATCGAGAATCCCAGGATCATATACATTGAGCTTATAATAAGCATCGGCATCAGAGGTGTCTTTTTAGTGTAATCCATTTAGTTTTGATTTTTCATTTAATCCTTTGATCCGTGCTGTATCAGTTTTGTTCTGACTTGATTTCTTGTTCCACAAAATCACAATTGATCACCTTTTCTATGAGATCCTGAGAAGTATAATAATATTGATTAGAAGCTTCAAAGCCGATGCGGGAATCTGCACCAGCCAGCTGATACAACTTTCTGGCTATCCTGATTTCCTCCTGCAGCAGATGAAATATCTGTCCTTTTAGCGAGTCCTTTAGGCTTTCAGAAATATCTGTCCTGCGTAGCCTATCTCTGCAGTCTACAAATTTTGCTTGATTTGCCACTGATGAGAAATGCAGGAGTGCTGCCTCCGCAATGCGAAAGTCTTTTATCGTTGCTGCCTTCCGTGCGTGCGAGCTCAACTCTACCGCTTCCTTATACAAACTTATTCCACTTTTCCAGCGATCAACAAGTTTGTCTAACTGAGAAATGAAAACATGCCGGGGATAATTCCCCGCCCAGCTGTTCAAATCATCATACGGAAGACCTACCATAGTGGCCGAGTAATTGCTTGGCTGGGAAAATAGGAGGTTTGCCGGACCAACCTGAAGAGGCGCTTTATAAATAACTTCCGCTGAGAACGGAAATTCACGGAAAGCTTCGCTAAATGCGGTCCAAGCTTTTCTTACAAGTGGCACTGACTGTGCGTCATAATACTTGTGAGCCAGCCGGTTTAAAACCGTATCAATTTCAGCATATGGCTCTTTCGAGAATGCTTCTGCAACCTCGAGATTGACAGAGGGATATCCCCCTAAAGACCAGCTTAGAAGCACACCATCTACGTCCTGCTTTGCAAGTGCCGAGGCATGACTGGCAACGAGATCAGTAACCGGAATCCAAGGAACGGCCGACAACTCCCAGCTATTGTTAAATTGGACTTTTGCAACAGTTTTAAGTCCGGAGTTCTTAGCAATCCTCCAGTTCGTTTTGGCACGATCACCTGGCCCTGATACTGAAATAGAATACTCCCCAACCGATGCGTTTACTCCCCCCCTTTGAAATGGCGTAGCCCATTCGCTTACTGACATGAACCAGACAGATTTGGGCAACTTGGGTATTATTTCCGCAGCTACATGAGACCAGCCCCAATCCCATACAATAACCTTAGCTGCTGGGTTTCCTTCGTGTACGCCATCTGCGATAGTTTTGTTTACACTGGCTATTATATCCGCATACTCCCGCTTGCTGCATCTTGGACAATTTTGCTGCTGTCCGTGAGAAGCACAGCTCGTTAAATTTTCTGAACCCGTAATAGTAAATACACCTCCAAGTCCGGGTAATTGCTTAAAAATGTACGCAAGAGAGTTATGTATCCATTCATTCACATCCTTGTTACTTGTGCACATTGCCCTCAAGTCTCCTTCACCTACCCCTTCCATTTCCGGCCGTGTTCTAAAGAAGTCAGACGGCATCGCCCGGGGTTCATTCATGTATAGATACACATCAATTCCATACTTCTTCGCTCGCTGAACAATTTTCCTGAGGTTTGCAATACGTTCATGGTGCCCCTCCCCAAATTCTGGAAATTTCGGTCCCCCGGGAGCCATTTGATCCAGAACGACATGCATCCACACTCCCGAAACACCTCGCTCGGCAAGTTTGGCCAGCAGCCCTTCGGGATAGGGGTCGACAGAATTATCAATCAAAGGATCTCCGAAGACGCCAAAATATGAGTAAATAAAACGCAACCCCTTGGCACCCTCATCCATTTTAATGGAATAATTCTTTGCAGGAGTCTTGAGATCTTCTATAAAGCTGAATGGCAGCTCTGCACCTTTTTGAAGTCCATTAAAATACCTGTGAACGAGCTCTCTCATCTCCTTTGCACGCAACAATTCTTTCGCCCCCGGAACTTCATATTTAACAGGTGCACAATTCGGCTTCAGATTACCTAACTTGACGAATAGGAAATCGTCATTCTTTAGAGCGCTGTTAAGCTCTTCTACAGACATATTCAACAAGGTTAATAACTGCTCATAAGGAAGCAAGTGCCAGTTTCGTCTAAGCACGGTTATGTACATGTTTTTCTCATAATCTGCAGGGATCTTCTGCGCCCGAGGCAAACCCATAGCCCGGGCCATCGCAACAACATCCTTCCCTCTACAACCGATCGTTTTTGCTATACGTTCTGGCTCTATCAGATTCCAGTTTCGCCAGACTACAGCGAATGCGCGATTGGGAAAGTGCTTAAAGTCAATTGCAGGCGGGTAACTACCACGAGGCAGTTCTGATTGTGCCAGACCATGGGAATTGACTAAAATCCAGGATAGCAGGATCAAAATAACTCGTCTCATTATTGCTGCAATTTTTCTTTTAAGTCCGTTAAAATCATATCCTTAGCTCTATTCCCATACTTCAGAGAAGCATTCTTTGCAGTCTTTGAGTACCACTTTTCTTCGGAAAACAGGTCCATATCAACGGCCTCAGGACAAAAGGCCATCATTAGTGACGTCTCCTGCTCCCCGGCATGGTCTACCGGAAACTCTTCCCGGGCAGCCTGGGACATAAAAGGATGAATGGATATCCAGTTGAAAGGACTCTGATCAATTGCCTGGTCTTCATAATACTCGGCTGATGCTTCGTTACCCCACCAGCCTTCCCCCTGTTCTCTTTCAATGAATGAGAAAATTTCCTGTTTTGCTGCTAACTTAAAGCTTAGGTCAGTAGGCATGCCATGTTCAAAGTTTTCGCACTGGTGGTGTACGAATACATGTATGTTACGAAAGCCTATACGCAATAGGTTGTAGAAGAGCTGCCGTGCAAATGGCTGCAGAATTTCGGCAGCTACATGTATTGTTCCCTTCCGCTCGGGAGGTTCTACAGCGAAACTGCTCGCTCCGTAAAAAAACGGAGGAAGTATTACCAAGGGGATCTCCTTTTCCAATATATCTAGAGCTCTAATTACTAGAAGAGTATCGACCCCAGGCGACAAATGTTCTCCATGGTACTCCAACACGCCAAGTGCTAAAGCAACCGGAGTATTCTTGTCTATCGCTTCCCGTATCTGAGCCGGGAACATCAATTCGTAACGCATATCAATTGTTAGGTATTTCTTAAATTATTCAGGTGTAACTGCTCTAGTTAAAAACGTCGTAAAACAGGGCTATCTCGCTCATATTAACATTGCTTGTATTTCCGTTGGCAGTCCGTTTAACTCTAATCCGGACATAACGTACAGGAGAGGCATGGCTTTCCAGCTCGAACTTCCTTGGACTGACCCCATCGTCATTTCTAACTACCTCCTTCAAGAGCATCCATCCTTTGGATCTCGCATTTTCGGCCCAAACTGGACTATTTGAAGGAACTGTAGGGATAGCGTTGGTTGTATCAGCAATACCCCATACCTCGAACTCTACCGGATTATGACAACATACACGTCCTGTCTCCTCAATTTGTGTTAACCTGTTATAAACCTTACCAAGATCAACAGTGAGTGTGCGGGGGAGAGAGGTGGCATCATCACTATGAAATATATTAGGATAATCCTGGGGACCGACACTTCCATCCCAAAGTTTTTGGATACCAGCTTCTGGTAAGGCGCCCATATCAAATGGAAGACTTACTAAGCGGAATAGGGATTTGTCGCAGGCAGCATTACCAAACACCTTTGGAAAAACTTCAGTCTTTGCTACGGTAAAAGTATCAAGCGCTCCCTTTACAGGAATGTATGAAGAACGATAAGTAATTTCCGTACCCGACTTGAAATCGGTAATAGTTATTGATGAACTCTCTGCCGGCAAAGTTACTTTCGCCGCTTCTCCTGCCGTATTGGTATAATGAATGGTTGTGCCTGTATTGATAATGTTGAGAGTATCCGGATTTGCGAAATTTAACTTGACATGTCCACTGCTACTCACTTCGTACGGATTATCGGCATTGTAAGGCCTGTTTAATAGCTTACTACCATAGTTGGGGCCGTACACTTTAATGTTATTTATTTCTCTCGGAATTGAGCGGTTCCCTTTCCTATTATATGAATATAAGGTGAAAGAATACGGAAACTCAGAAAGTCCTTCTATGATGGTCCTCACAGAATCTTCTTTGCCGTTAACAACAACAACCTGGGAATCTGCGCGGTTATTATAGTAGACGATGTAACCCGTGATACTTGGGTCAGAGCTCGACTTCCATTTAAGTCCCACTCTCAGGTTGCCGGGCTCAGCCACCACATCCTTGACCGTTCCAGGGTAAACTGTCTCCTTGCCTTCAAAGAAATCTCTGAAACTATCATGCTCACTTTTTTTACAGCTGTGAATGATTATAAGTGCTGCGAGGTTAAATATTAAATACTTGAATTTTCTCATAATTTTCATCTTTTAACTAACGATCGGACTATTGAGCCTGACCGAAGAACGTCAATTCCATAACGTGAGCGAAATCACCTCCCGACCACGACTGAGACACCGAAAGCCGCAAATATCTCGCCCTCGGCGCATCAGAAGGTACAATAAACTCAACTCCTGCTTTTATAAAGGCGTTATCAGCTGCATTTGTGGTACCCGGCGATAAACCAGAGGGAGGATCAGGAAACCGGAAGTTTCCCATGTTCACCCAATCGCCCAAAACTGTACCCTCGGGGGCCGATAAAGGCAATTTGACATCGTGCGGTGAAGCGAGGTTGGATCCCCAGAGCGAGAATACCTTTGGATTACCATGACTGAAAGCATACTGATCAGGCCTCGCATATAAAATAAACCGGCTTAACTTGTGTTCCCCCCCTATACCGAACGTGCAACTGTAAGGTCCCTCATTGCCAAACTGTGTATGCCAACCGGTCGAACTAGCCACAGTTTGTCCGTCCCATAAATGATTTACAGACCACGCGGGATAAATGGGGGTATCCGACGGCAGGGTGAATGGGCTAAATCTTTCCTTGTTCAACATTATCTCTAAAAGCGGACTTATTGTCGCTTTCAACGTATCCGAGATATTCCCGTACTTGTCTGTTACATATACACCAAAATTCCTGGGTGTGGTGTCGAATCCTCGTACGCTGTAAGAAATATTTTCCGATTTGGAATAATACTGATCATAAACTTCTACTTCTTGGGTAGCATTGTTGAAGGAGGTTAGCATTATTCCAATTTCTTTTTTGTCGGGGTTCTCCGCCTTGATATGAACGCCCCCAAAATCAGGTTCTAGTACAAATGTCCTCGCCACATTCTGGTAAACCGGCATCTCAGGGTTAACAGTTACCTTCAGCGGATCTGACATCACCATAGCCCGCGTAACGGTATACAGAACCACTTCTGCCGGTCCGGAATTAGCAAAGCCCTCCACTCTGATGGTATCACTATAGTAGGAAGCTTTTGTTTCCCTGGACACTCCATCCCTGATATTGTATTTTGCTACTACATATAGGATATTTTCTGAATTTGGCAGATCATAAATGATGTTAGATCCACCATTAAAATTCTCAATTTTAACGTTACTGATCTGACCGGGCTTAGTCATGTCTGTTGAGGCAGGCATGTTCAGTCCATCGTCAGATTTACATGACGCAATTAGCGACAGGATCCAAAACTTGAAAAGAAGCCCGTACAAATGTCTGTTTATAATCTTCATACTCTTTGATTGTTATAAATTCATTCAACAATTACCACCCTGGATTTTGAACAAGTTTGTCGTTCACTATGAGGTTATAATCTCGGATAGGCCACAAATAGTCCCTTTTATTGAATACCGGGCTGAACAAAATACGAGGCCTGTAATACATTGCTGGTTCTGTTTCGTAAATATTCCACCCCTGCATTGGCTGACTTAATATATTTTGCAACTTCTTCCAGCGTCGCAGATCCCAGCCTGGCTGGCCTTCGAAAGCGAGCTCGATACGGGTCTCCTGATGAATAATCTCCCGCATTCCACTCTGCGATGTAAATTTGTCGGGGTAAAGGGAAAAATTTGTCCAGGCATCAACTACTCCAGCTAGACCTGCTCTTTTCCTTACTCTGTCTATGTATTCCACTACCTCCAGGTAGGGTTTACCTTGTTCGTTTAATATTTCGGAATACAGCAGGTACAAACCAGCTAGTCTGATAACCGGTAGACGAAAATCAGTCAATACATAACCATCATCCTGAACAGACAGATAATTCACCAGCTTTTTAGGCCAGTAACCGGTAATATTCAAACGAATCCTATCCTTTGGTCCGGCAATCGCAGAATTACCCCGGGCCTTTACTACATAAGCACTATTCTGGTTTACTACACCATTACCGAACCAAACTCCACCGTCAAAGGCAAGGTCGGCATAGAATCTCGGCTCTCTGTTAAAATGCGCTTTGACTGTTTCATAACCATTTTCTATATAGAACCTACTTGCGTTATCACCAACTCTCAAGCTGTACCGATTTGCGTAGTCCCATGTCCGGTCTTCATTGATAGGGACCCCATGTTCAGTGTAGAATAGCTCCTGCTGCGCAAGGGGAACAGCAAGAGTCCCGGGATACTGCCTCTCAGATAGTACAGAGGCAGCAGTCAAACGAGGTCCGGAATATGGCTGATACGGAAACACGGGATTTAACGCCCATACCAGTTCGCTGTTAATATCCCACTTTTCAGTAATGGCAGTCTGTAACGTTAGAACTGTCATTAAAGAATCAGAAAGGGTAGTGATATTAGCTGGCGGAATAAAGGTATGCAGCTTAAGTCCAATGGTTTCGCACATTTGGATAGCTTCACGGCAAGCTTGTTCGGCCCTGTCCCATTTCATAGGATCTACGGAAGTACTGAATAACTGCGTGCCTTCATAATCTTTAAAATCGGAATAATCAGGGTTTCCGTTATAAAGCGGGCTGGCTGCTGTAGCCAAAATCTGAGCTTTTACAGACAGCGCGATTGGTTTTGTGATACGACCAAGCTCCTTCGCCTGATCCTGGATGATTAGAGGAAGCCCTGGCACAGCTTCATCAAGTAGTCCTATCATGTAATTAACCACCGAGTCAACCGGAACTCTCTTCACCATAACCTCATCTTCCGAACTATTGATAGGTAGATTAATGTCTATAATCGGTATCGGACCGTATAGCTTAAATAAGTAAAAATGATAATAAGCCTTAAGAAACTTGACTTCTGCGATCCATCGCTCCTTCTCGTCCTGACGAAGATCAACAGGCTTGTCAATATTTTCTAACATGGTATTACATCGTCTGATTGCTCTGAACATGGCGAGCCCGCCCGTCAATCCATCCCAGTAATTAAGCCCGGGCGCAGAGCTGGTTTGAGTGCCCCTGATAAGGTTGAATCCTATCGGCGAAAATCCCTGGTTGTCTGTGAGGTCGTTTGGAAATATTATTTCACCGGACGTTGCAAAACCTACGTCCCATTGGGTATTTGCGAGTTGCTGCACCGTAGAATAACAGCTATAAAGGTAATTCTCAGCCTCATTACGATTTCTAAAGGCATAATCTATCGTTCCGACATTTTCTGGAGTTACATCTAGATATTTCTTACATGATAGAGAAGAGATAACCAGCACCGCCACGCAGATATATTTATAAAGTGATTTCATTTTCAGATTCCGTTAGATTATAGGTTTACGTTAATTCCGACATTAAATACTTTCTGGATAGGATAGGCAAAGCCATTTCCCCCTACTTCCGGATCCCATAGTTTGAAAGGACTGAATGTTAACAGATTTAAGCCATTGAAGTAGATCCGCATCTTTTTTATATTTAATTTTTGGGATACAGATGCAGGCAGAGAATAGCCCAGCTCCACCGATTTCAAACGTAGAAAACTGCCATCACGTAACCACCACGTGCTGGTTTGAGTATTATTTTCGATAGAACCCGCTTCTGCCCCTAGTCTTGGATACAATGCGTAGAGGTTCTGGTTATCTTCAGACCAGTGGTTATCAGCAAATGCTTTCAGGAGCTGAGTGTTTCCTATAAACTGATTGTCGGGACTTTGGATAAATGGAGATGTCCTTGCCGGGTCAATAAAGAATGACACCCTTGCCTGCCCTTGAAAAAATCCCGAGAGATCAAAGTTTTTATAGCCAGCAGATAAACCGAAGCCATACACAACTTGCGGTATGTAGGGATTTCCCAGGAAGGTCTTGTCAGCATCATCAATCCGTCCGTCATGGTTTAAATCGCGGTACTTAATGTCTCCACCTTTTGGTGCCACACCACCAGAACTGAATATTTGTGCCGGAGAATTTGCTGCTTCATTGTCGTCAACAAAAAGACGTTCTGCCAAATAACCATATCCCCTGTTCAGCGTCTGACCTACATTGTACCGATACGCTTCGCGGAAATTAGGTTCTTCGTATTTTTTAAACTCATTTCTGCTATAGGTCAAGTTCCCTCTTGCCGAAATCCAGGATTGGCTATTAAGTGTGTGTCTTCCATCTACCGAAATATCAACCCCTCTCGACCGGACTTTTCCGAGGTTGGCAGCAATAGAAGCTTCGAGACCCATCGTAGTTGGTATAGATGCCCGGCTCTGTAGTATATCAAACTTATCATTTTGATATACCTCAGCAATTACGTTAAGTTTTCTGAGAAACGTAAATTCCAAACCAAGGTTCACCTGCCTTGACGTCTCCCATGTAACATCGTTATTTTCATAGTTATTGATACTTACACCTGGCCTGTAGTAAGCGTTATTAACTCCAAAATACGCATAGTTACCGCCTGCCAGGTTTACATCCGATACGTAAAAGAAGCGTTGTGCACCGATTGCATCATTACCGACCATACCATAGCTTCCACGCACCTTAAATCGCTCAAAGACATTAGCCATGTCTCCCCAGAACTTTTCTTGAGAGACTATCCAGGATGCTCCGATTGTAGGGAAGAAGCCGAACCGATGGTGTTTCGAAAATCGTTCTGAACCATTATAGCCGAAATTAAATTCAAGAAAATATTTGTTCTTATGAGAGTAGGTTGTTCGTCCTGCTAGGGTCAGATTTCGAAAGGGTAAAGCGTTGAGTAAAGTAGGGGCATTAGCATTCAGCGATTGTTGCCTGGTACCAATCAAAGACGCACTTATATTATGGTTTTCCCCTAAAGATCGATCATAGTTTAGAACCCCTTGTAAGTAAACGAATGTACTGAGTGTGCTGGCACCGGGAGAATAACTCAGATATTCCTGAGCCTGTCCTGGCTGACTATTCAGCCAGACTAAAGAGTATTGATTTGTTAGCTTATCATAATTAGCGTGAGTGTAGTAAAACGGATTATAGTACATTTGAGACTCAAACCGGGAATACCTGTTTGTGCTAAATATCCCATGAAAATTAAGACCTTTTGTCAGAAAGTCGAATTTCTGATTTAATTCGAGTTGGGCAAGCATTCTTGATTCAGAATAATTCTTATGACCCGAAAGCAGATAAGCGTAAGGATTGACATAACTGGTTCCGTTAGCACCGGCCACATTCCCAAATAAAATATGGTTGGTATTCCGGTTGGCCTCATCCGGTAAATGGTAAGCAGGGAAGGCTACCGGACTAGTATGCATAGCCAGATTGTATAGATCTGTTGAAAATGAAGCATCGCCGGTACGCGGCCCATTGTATTCATTAAATGTTCCAGATAACCTGACCACAAGCTCCGTCGATTTAGTAACGTCGATGTTTACATTCGAGCGAAGCTGGTAATTTTGAAATTTAATATTGCTGTTGTTATTGTTCCGAGAGTCCGATTTCAAAATCCCGTTATCATTGCTATATGATCCAGCCACGTAATAGCGTGCTACACCGCCACCGCCCTGAACACTTAGATTAGCTCTCTGCGTGCTTGTCTGATCTTTGAAAAGCATGTCCATCCAATCTACCGCGGGATATATGTAAGGATTGCTTCCAGGCGCCCCATTGAGGGTAGCTTGGGTGTTTAAAATCTGGTTCTGTGTATATGGTAAAGGATTTAGTGAATTCCTCGTTTGTGTAGCCTCATTGTGAAGTCTCATGTAAGTGATCGGATCTGCCAGTTCGAGATTCTTTGCTGATTGCGACACTGAATTTTCCAGCCGGAAATTAATTTGGGCACGTCCTGTTTTTCCCTCCTTGGTCTTCACCAGAATAACCCCATTTCCCCCTCGGGCACCATATAAAGAGGTAGCACTGGCATCCTTTAAGATAGAGAAACTCTCTATGTCATCCACATTTAAGCGTGCCAGATCTGAGGTCGTCAGCTCAACGTTATCAATCAGGATTAAGGGATCCTGCTTGTAACCAAAGGTTGTCACACCTCTGATGAAAAAGCTGGCATTGTCCTGCCCTGGCTGTCCACTCGATTGATATGCAATCATACCAGCAACCTGGCCAGCTAAGGCTGTGGTAAGGTTGCTGGCTGGAGTTTTCAAGTTCGACGGACTAACAGTAGTTACTGCACCTACCAAAGATTCCCGTGTCTGTTTACGGCTATAAGCCGTAACAACAACCGAGCTTAGCTCAGTCAGCGACTCTTGTAGAACCACCTTAATTGTACGTTCGACTGCGGGGACCTCCACTCGTTTTTCGACATAGCCAATAGACGTTATCCGAAGAAAACTCCCTGGTATAGCCTCCAGGACAAATTTTCCGTTCGCGTCCGTAGCAGTGCGGGGGCCGTTCCCGTCTACAGGTCCGACTGCAGCTCCAATAACGCTTATACCAAGAGAATCGGTAACCGTTCCTACAATATTTACTTTCTCCGATTGTGCCAGGGCTTGCTCAGCAAAAACTTCAAGCACCCCGATAATAACCAATTGAGCAACCCACTTGACAGAATACTTGTAAATCAGAAGGCGCCCGAAGGTTTTGTAGAGTTTTCTCATAATTCGTGATGATTGGTATTTTAAAAGTTATTATTGTCCTTACTGCTTTGTTATTGATAAAGCTATCCACTTGAACGGACGGATAAAATACACGATACATCTAGAAAAATACACTATTCGATTATTTACACATAGAGAAATCTCGCTAGCGCCCACGCTGACAATTTAATTGCGATTCAACTTTTCTTCCATGCATTATTCTATTAATTTAGTATAGAACCATAAGCAGCGATTTCAGAGCTGCGCATTAGAAGTTCTAATGTAATCCTCTACCGCTGTCGGCGGACTTTAAATAAATACGTATAAATAACCAATAATAAATTCGTTGTATGGGAACAGGATCTGACATATATAGAAAGCCGAAAATCAGAGACGGCTTTGAAGGTGAAAAAGTAATTTATATACCAGAAAAAATTGTCAAAGAAGCTAAAGATAAAACACAAGAACTGTTTCATATCTATATAACCCAGATTGGATTCTTTCCAAAAGCCGCCCACCACTTCAGAGAACGGGAAACTGGCTGTCGGGAAAACATCCTTATCTATTGCGTACAAGGAAAAGGTCATTGCATACTAGATAATAAGCAATATGAAATTGGCCCAAATCAGTTTATTCTAATACCTGCAACAAATAAATACGTCTGCTATTGGGCAGATGAGCTTTTTCCATGGACGATTTATTGGCTGCATTATTCAAGCGACAAAATAGAGGTTATCAATAAATCCCTAAACATTGAGATTTCCAATGCGCCCGCCACTATTCCGCCAAACGAAAATTCGATAAGGATCTGGCAAAATATTTACAAAACATTAGAAATGGGCTATAGCCATGAAAACTTGATCAGCGCTTCATTTTCTCTTTCATATTTGCTGGCGACTTTCCTGTTCCCTGAAAGACACGCTGATGATCATTACGAAGGAGACATCATTACGAGAACTATTGAACATATGCGGAAAAACTTACATACCAAGCTTACGGTTGAAGAAATGGCCTCCAAAAACAGGCTATCGGCATCGCACTTTTCTTGCCTTTTCCGGAAAGCCACAGATATGCCACCTATGGATTACTTCATTCACTTGAAAATGCAGAAAGCCTGTCAGCTTCTATATTTGGGAACAGACCATGTGAAGGGAATCTCGATGGAACTCGGCTATGAAAATCCGTACTACTTTTCCCGCATATTTAAAAAATACATAGGAACGTCACCAAAAGAATACCGACAAAAAAACAAGATAATCGGTTAATCTTTTTTACTAACAATACGTTTAGCTATTTTCGCTGCTCCAGTTCCTGAATGCTGATCGATATCATCTTCCCGATAGGTTTGTTATCCCGATAAGAGATCGCCCTAAACAAATCCGATCCGCGGGGAATCGCTAATTGACTGCCATACTTAGAAGACGACATATCGGGATAGCTGCCATCAAATGTGTAGTAAATATCAAGGTTATTCACCTCTGACGACAGATCGATCTTAATCGTACCGGGCCATGGCATCTTGACGGATTTAATTATCGGATCGTACATACTGGTAGCGTAGTTTACACCAGCAATATCGAACCGTTTAAAATTCCGCTCAACCCTGGAAACAAAATCATCCCAGTTTTTTGCATCTTTCTGCGACCAGAAGGTTTCTGCCAATGCAAATGCTCTTGGCCATGTCATATACTCCGCATGGCGGGAGGTTGGAACCGATTCAGTCCACAAGTTGCCCTGCCCCCCAAGTATCAGCTGGGGATTAACTCCTTCAGGAACCACCTCGAGGTCATAAGAAGTCTTCAAACGAAGCATGGAATAAGTAGGTGGCTCCACAACAGGATCTCCTTGATACAAATCAAGGTAGCAATGGCTTTCCGGACTCATCACAACATGATGATTCATTTTCGCAGCTGCCGTACCACCTTCCATTCCCCGCCAAGACATCACTGCCGCTTCCGGTGCAAGTCCTCCTTCTAGTATCTCATCCCATCCCATTAACTTCTTTCCCTTTGCTTTCACGATCTTTTCCATGCGCTTAATGAAGTAGCTCTGCAGCTCATCGGTGCTTTTCAGGTTTTCGTCCTTCATTTTTTTGATACATTTTTCACAGTCTGCCCAAAAACCTTTATAGCATTCATCCCCTCCAATGTGTATATATTGACCCGGAAACAATTCAGCTACTTCCGAAATCACTTTATCCATAAATAAATAGCTCGATTCATTGCCAGCACAAAGGGCATTATCTTCCAGAGTATAAAACTTGTTTCCTACATTCACCCTGAAATTTCCACCCGTACAGGAAAGTTCAGGGTAAGCCGCCAAAGCCGCCATACTGTGACCGGGAACATCAATCTCAGGTAACACAGTGACGTAACGCTTAGATGCATATTCAACAATATCTTTCACATCTTCCTGGGTATAGAAACCGCCGTAGCTGGCTGCTTCTCCATTATACTGGGGATCTCGCGTCCACCATTTTCCCATACGTGCTGCCCGCCAAGCTCCAATCTCTGTAAGTTCAGGTAAATTTTTTATTTCTATCCGCCAACCTTGATCATCTGTAAGATGCCAGTGAAAAACATTCATTTTGTATTTTGCCAGCTGATCGATATACTTCTTTATAAACTCTTTAGAAAAGAAATGACGGCTGACGTCGAGCATAAGGCCGCGCCAGCTGAACCGAGGGTAATCAATTATCTGAGCACAGGGGATAGACCAATCCCTGACTACCGTTGAGCCACTCTCTATTTCCTCAGGAAGCATCTGCATTAAGGTTTGCATGCCATAAAACAGGCCGGCAGGCTCATTAGCCAGAATGCTTATACGGCTAGGTGAGATTGCAAGAATGTACCCTTCCTTGTTTAATTCTGAAACAGGCTTAGTATTTAGAGAAAGTTCAATAGTAGATTTTCCTGAACCCGTACTTTTAAAAGTATAGCCAGTCGGAGACTTTAGCATAGTTGCAAAAAAGCTTGCAACATCATTGGAGGCATTGCAAGTACCTTTAATTACAGTAGAAGATAATAACTTAAATATACCGGAACGCACCTCGACCTTAGCAGGTTGTGGGATTATCTTAACAGGCAGCACCGTCCCATAAACCGATGAAGAAACAAGCGTAAGACAGAAATAAAATACTAGGTTAAATTTGAATTGATGCGCGGACATATGAGCTATTTCCATTTTTAAGTTCATTGATTCGTCAGTAGAATATCTTTGACCCGTTCCAGAAATGCTAAGGATATCTACCACCTGATACGGTAAAGCTAGCCGATTAGAAAGAGCATTTGAATACACAAAACCACTAAAAAACTACATTATCTTATTTTCTGTTAGGCCAGAAGTGAGTTATGGAGGTATTTGAAACTTACTGCTAATGCATGAAGAGCCTCAAAATTGCAATCTAATTATCTCAAAACAAAGTGTCAGATAGTTTGAAAACGTGACGGGCAAACACAATATTTTATGGTAAGGAAGAGCTCTGATTAGTTCCAAAAAAACGTAGCGGCTCAACATCAATGTACTATTGCCACCCTGATACCCATGATAAAGTAGGTGGGTTGATGAGCAAGTCGACTATCAACACATCTCCCTCAGCTATCTCCACTTTAAACTACTAAGAATATTTTTTTATTAATAATTTCTGCATTAACCTACTTTTTTGCTTACATTGTCACTTATTAGTTACTCACTCAGAAAAATTGGTTTTACTTTAAAGAGGTAGTCACATGGGAAAGGTAAGGTCTAAAAAATCACCAACCGGGAAATCCGGTGTTAGTGTAGGTAATTACTCAAGTAGCAATATGGACGGCAAACGACACGACGAAATTCCTTAAAACCTATGAAAATAGACTAACGCTACTCTAAATAGAATTACTCTCTATTTAACTTCTGATTCAAAATTTCTTCAACAAAATCGAAATGCACTTATGAATCATTGTCTATTTATTGAATAAATTCCCGAATGACTTGACCCAAAATAGATGTAATGGTCAACATTTGATTTTCAGTAAATAAACAACTCATTCCTCTCTTCCTGTTTCTGTTCTATTATTCTCTGTACAGGCATTTCGACAAGCGTACTCCAGCACTGCTTTGATGTCATCGGGTGTTAGACCCGGGATACGTTCTCTTACGCATTTTAAAATATCGGTCTATGGAATGGATTATTCAAACGTTTAGGGGATATCCTGAACTCGCAGTTTTTCTTACCCTCTCACTGGGTTATTTAATTGGCGGACTCAAGTACAAAAATTTCACGTTGGGAACTGTCACCAGTGTTCTATTGGTTGGAGTGCTGGTGGGGCAGTTTGACATACCTATCTCTCAGGATGTTAAGTCTGTATTCTTTCTTCTATTTCTCTTTTCTGTCGGTTATAGCGTTGGCCCCCAGTTTTTTGGAGGCTTAAAGAAAGATGGTTTACCACAAATGTTTTACGCCGCCATTGTCTGCGTTCTATGCCTGATTTTCCCCTATCTGATAGGCAGATTTATGGGTTACGACATGGGCTTAACTGCTGGTATGCTTGCTGGATCTCAGACTATCTCAGCCGTCATTGGTGTCGCATCAGACACCATTGAGAATATGGATTTACCTGCTGACCAAAAGACAGACCTCATCAACAAGATCCCTGTAGCATACGCCGTTACTTACATTTTCGGGACTGCCGGGTCAGCTTGGATTCTGGCATCACTCGGTCCAAAATTACTAGGTGGCAACCTTGTTCAAATAGCCAAAGAACTAGAAGTTAAGCTCGGAGGAGATGCCGTTGGTGACGACCCTGCGATGACTTCTGCATACGATAGGGTGCTGTATAATGCTTACAAAATATCGGCTCAATCGTATGCGTGTAATAGAACTGTAGCAGAAATCGAGGCGGAACTGGAACGAAGAGGCAGGCGATTATTTGTAGAACGCATCCGAAAAGGCAAGGAGATCTCATATGTAACCCCCGACACCGTTGTCCACGAAAATGACGTGATTGCTTTAGGCGGCCGCAGGGAATACATGATGAATTACGTGGCGGTGAATGAAACAGAAATACTCGACTCGGAACTTCTGAATTTTCCTGTCGAGGTCCTCAGTGTAATGATCGTGAAGAAGGAAGTACAGAATAAAACGCTGGGCGAGCTCACTGCAATGGGATACATGCATGGCGTGGTCATCCGAACTTTAAAAAGGTCAGGTATTGAAATGGGGGTGTTGCCTAACACTAAACTTTATAAAGGAGATATGATCGAGTTGGTTGGTCATAAACAAAACGTTGACCTGGCCGCAGCTAATATTGGCTACCCAGACCGTCCCACCAATACCACCGATATGATCTTCGTTGGCATGGGAATCGTGATTGGCGGACTTGTTGGCGCTCTTTCATTAAGGGTCAGTGGGGTTCCTATTAGCTTAAGCACGAGTGGCGGGGCGTTAATTTCCGGACTGGTCTTTGGTTGGCTCCGGGGTCAGCACCCTACGTTTGGCCGGATTCCTGAGCCGGCCTTATGGGTTATGAATAATGTGGGCCTGAATATGTTCATTGCGGTTGTTGGCATTACTGCAGGACCAAGTTTTGTAGAGGGCTTTAAGGAGGCTGGCTGGGGACTGTTTATTGCAGGCGCGCTGGCAACCTCTTTACCGCTAATAGCAGCAATTCTCTTAGGACGGTATGTTTTTAAATTCAATCCCATTATCACACTAGGCTGTGCAGCCGGGGCACGTACCACTACAGCTGCTATTGGAGCTATTCAAGACGCAGTACAAAGCAAGACCCCGGCGTTAGGCTATACCGTCACTTATGCCGTTGGTAACACCCTCCTTATCATATGGGGAGTAGTCGTGATTATCCTTATGAGTTAGGCCCTTAATCAAATATTATTTTAAAACACCTATGTTATGACAACAAACATTTCTAAAATCAAGATCTCAAGGAGCGCTCAGAAAGAGCTTGAGAGCATGAGCCCTTTCGAGATTAAAAATGAACTCATCCAACTTGCCGATGAAAGTGCACAGAAATCGACGGGAATGATGCTCAATGCAGGCCGGGGAAATCCGAACTGGATTGCTACCGTACCTAGAGAAGCCTACTTTTTATTCGGGCAGTTTGCGTTGGATGAATGTAGAAGGGTAATGGACGTAGCAGGCGGAATGGCCGGTATTGTAGAGGAGAAAACAGGAATCGCCAATCGGTTCGAATCATTCCTGGCGGAAGTCAAAACTAGTCCCGGTCGTGACCTATTAAAAAAGACATATGAATATGGCATCAAGCAGCACCAGTTTGACCCTGATGCATGGGTAAGGGAAATGGTGGAGTCCAGTATGGGATTTAATTATCCTGTTCCTGATCGCATGCTTTCGCATATGGAGCCTATAGTACAAGATTACCTCTTACAGGAAATGTGCGCCGGCAAACCGCCGAAAGGAAAATTCGACATCTTTGCCGTAGAAGGCGGAACTGCTGCTATGTGCTATATTTTTGATTCCCTGGTCAAGAATTTTTTGGTCAAAAAGGGAGAAAAGATAGGCCTGCTGGTACCCACCTTTACGCCTTATATCGAAATGCCGCACCTCGATCAGTATAACTTTGAAGTCGTCAATATTATTGCCTCAACGACTGCCAAGAACGGATTTCATACCTGGCATTATCCGGATTCTGAACTCGATAAACTGAAGGATCCTGATATAAAGATCGCTTTTGTGGTCAATCCAAGTAATCCACCTTCAACCGCACTTCCGGCAAAAAATTTAAAACGTATTGCAGACATCGTAAAAAATCATAACCCGGGTCTGATGGTGGTTACCGATGATGTATACGGTACT
>NZ_JAZQRL010000083.1:0-3170 GCF_045629565.1 Arcticibacter sp.
CTCCAGCTGGGCAAAGGTAAATCAACCCGTTGCCAATCCCATCAACAACACGAAGTTAGAACCGCTCTTTGAAGCTTACGACCTGATTAAGGATGACATCCCCGCTGAGGACCGCAAGATTACCAACGCATGGCTTACCCAGATAGCGATCGCAGAGATTAACAATCCCAGGATGAACACGGAGAAGTCTTACAACAACTGGAATTCACATCGCATCAAGATCGTGGGCGAGATTGCATATATCCTGAACGACAACAAACTGAAGGTATATGTAGATACCATGATGAAGCGTCAGATCAACCTTAACTTATATGCCAATGGCTCTGGTATGGACTTCGTGGAACGCGATGCGCTGCATTACCATGCCTACACGCTGGAACCACTTCTGAGCATAGCGACCGTTATTAAACGCGGCGGCGGCATGAATTTCTACACTTACGTTTCTCCTTCTGGCTCCTCCATTGCGAAGTCTGTAGATTTCTTTGTCCCCTATGCAACCGGTAAACAGACGCACCCGGAATTCGTCAACAGTACGGTTGCTTTCGACAAAGCGCGCGCTGCTAACCACGAAGCCGGTTACATCATCGGGGAGAACTTTAAACCGCAAGCAACGCTGGATGTTTTTTCCTATGTCTCTTTCTTCAATCCTGAATATACGACACTTGTGAAAGAGTTGATGAATACGTCAGAAGCCTATCCAACCTGGCGCTGTTTATTAAACAAGGTCAGGACAGATTAATATCAGGGTTTCTTCAACTCAACGATATCGTGATACTTCAAATACATCGGCAATGCAGCAGAGCCGTACCATGGATAAAGTTCTGCATCCAATAGCTTCGCCGCAATTGCCGGATCGGTTTTCAACAGCAACCCTGCTTCCTCCGCGGTTTTCACATTAAGGATGAAAATTCCACGATAGAACTTGTCGTTTTTCTCCATGGGTCCAGCAACAACAAGCTTGCCGTTCGCAGCCAGCTTGTTGATATTTTCCATATGCCCGGCAAACAGCTTCCCAATAGCCGCTTTATCCTTTGTTTGATTGGATCCTGTTTTCAACAGGACCAGGATGTACATTTTCATCCCATATTCATCGGCACCAAGCGAGTCTGCCAGGGCCTTATTATACCTTCTATCTTCCGTTTGCGCCAGCAGACCCTGTGTAAAAAGGCAGAACAACAGGCAGGCAAAAACTATTTTCATACTATTTATGCACGAGTTGATCGAGTGCATTGGAAAGATACGGATATTTAAAATTATAGTTTCTTTTTTCAAGAGTAGCGGACACTACCCTTCTGCGCAACAGGACCAGCATTAGTAGACTTTCTTTAATTATGAGAACGTTCTGTCGCACAATCTGTTGACAGCATCACGCCCCAGAGCACAACCCCATCTTCAAACGGGACTGATCCGGCACGGGAAGCAGTCCCTAAATCCCATAGATTCTTCATATTTTCCCAAAGAACTTCAGTATGGCATAACCTTCGCTGTCCCAAAGATCAATCTGAATAAGTATGCAGCATTTAAGCGAGAAGACCTTTAAAAACGAGTTTGTCAACAATTTTCCCGGAGACGACAGTGGCGACCGTAAGCCACGGCAGACACCTGGCGTATTCTACAGCAAAGCACTGCCAACACCGGTCCAAAAACCGGTACTTCTGGCATGGTCCTCAGACCTTGCTGATGAACTGGGCATTGCCAGTCCAGAGGCAGCGGATGTTGATATACTCGGCGGGAATCTGGTAACGCCATCCATGCAGCCCTATGCCGCATGTTACGCCGGTCACCAGTTTGGCAACTGGGCAGGCCAACTCGGCGATGGCCGTGCAATCACACTTGGTGAATGGGAGACACCAGGAGGTAAAACCTTTGAACTGCAGTTAAAAGGTGCAGGCCCTACCGCATACTCCCGCCGTGCCGATGGCCGGGCAGTACTCAGGTCTTCCGTAAGGGAGTACTTAATGAGTGAAGCCATGTTTCACCTGGGCATACCGACTACAAGAGCATTGGGCTTGGTGACTACCGGCGACAAGGTTGTACGCGACATGTTTTATGACGGACGCCCTGCATATGAACCCGGCGCCATCGTGATGCGCGTTGCACCAAGCTTTCTGCGCTTTGGCAACTTCGAGATGCTTACGGCAAGAAATGAGATCGACAACCTGAAGAATTTAATCAACTGGACCATAGACCACCACTATCCGCACCTGCAAGGCGAAGGACGTATCCTGCAGTGGTTTGCTGAAGTGGTCGAACGTACCGCTACGATGATCGTAGAATGGCTCCGGGTGGGATTTGTACATGGGGTTATGAACACCGATAACATGTCTGTACTGGGCCTGACCATCGATTATGGTCCCTACTCCTTCCTCGACAACTACGACCCGGACTTTACACCCAATACCACAGATCTCCCGGGAAAAAGGTATGCGTTCGGGCGTCAGGCTTCCATCGCCTACTGGAACCTAAGCTGCCTGGCCAATGCGATTGCGCCCCTATTTCCTGAAATTGAGCCACTGGAAGAGCAACTCAAGACCTTCGAGGACATCTACTGGACGAAATACTATGAGATGATGGCCGGCAAACTTGGACTCGATGCCGCGACCCAGGAAGACGTCCCTCTGGTGGCGGAACTGGAGAGACTGCTGACCTCCATACAGCCAGACATGACCATATTCTACCAGCTCCTGATCGAACTGCCGCTGGAACTAAAAGACGAGCATGCGATTGAAAAACACTTTCAGCCTGGTCTGTACGAAGAACTCGGAGATGCGGACCGGACCGGGTTGCATCAATGGGTGCTAAGCTACCTGGCGCGAATCACCAGGAACACCTGTACACGGGAACAATCACTCGAAAAAATGAGAAAGAGCAACCCACGTTTTGTTTTACGGAACTACCTCCTGCACATGGCCATAGCGGAACTGGAGAAAGGTCAGGACACCCTGTTCAGAAAACTCAAGGAGGCACTTAAAGATCCATACTCCAGAAACTTCGACGAGTTTTTTGAAACACGACCGGGCTGGGCTACCCAGCAGGCCGGGTGCTCCATGCTCTCCTGCAGCTCCTAGCGTATACTTTTCATCATTCATCTGCGATCTCGATCCATACCGGACCGTGATCGCTCGTTTTCTCCCAGCCACGAACAAACCGGTCCACACCTGCAGCTTTCA
>NZ_JAZQRL010000084.1:0-2273 GCF_045629565.1 Arcticibacter sp.
CCCTGATGTTGCCTCTGTTATCGATAATGGCCATGATAAGTACGGATATTTTGGTTTCTTTTACCGTCTCCTGAAATCAAATCTAGGTGGCCGAAAAGAAAAAACAAAGAAATAAATGACTTATTTTCAGCGTTATAACACTAATGCGGTTCGCGATACTATTAAGAAGGTTTTCCACCCATGCGCTAAGAACTTTGCCGCTATCCGACAAAAGACAGATCTAAAAAGGCCGGCATTACCCCTCTTCTTCCTCTGATCCGGCTGAACAGAGAGCCTGCAAAGGCTTGGCAAAGCAAGATCCAGAACGTAGTAAGTCCATGTTTCATAACGAAAACATGGACTTACTACAGGCTCAACAAACCCGCAACATAGCCTAAAATAAAAGCGTGTAGCATTCAGGCTGGTCGGATTCTAAGAGGGTTCTCCCCTAGGATTGATTACTTTACCAAAAACTCCTTCTTCAGGCGGATATCTTCTGAAGAGCTACCCATCATCACCACAAACTTTCCAGGCTCAACCGTCCAGTTCATATTCTTATCCAATATAGCGAGGTCATCCGGCTGCAGTACAAACTTCAGCGTCTTTTTCTCTCCCGGATTCAAAGTCACCCTTTCAAAGCCACGGAGAACGGACTCATAAGTGGTTACGCTGCTAACGAGGTCTTTCAAATACAACTGAACAACCTCATCTCCTTTGCGACCGCCGGTGTTTTCAATATCCACCGAGACGTTCACCAAATCCTGCGAATTTAGCTTATCGGGGGATACAACCAGATTACTATATGCAAATGTGGTATAGCTTAACCCGAAGCCAAATGGATACAATGCACCATTTATCCGTGTTTTACCATATCCGTTCGGACCACTGGCGGGTTGGTTTGCATGAGAACCGGGTTTGAACGGAAAATTAAGCTGGATCTGTCCCGTAGACTTGGGAAAGGTCATTGTCAGCTTACCTCCAGGATTATAGTCTCCGAATAGCGTCTCCGCGATCACCTTCCCTGCCTGAGGACCTGGGAACCAGGCTTCAAGAATAGCCGGGATATAGCGGTCTTCCCAGTTGATGGTAAGCGGCTGCCCGTTTATCATCACCATCACGATCGGCTTGCCCGTGGCATGCAGCGCCTGCAGCAATTGCAGCTGCCTGCCGGGTAAATTCAATCCGGTTCTTGACATACTCTCACCTACTCTTTTATCATCCTCACCTACAACTGCGATCACCACATCGGCCGCCATGGCCTGATCAACTGCTGCCTGGATCGAGGCTTTTTCTGCTGCTGTAAGCTCCGTGGGAATGATCTCACTTTCTGGCCAGGTCGCATCAATGATATCACAACCTTTGGAATAGTTCACCTTCACCTTAGCTCCGACGTAAGATCTTATTCCATCTAAAACGGAAGTGACAGGGTTATTGGAAGGTCCGTAGCGACTTACAGCATAGGACTCATCTGTAGCAAGGGGACCCGTTACCAGGATGTTTTTGAGCTTTTCTTTGTTCAAGGGAAGAAGGTTCGCTTCATTCTTAAGCAATACCATAGACTCGAGGCTCATCTGGTGTGAGAATGCTTCATCCTGTCTGGTGTGCACCGATTTATCAGCAGCAGACGGGTCTTTGACATAGGGCTCATCAAAAAGCCCGAGTCTGAATTTCACCCTTAATACGTCTGCAACACGCTCATCAAGTGTTTTCATAGATACCTTGCCTTCCTGAACGAGTTCTCTTAAGGGCAGAATATAATCTTCCGGTTTGGTAAAGTGTGTTCTGACGTTCAATCCTGCTTCTACAACCTGCCTGACTGCCTCCTTGTAATCATCTGCCACGCGGTGTTTGGTGAATACATATTCGACGGCTTCACTATCGGATACGATATAGCCATTGAAACCAAACTGATGGCGAAGCAGGTCGGTCAGAAAGTAATGGCTGGCCGTAACCGGAACGCCATCCCAGTCGTTGTAACTGCTCATGACACCCATAGGAGCTGCTTCCTTGACCACCCGGCGAAACGGGTAAAGGTACATCTGATGCATTTCACGTGGGGCAACATGCGGATCAGTTCGTGCATCTCCGTCCCGGCCTCCTTTTGGAATGCTGTAGACTGCGTAATGCTTCAAGGTGGCGGCTACTCCCTGCTCCTGAATGCCCAGTACCATCTGTTTGCCGAGTTCCGCAATGTGGAAAGGATCTTCGCCATAACATTCAACAACACGTCCCCAGCGCTGGTCCCTTGCTACGTCTAGTATTGGTGCGTAAATATTGGTGTAACCGAGTGCCTT
>NZ_JAZQRL010000085.1:0-3408 GCF_045629565.1 Arcticibacter sp.
CTTTCTTACTTTTGCCAGTAAAACGTAAAGCACCACAGCGGATCAGGATCACCGCCTGTTCCAAACTAATATCAGTACGCTTGATGAAATCTTCCAGCGCGAGGTAAGACCCGTTCTGCCGACGTTCATCAATTATTAGGTCCATTATTTTGTTCTCGAACCCTTGGATACCTACAAAACCTAGGTAAACATTATTACCCGAGATAGATACGACTGAACTACTATTATTTACGCAAGGCAAATGTACGGTAGCGCCAGACTTTTGAAGTTCGTGAACATAAAGCCAACGACTATAAAACCCACCATAATTGTTAAGTACACCTACCATGAACTCCATCGGATAAAAGGTCTTCAAATACAAACTTTAATAGCTCTCTATCGCAAAGCTCGCTGAATGAGCTTTAGAAAAGCTATAACCCGCAAAACTGGAGACCTGGCGCCATACTTCTTTGGTGACTTCATCTGATCTGCCTAAGGCTTTAGCCCCTTCATGAAACTTTTCTATCAAACGATCGAACTCTATGCGTGATCTATATTTACCACTCATCCCTCGTCTAAGTATATCTGCAGCAGTGCCATCCATACCTGCATAATGAATGCATATCTTGATTACATCCTCCTGATAAACCATTATCCCGAAAGTTTCCTTTAGTTGTTCCTCCATTACAGGATGCAGGTATCTGGCCATATTGGGCTGCTGATAGTTCTCAATATAAGTTTTCATCATTCCGGATTGCGCCACTCCCGGACGTATGATTGAACTTGCGGCTACGAGTGTTAGATAATTGTCGCAGGTTAGCTTTTTAAGCAATTGCCGCATAGCAGGTGATTCTATGTAAAAACAACCTATTGTATCACCAGACTTTAGTCGGTTATTAACCTGCTCATCTTTCATAAACCGGTGTACCTGATGAATATCAACGGTTTTATTCCGGTTCTGTTCTACAAGTTTCACTGCTTCCTTGTGGCCGATTCCGCGTTGAGATAGAATGTCATACTTATCGTATCCTATCAATTCTGCCTCATACATATCCCACTGCACTGTTGGCATTCCTTTAGGCGGTAAATCCAAAGCAGTGTAATAAGTAATGGGCTCCTCAGAGATGAGTACGCCACCCGCATGTATACTCCGTTGATTAGGCATATCCGTCATCAACTCATAAATGGCCTTGATTTTTTTAAAAGTATCATTGTCACGGTTCAGTGCCGCTCGGCTGGAATCTGTATAGCTATCAATCTCCGATTTTGGAAGTCCCATAACTTTACCGATCTCCCGGATAATACTCCGGTCTTTAAAAGTCGACATGGTACCCAGCAAAGCGGTATGCTCCCTACCATATCGCTTAAAAATATAATCTTGCACATCTTCTCGTTCATCCCAGCTGTAGTCGATATCGAAATCGGGTGGAGAAGTTCGTTCAGCATTTAGGAACCTTTCAAAATACAAATCCAACTCTATTGGATCAACGTCGGTAATACGAAGACAGTAAGCCACAATACTATTGGCACCAGATCCCCTACCCACATGGTAGTATCCGTCTCATAGAGTACTGAATAATATCATTAGTAATCAGAAAATACGTGCAGAAATCTAAATCAACAATGACCTTAAGTTCTTTTTTTACTCTTTTCAGTGCTTCCCTGTTTTTGCTGCCATAGCGATACAACATACCCTCCATGGCCAGCTTTTCCAGTAAATCCTTATCATCACTTTTATTACCTGTAAAAGATTTTCGATTTAACTTGATCTTGCCTTCGGGATAATCCATTGTGCAGCTATCCATAAGCCTGCGGGTATTATCAAGCATAAAAGCATATTTCACAAACTTTACATCTAACTCTCCAGGCTTAAGGAACATATCATTTTCATTGCACTTATCCTCCTTCTCAACCATGGTGATAAGAGTATTTAAATCAATAGCTCTTAAGTACTCGTGCAAACGGTAGCCGATTTTACTACTAACAAAAACGGGCTGAAGAACAACCAACTTATCCTCGCGGCCGCTTAAATCTTTTTTGTAAAGTTGATGCAACTCGTCAAAACGGATCCCGACATATTCGTTTGATTTAAGTTCAGCTTTGTGGCTAAAAGGATAAATAATATAAGCGTTTTTGAAATCGTAAGGCTCATCTGGAAGTTCTTTTTGCGTCAGGTTATGTACACTAAGAAAATCGTTCAACTCTTTCATTCCTTCTTTGTTCCGAGCAATACCAAGATATAGCAGCTTTTTATCTCTTCGGAACTCTATACCGCCAATTGGCTTAATGTTCCTAGCCCGGCATTCCCGCATGAATTCCATTACTCCTGTAGAATTGTTAATATCGGTGATTACCATTTGAGTAATCCCACGTATCTGAGCTTCTTCTACGAGTGCTTTTATAGACAAGGTGCCATAACGCAGGCTGTATTGAGAATGGACATTCAGGTACATGTGGTTATAACTTAATATCCATAACCGAAGCCCTGACAACTGCATCCTGCCCAAAACGCCTACGGATCTTATCCATGGCCTGCACAAGGCTATATTGCTCCTGGCTTTCGCTATACAGATCAATTTGCACAAAACCAGTTACCAGATTCGATAAACGGACTCCAACTAGCCGAAGCAACATACGGCGGTTATACATTTTTTTGAACAAATCCTTTGCTGCCGCAATAAGCACAGTATCGAGAGACGTATAGGCAATAGCAGCTTGTTTGGTCTCTGTTTCAAAGTTGGAATAACGAATGGTAACGGTAATACATGCAGTGAGTTTCTTTTTCTCTCTTAATTGGAATGCCACATCCATTACCTGTGCAACTAATAAATTATTGATCATCTCAACATCAATAGAATCGGAATGAAAGGTACACTGTGTGCCGATAGACTTTTGCTCCGTATAAGGGATCACGGGGCTGTGGTCAATGCCCTTCGCTTTTTGCAATAAGGATAATCCAGACTTACCTAACAAGAAGTTCATTTGATCGGGGTGAATTCGCGACAAGGTGAATATCTTTTTGATACCCATGTCGCTGAGCTTAATGAAAGTCTTTTCGCCAAGACCGGGGATCTTTCTTATGGAAAGTGGATTGAGGAACGGACGCACCTCGCTTTGCACTACTTTCAGCTCACCATTAGGTTTACATTCATTGGTAGCCATTTTGGAAACCGTCTTATTAACCGACAGTCCGAATGAAATTGGCAGGCCAGTTTCGTTCCACACCAGTTCCTTTAACTCATGTGCATACTTATTGGTACTGTGGAAACGGTCCATGCCCGTCATGTCAATATAGTGCTCGTCGATACTTGCCTTCTCAATTAAGGGAACGCGTTCCCGCAGAATGGCTGTAATTTCATGTGATGCCTTTGAGTATTCATCCATGTTACCTTTAAGGAAGACTGCGTGTGGACATAACATTTTTGCCAT
>NZ_JAZQRL010000086.1:0-12058 GCF_045629565.1 Arcticibacter sp.
AACATCGACAAGATGACTAAAGACGGTACATACGATGTATTATCAAAGAAAGAGAAATTAATGATTCAGCGTGAGCGTATTAAATTAGAGACCCTTCTTGGAGGTATCGCTGATTTGAACCGTCTTCCTGCAGCATTATTCTTAATCGACGTTAAGAAAGAGCACATTGCGGTTACTGAAGCGTTGAAGTTAAATATCCCGACTTTTGCGATGGTGGATACTAACTCTGATCCTTCTAATATCGACTTCGCTATTCCTTCGAATGACGATGCTACTAAGTCTATTACTCTGATCACTGATATCATTATCAAAGCGATCCAGGAAGGTTTAGATGAGCGCAAGCGTGAGAAAGAAGATGAAGCTGAGAAAGAAGCAGCATCTGCAAAAGCAAAGATCGACAACGGACAGGAAGCAGCTCCTGAAGTTGAAGCATCAAAAGGAGAGTAATCTTCGCTCTATATAACAGAGCAAACAGCATATAAAAGGTCGGAATTCGGTTATGAAGCCGGCCTTTTTTCATAAATGGTCTGTTTTGAACAGGTGTTTATGAACATTCATTTTAATAAAGTATCTAAAAAAGAATAAAAATGTCAACTGTACAAATATCCGCTTCAGACGTAAACAAACTGCGCCAGCAAACAGGTGCAGGTATGATGGATTGTAAGAAAGCATTAACAGAATCCAATGGTGATTTTGAGGCTGCAATCGATTACCTTCGTAAAAAGGGTGCTAAAGTTGCCGCTAGCCGTCAGGACCGTGAGTCTAACGAAGGTGTAGTAATCGCCAAAACAACTGCTGATGGCAAACGTGGTATCATCGTTGAGGTAAACTGCGAAACTGACTTTGTAGCGAAAAACGCTGATTTCATCGCTTTTGCTAACGGTATTGCTGATTTAGCGATCGCTAACAATGCTGCATCTCTTGAAGAGCTGACTGCAATGGAGCTTAACGGTTCTAAGATCTCTGATCAGGTAATTGATCAGACTGGAAAAATAGGTGAGAAGATTGGCGTTAACAAATTTGAGTCTGTAACAGGAGAGAAAGTTATTGCTTATATCCACGGTAACTACCGTTTGGGTGTATTGGTAGCTTTAAGTGCTGATGCAGAAGGTGCTGACGAAGCAGGAAAAGACGTTTCTATGCAGATCGCTGCTATGAACCCTGTTGCTATTGATAAAGAAGGTGTAGATTCACGCACCATTGAGCGTGAGCTTGAGATTGCTAAGGAGCAGATCCGTGCGGAAGGAAAGCCAGAAGCAATGGTTGAAAAGATCGCTGCCGGTAAGTTGAACAAGTTCTACAAAGATTCGACTTTGTTGAACCAGGAGTTTGTGAAGGATTCTTCTAAAACTGTCGCTCAGTTCCTTGATACTGTTGCGAAAGGCTTAACTGTGACTGCATTCAAACGTGTTCAGTTAGGAGCATAATTTGATATTGATTATATTTTGGGCGCTAAAGTCCTGAATGAAAGGGGTTCTCTTGCTGGTGTGAGAGAACCCCTTTTTTATTTCTTACATAAATTACTACCTTTGCCCGGCTTCAATTGGCTGTAATTCTATAAACACCTTCTAAAAATGAAATATAAGCGTATCCTCTTGAAACTTAGTGGAGAGTCTCTAATGGGCGATAAACAGTACGGAATTGACAGCGATCGGGTACTTCAGTATGCAAAAGACATCAAAGCGGTTTTCGACACCGGCGTCGAAGTGGCAATCGTCATTGGCGGGGGTAACATATTCCGTGGCCTCAGTGCAGAGCAATCAGGTATGGACCGTGTTCAAGCGGACTATATGGGTATGCTGGCTACTGTTATCAATAGCATGGCTTTACAGGATGCACTTGAAAAGCTGACTGTTAAAACCAGGTTAATGACAGCGATTAAAATGGAACAGATCTGCGAGCCGTTTATTCGTCGCCGTGCGGTAAGACACCTGGAGAAAAGACGAATTGTTATTTTCGGAGCAGGAACAGGAAATCCTTACTTTACAACGGACACCTGCGCATCGCTTCGCGCTATAGAGGTTCAGGCAGACGTTGTGCTAAAGGGAACCAGAGTAGATGGCATCTATACAGCAGATCCTGAAAAAGATGCGACTGCGACCCGCTATGAAGAAATTACATTTCAGGAGGTTTATGACAAGGGCCTGAATGTTATGGATATGACAGCATTCACACTGTGTCAGGAAAATAAACTGCCGATCATTGTGTTTGATATGAATAAGCCAGGCAATTTTATGCGTCTTGTGCAGGGAGAAACGATAGGTACATTGGTTAAAGGATAATAGATTTTTAATAAAGTTTTTTATGAACGACCTTATAAGACAGCAGTTAGCTGATGCGAAATCTACGATGGATAAAGCCGTTGATCATGCTGATGCGGAATTATTGAAAATACGTGCAGGAAAGGCTATGCCTTCCATGCTTGATTCAGTTATGGTTGAATATTACGGTACACCTACTCCATTGAGTCAGGTTGCTAGTATCAACACGCCAGATGCCCGTACCCTTGTGGTGCAGCCTTGGGAGAAGCCTTTGTTAGTGAAGATCGAAAAAGCCATTATCGATTCTAACGTTGGTTTAAACCCGCAGAACGATGGGATGGTCATTCGGATGAATGTACCCCCGTTAACAGAAGAGCGGCGTCGTGATCTGGTTAAAAAGGTTAAGGAAGAGGCTGAAAGGGGACGTATTGCTGTACGGAATATTCGTAAAGATATTAATAACAAAATCCAGCGCCTGAAATCTGAAGGAGTATCGGAGGATGAGATCAAGACCGGGGAAGGTGAAGTACAGAAGTTGACCGATGCATACATCATTAAGATTGATAAGCTGGCTGAGCTTAAAGAAAAAGATATCATGACGGTATAATAAGTCCGCTCAAAGTAATTTAAAAAGGGAATGGTGTTGATCACTGTTCCCTTTCTTATTTTTGCATGTTACCACACCTATCTGCACCGCTTTATGAAAATTCTGCTACAATATTTAAAGAACTATAAGGGATTGATCGGTTTGGCACTCCTTCTGGCTGCCATTAACCAAATATTTTCTTTTCTGGATCCGTGGATCTTCAGGCAGATTATTGATAAGTATGTGACCCACTACGACGACTATACCACTGAGGAGTTTTTCAAAGGAGCAGGGATGTTGGTGCTGGCTGCTATGGGTGTTGCGATGGTATCACGGATAGCGAAGAACTTTCAGGACTATTATGTGAATGTCATCACACAGCGACTGGGAGCTAAGATTTATTCTGATGGCCTTGCGCATTCTTTGGAGCTTCCTTACCAGGTTTTTGAAGATCAGCGGAGCGGGGAGACTTTGGGTATATTGCAAAAGGTAAGGCTGGATACAGAAAAGCTGATTATTGCCACTATCAACATTGTTTTTACCAGTATCATAGGGATCACTTTCGTGTTTTTTTATGCGATTAATATCCATTGGCTGATTGCTGTATTCTATATCTCTGTAATCCCAGTATTGGGGACGGTGAGCTCTATATTGAGTAAGCGGATCAAAGTGGTGCAGAAGAGTATAGTTTCGGAAACGACTGCTTTGGCCGGGTCGACTACAGAGTCGCTGCGGAATATTGAGCTGGTGAAGAGCTTGGGTTTATCTTCTCAGGAGATCAAGAGGTTGAATATGACGACTGAGAAGATCCTTGTTCTGGAGTTGAAGAAAGTGAAATATGTACGGAGTCTGAGCTTCATCCAGGGCACGCTGGTTAATTTGCTTAGGAATGGAGTACTCTTTCTAATGATGTATCTGATTTATGATAACCAGATTTCAGTGGGGGAATTCTTCTCCTTATTCCTTTATTCATTCTTCATTTTCGGTCCGCTGCAGGAACTGGGGAATATTATTAATACGTATAGAGAGACGGAGGTATCGCTTGCCAACTTCAAGTCGATTATGAGTACACCTAAGGAGGTGAAGCCCACCAACCCGGTACGGCTGGACAAATTAGAGTCACTACGTTTCCAAAATGTCACATTTAAGCATCAATCGGCTAGCACCAGTGCATTAAACAACATCAACTTTAGTACATTTAAAGGACAGACCATTGCTTTTGTCGGTCCTTCCGGATCAGGAAAAACGACACTGGTGAAGCTGCTGGTAGGGTTGTATACGCCGAAAGAAGGTCAGGTACTTTATAATAATGTGCCCTCTTCTGAGATTGATCTGGATCAGCTACGTGAGCGTATCGGATTTGTAACACAGGATACGCAGCTGTTCTCGGGTACCATACGGGAGAACCTGCAGTTCGTACGACCTGGCGCTACTGATGAGGAGTGTCTGGAAGTGATGAGAAAGGCTGCGTGTATGACTCTGTTGGCTAGAGCAGATAAGGGGCTGGACTCGGTAATAGGTGAGGGAGGTGTAAAAGTTTCGGGCGGCGAAAAACAAAGATTGTCTATCGCACGTTCACTATTACGTCAGCCTGATATTCTGGTGTTTGACGAAGCTACATCTGCCCTTGATTCTATTACCGAAGAAGAGATAACGAAGACTATACGGGATGTTTCGGTAATGGATGACCGGATTACCATTTTAATTGCACACCGCCTTTCGACTATCATGCATGCAGACAACATTTTCGTGCTTGAAAAAGGTCATATTGTTGAGTCTGGAAGGCATGAAGATTTACTAAATGAAAAAGGACTTTACTATGCCATGTGGAGACAGCAGATAGGGGAAAGGGTAGAAGCCTAGTGATAAAGTTCCGAAGGTGACCTTAACCGGCCGCCATACAGTGTACATGGTACTTAAGTTGAATAAATTAACTACTCACTTTTGGAAACACTGGCAGATAAACCGGAGAGGGAAATTCGGCGAAATGAGATCTCCCTCAAAGAGTTCATACTTAAGATTCAGGACTGGGTTCGATACCTTGCTTCCCGGTGGAGGTTTATCTTGCTTGCGGGCATTCTTGGCGGGCTCGCGGGCTATTTGTATGCAACTTTAAGGAAGACCGTTTACATAGCGAGTTCAACATTTGTGTTGGACGAGCAAGGTAGCAGAGGTGGACTGAGCCAATATGCCGGTCTGGCATCGATGATGGGGGTAGACCTGGGCGGTGGAGGCGGCGGGATATTCCAGGGTGATAATATAATCGAGCTTTACCGATCTGGCAATATATTGAAAAAGACCTTGCTCAGTCCGGGTGATTTTAACGGAAAGCAGCAGTTGCTCCTGGAACGATATATAGCCTTTAATAGCCTGAAGGAGCGATGGGACAAGAAGCCGGAATTACGAAATATCTCATTTCGATCACCGCCTTTTAACCGCTTACAGGATAGCATTCTGAACGAAATTGTTGAAGACATCAATGAGAACTACCTCTTCGTGGGCAAGCCCGATAAAAAACTTAACATCTTAAAAGTTGAAGTAAAGGCGAGGGATGAGTTATTTGCAAAGTCCTTCAACGAGTTGATCGTAAAGAATGTAAGTGACTACTACATAGAGACGCGAACGAAGAAGTCACTCGAGAATGTGACCATACTACAGCATCAGGCTGATTCCATACGTGCAGCACTTAACCGGGATATTAGTAGCGTCGCACTCTCGATAGACGCTAACCCCAATATTAACCCAGCGCGGCAGGTTCTGAGAGTGCCTTCTCAGCGCCGGCAGGTCGATGCAGAAGCAAACAAGGCCATCCTGTCGGAACTGGTGAAGAACCTGGAAATTTCTAAAGTAAACTTAAGGAAGGAAACACCGCTTATACAAGTAATTGACAATTCCGTTCTCCCTTTAAAAAAGGACAAGGTAGGTAAATCAAAAGCCATAATTGTAGGCGCATTCTTATTCATGTTTCTGTTGAGTGCAATACTCATTTTGCGAAGAATTTACTTTTTTATCATGAAATAAATCAAAAGATATGAAGATCGCTATTCTGGGTGCAGGCATCTCCGGGTTGAGCATCGCGAGATTGCTCAGCAAAGAACACGAGGTGCAGGTTTTGGAGCGAAAGTCCCATGCAGGAGGTATTGCGCGAACAAGAACTGTCGATCTGGTATCCTATCATCTGGTTGGGGGACATTGCTTCAACTCCCGATATAGCGATGTTATGGATTGGGTGTTCAAAGAGGTAATGCCGCAAGACCATTGGAATAAAATTACAAGAAGTGCGGTGATTAAGTTCAAAGGACATGAAATCAGGTATCCCATAGAGTTCGCTGTAAAAGAGATCTTCGCATTTGATAAAGAGCTCGCATTGAATATCACGAGGGACTTTCTGGTTTCAGAGGATGACGAAACGTATTCAAATCTGGAGCAGTGGTTCAGAAAGAAGTTTGGTCATACTTTAGCCGAAGAATATTTCATTCCTTACAATGCCAAGATTTGGAATCGCAAGCCGGCTGATATGGATCCGGCCTGGGTAGAGGGCAAGTTGCCGATCCCCAACAAGGTCAGCTTCTTTGAAAGCCTGATCGATAAGGCCGAGGATAAGATGCCGCATTCTGAATTCTACTACCCCAAAAGCAATAATCAGAATACCTTTTTAGAGGCTTTATCTGATAATCTCAAGATCGTATATGATTTAGAGGTGAGGTCTATCGGTTATTCTTCTTTGGATAATCGGTGGCTGATTAACAAAGAAATGAGTTATGACCTGGTAATCAGCACCCTTCCGATGGATGTGCTTCCACATCTCATTGAAGGTTGTCCGGACCGTGTAAAGGAAGCCGCAGGCAGATTAAAGTACAATAAAGTTTCAAACGTCTTGTGGGAGAGCCAGCCCACTACACATACCTGGACGTATATACCCGATAGCAGCAGCCTCTTTCATCGCTATATTCATATCGGGAATTTCTTCAGGCCGGTAAAGAACGTTACCATTACTGAGGCTATAGGAGAGAAGACGTATGATGAAATGGTCGAGAGTGGAAAGAAGGATTCATTTCTAATAAAGCCGCTGGATTATCATGTCTCTGATCATGCTTACGTCGTGTTTGACGAGCACTATCATACCGCTACAGAGACTATCAAAGCATATCTGAGCGGCATCGGTATCCATACCCATGGACGCTTTGGCGAATGGCAGTATTATAACATGGATGTCTGCATCAAAAAAAGTATTGATCTATCACAATTAATTAATTCTGCGGCATAGAATGGAAACTCCAAAGGTAATATCAAATTTCAGAAAGTTTGGAGGGTCGGCCCTGTCATTTCTATACCAACGGTACTTCAGCAAAAAGCCCCTCATCCGTTTTTCGGGGTATTCAAACCCCATCTTTCTGCGAAACAGTACTTCAGATATTCCGACCTTTCATCAGGTAGTCAGTGATGGGGAATACGATATCGACTTTGGTTTTGATCCTAAGATTATCGTCGACTGTGGGGCAAATATCGGATTAGCTGCCGCCTATTTCAAGAACAGGTTCAGGGACGCGAAGATCATTTCTATAGAACCCGAGCCTTCAAATTATGAACTTTTGCTTAGAAATACAGCTTCATACCGTGATGTCCATTGCATTAATGCCGGTGTATGGTGCAGAAGTGCGCACCTTCTTATTGAGGATAATGGATACGGGAACTGGGGGTTTCAAGTGAAGGAGGTTGACGATAGCACCGAGAAGACTATTAAGGCATTATCGATCTGTGATATCATGGAAAAGTATGAAATTAACCAAATCGATGTTCTTAAGATCGATGTAGAGGGGTCGGAGAAAGAGCTATTTGAATCGGGTTTTGAAAGATGGCTTCCAAATACAAGAGTAGTAATTATTGAGCTGCATGAGCAAATGCGCCCCGGCGCGACCAGATCATTCTTTAAGGCCGTGAGCAATTACGATTTTTCGCTTGCTTATAAGGGTGAGAATATCATTTGTTTCATGCATCATCCTGATAGAGACTTAGCACCATCTGGATAGTTTGACCGGATGGATGTAGAGCGTATCAGAAGGAAAATCTTCAAACAACGCTGTTAGGGAGCTATTGTATTTTTTCTCCATGAGGGAGAGTTCCTCGCTCTTCCAAAGAACCATTCCCCTTTGAGCCAGGTCCTTTTCTTGAACCAGCTCGTCTACGGAGAGCAATAGTGAGGTGGGAATAGCAATCTCGACGAATAGCTGTAGTGCTGCGAAGACCCCGGAAAGGTGAATGAATTCATCCAGTGCTGAAGCGGGAATGACTACAATGTCTGAATAGGATCCAACCATTGGATAGCTCATCTTCCGCTCACTTTTAATCGAGAACTGCATATTGTTGATTATCCAGGTCACGACTTCCTTTGTTTTTTCGATCAGGCTTGCCGTTCCGGCGATGTCAGGGCTTGATTTGATAATCTGACTCTTTTTCAATGTGGTATGAAAGGCATAACCATGATCTTTCAGCTTTCTAAGCGCCTGGTCGTACGTTGGAAGTTCATTCTGCACTTCGATCCCGGGCTGTCTGACTTTGAACTTGACCGCGTTGATGTTCCAGTCCCAGTAGTAAGGCGTCTTCATCAGCGGTCGGGGAGTGACATCATCATGCAATAGGAACACATCCGGAATAAACCCGGTGTTTGGACCCAGTTTAAAGTATTCTGTGTAATTAATCTGGTTGACTGCCGGATTTAAGATCAGGTCATCTCCAATGACGATATAATGCCTGAACCTGTCGTCGCGCACTTCTGGAAGTGCCTGAGCCAGATAGCCCTGGTAGAAGAAGGAGTTCCCAAACACGCCGATTACCTGCGGGTCAGTACCCCGATAGAACGGCATGATAAAGAATATATGGTCAAACCGCCCGCCGTAAAGTTCTTTAAGCCGGTTTACATTCTTCTCGAACTTATGATTGAATAGTATGATTAAAGCTACTTCTGTGGTCATGCGGTATTGTTTAAACGTTGTGAAGCCGGTCCCTCATGTTTCTTGGGAGCAGGGAAAACACAAACTCATTCTTAAAATAGAGTATCTGGAGCAAGCAAAAAGTCATTACATACATCATGCCCGCGGTTGCCAGCAGTACTACCTTGCTCATACTTCCAAAAGATAGTGCCGCTCCGAGTGAGACAACAAGACTTAGGGCAATTTGTATAATGAGTGAGAAGTCGATTCTAACATTGGTATACTTTCTGGCAACTAAGAATATATAGATGCAAACTGCGCTTTCAGCTGCCAGGCATGCGATGGAAGCACCGAGATATCCCATGGAAGGAATGAGTGTAAAGTTGAGAACCAGACTGATCACCAAACCCGCTATTGTAGCATGGAGGATCTTCCTTTCTTGCCCGATAGGCAATAAAAACTGTGTTCCAAGAACATTGCAAATGCCGATAACCAGCGGAACTGCTGATAGCACCCTTAAGGCGTCGGCAGCCTGGTTATACTTTTCACTGGAAATACTACTCAAGATCTCCTGGGGAAATGCCATGCAGATGGCGCAAAAGGGAATCGTTATAAGAAAAACAATATTAGTTGATTTGCGGATAAGAGACTGTATGGCGTAAGTATCATCACGCTTAAACATGTCGGCCATCCTGGGAATGATGACTACTCCGATGCCACTTACAATAGTCCAGAATATTTTGACGAACCGCAGGGGAACACTGTAAAAGCTGACATTCACGGAATTAGTCAGCAGGCCGAGAATGACCGTATCCAGGATCGTGTAAAAACTGATAGAGATATTAATGCTGAATAATACAAGTAAAGGTTTCAGGTGATTCTTTATGCTGAGGGGTACGGTCACTTCCGTGTAAAACCGCCTTAAGAAATAAGCAAAGTTCCATCCGGCGTTTAGAATCACGGTTGCCGCACTTATCATGTAGTATACCAGGTAATCGTCTGACGCATTAACGAAGAGAAGGATACTAAGCACGTTCAGCGATTTGGTAAACAAAGATCTGTAAGTGATATAGCTGAATTTCTCAATCCCCTGGAAGAACCATTCTATGCTGAAGGATGACCCGATCAGAATGAGACAGGCAACTTTCACCATATCCAGATTGTCCTGCAAAGATGGTATGAAGAAAGCAGCGATGAGGTATGTTAAGGAAAAGAAAAGGGAAAGAGCAAGTTGCAGGCACGTTAACTCCAGGACCAGCTTGGTGCACCCGGATGGATTGCTTTTTATCTTTGCTATTTCTCTTATCCCGTATAAAGGTATACCTAATGCTGAAAACAGAAGGAAGTAACCTGTGAAGGCCTCGATAAATGCTATACGCCCATAGCTCTCTATAGAGAGAATCCGGGTGACATAAGGAAATGTGATTATTGGAAAGAGCGCGTTTGATGACGTCAGGATCAAGTTGGTAATCAGGTTCTTTCTCAAATTCATATGTAGCAGATGGCACTACTAATGTAGTGTTAAATTGTTCCGGTTTTTGTGTCTATGACTTCATAAATGAAGCAACAGATTGGTTTATATTTGATACAATAAATCCACAGAATGGTTGATATTAGCGTCATATTGCCTGTGTTTAACACAGAAAGATACATTAGAGAAGCCATACAGAGTATCGTCGATCAGACTTTCCGGAATTGGGAATTGATTCTGATTGATGACGCATCAACCGACGGAACGCTGGAAATTGCCCGGTCATTTGAAGATAACAGAGTCAAGATTGTCCAGAATCCGTCCAATATGAAAGTCGTAAAATCACTCAATTTGGGAATCCGGCTTTCGTCAGGGAGATACATCGCAAGGATGGATGCCGATGACATTGCCCATCCCCTTCGTCTGGCGAAGCAGTTCAAGTATCTGGAAGCGCATCAAGATATAGCGCTTTGCGGTACCTGGGTACAATCTATTGGAGGCGAAAACCGCATCATCCGGGGGCCATTGCGACACGAGCAGATCCAGGCCTCCTTTTTGTTTCATAATGTGATTGTTCATCCGAGCGTTATGTTCCGGAAAGAACCCTTTATGGAGCAGGGCATGCTGTATGATGACACGTTCACCAATGCTGAAGATTATGGTTTATGGGTGAGGGCCATTGAGAAGTTTCGGTTTTCGAACATGGGGGAGGTGCTTCTTAAGTACCGTGTCCATGATCTTAATGTTTCGGTACTAAAGGCTGTAAACCAGGGTGAGCTGGATAGGATGCATTACAGGATCTATACTTATTATCTGAATGTGCTGCAAATTCCGTTTAAGGAAGAAGATCTGGTGATCCACCGGAAAATCGGGCTCAGGCGTTTGGGACGACTGGAAGGACGCGAACTTTCGGATAACCTTGGCTGGCTAAGGAGATTGACTGCGGCCAACCGGAAGATAAGATATTTTGAACGATCTGCTTTCTCTTATGTTATCATTTCCAATTTAGTACACATCGGCAAGGCGATAAGACCTGGTTTAAGGAATTATGCGCGGTATGTTGCCGCCGCATTCGGAATGTTCGGACCAGGTGACTTTCTTATGTACGCAATCAGGTTTTTTAAGTTGAAAATAAAGAGGGTCGAGCAATTTTAACCTTACTATCCGCTAACCGGCTGACAAGATGAAAAAGTATCATTTTAATATCCTGATCAATGACTTCAAGACCAATGCTGGTAGTAAAGCGGTGAGCGACTGTAAGAAGATTCTTATGGAGCGGTCTTATGTTGATATTGATCTCAGCTTCATTAAGAATCCACTTCTCCTGGGTATCAATGTCGTTAAGCTGCTGTATGGGTTGGCAAGTCGATATTTTGAAATAGAGTCAGGCTCCCTGATCATCGTTCAATATCCTTTAAAGGGAATAAATAGACATTTCAGGCACTTCATCAGGCTAATGAAGCAGAAGCAATGTTCATTTATTGCTATTGTCCATGACTTAGATTCGTTGAGATATAAAAAACCGGCGACAGCAATCCGGGCAGAAATTGACTCGCTGAATGCCTATGATGTAGTGATATCACATAATGAGAAGATGACGAGCTGGCTGCGTGAGAAAGGCTTGAAAACACAAGTGCAGAATCTCATGATCTTTGACTATTTGTATGAGGAAGGCAGCACAGAAAAGAGGTCTGATCTATTTGCTGCCGGCAGCCGGGAGGTGGCCTTTGCGGGAAGCCTTGGAAGAGGGAAATTCATTTTTGGACTGAAGGGTATGACACAGAATCTCACTTTCCGTTTATACGGGCCG
>NZ_JAZQRL010000087.1:0-6165 GCF_045629565.1 Arcticibacter sp.
CAGCAGGCCGGGTGCTCCATGCTCTCCTGCAGCTCCTAGCGTATACTTTTCATCATTCATCTGCGATCTCGATCCATACCGGACCGTGATCGCTCGTTTTCTCCCAGCCACGAACAAACCGGTCCACACCTGCAGCTTTCAAGCGCGCGTCGACGTTCGGACTGAGCAGAAAGTGGTCGATGCGCAGCCCCGCGTCGCGTCCATATGCGTTGCGGAAGTAATCCCAAAAGGTGTAGATCTTCTGGTCCGGATAAAGTTTTCTTAAGGCATCCGTCCAACCTTGTGCGACAAGATTGTGGAATGCCTGGCGCACTTCCGGTCTGAAAAGCGCATCCTCACCCCAACGCTCAGGTTTATAAACATCCAGTTCAGTAGGCATAACATTGTAATCACCGGCTATAACCACTGGCAAACCGGAGGTGATCAGGTCGGAGGCATGTGCCGTCAACCGTTCAAACCAGCGCATTTTATACTCCAGCTTAGGCCCCGGAGCAGGATTACCATTGGGAAGGTAAAGGCAGCAGATCAGCACCTTGTTTACGACAGCCTCTATATAGCGGCTATGCGTATCATCGGGATCACCCGGCAGCCCGCGCCGGATCTCCTGGATGTCCATGTTTTTGGCCAAAATTGCGACCCCGTTCCAGCTTTTCTGCCCATGCCAAATCGCATTGTACCCCGCCTCCCGAACAGCCTGCTCGGGAAATTTTTCTTGTGGCGCTTTCAGTTCCTGAAGACATACCACATCCGGTGCGGTTTCCTCCAGCCAGCGGAGCAACACCGGCAGTCTTCCATTCACTCCATTAACATTGTAGGTCGCTATTTTCATACGTATACTTTGTTTTAACCGCGATCAGAAGATATTCGGCATTTTATTGTTACTCTTCACCAGCAGCAAGTTTATGAAGTTATTATAAAAATCAAGCCATTTCAATATTTCCCCAAAACAGGAGGCGTTTTTCAAAGACTTGAAATTCCAAAAATCCGCTTCAGAATAATAATAAATAGTATATTGAAACCTGTTAACGTTTCCATTACGACGCCGGAATTAATATTCGGACATCTATATCGAAAAAAGGAGGATAATGAGGACCATAGAGATCATACAGTCGATATACAATTCGATGCCGATAGCCAGCATAATTATGTTGCCCAATCATCCGGAATATACCATTGCGGGCGTGAATGAGCGCTTTCTCCTCGGGGCGAATACTTCCAGGGCACAGCTGATCGGCAAAAGCTTCATAGAAGCTTTTGCCATGAACCCTGACGACCCTGGTTCGAAGTCAAAAAGTATAACTGACGCACTGCAGGAGGTTTTAAGATCAAAAGATGTTCACCGGGTTAAAGGCTACCGCTATGACCGCCCGATGCCCACAGGTGAGATGGAAGTCCGCTATTGGGACATAGATACCTATCCCCTGCTCGATGAAATGGGCAATGTAGAGTACATCATTCAAGCATCGCTAGATGTAACTACCCGGAAACTGGCCGAAATTAAACTGGAAAGAAGTAATGATAGATTAAACAAAATACTCAACAGCATCGCGAACGCGTTTTTTATGCTGGACAAAAACCACGTCGTGAGCTCCTGGAATGCGGCTGCAGAAACAGTCTCCAGGAGAAGCGCAGAGCAGGTCGTTGGAATGTCAATTTGGGACATTTATCCAACGGTGATGATACCAGCCCTAAAGGTTGCATGCCAAAGAGCAGAAAAGGAACAGATACAGGTCCAACTGGAACAGTACAATCCCGAAGTCAGCCGCTGGTATGAAATTACACTTCAACCCACCGACGAGGGACTCTTTGTGTCTTTCAAGGATATATCCTACCGTAAAGAAGCGGAAGAAAGAGCGCAAATAGCCTTTCAGCGCAACTACGACTTATTTAATTTCAGCCCGGTGCCGATGTGGGCTTATCACACCGACACTTTGCAAATGGTTGCATCGAATCAGGCCGCACAGACCGAATATGAGTATAGCGCAGATGAATTTCTCGAACTCACTGCCCGTGACGTTTGGGCCAAAGGAGAATTTACCCGGATGGACAAACTCATAGAGACTAAAGTCCGGCTCGGACTTCCGAATGCGGGCTTCGTTAAACATGTCACCAAAAGCGGAAAGGAACTGGATGTACAGATGAAAAGTCAGCCGCTGCCAACCTGGGGCAAAGAAATTCGGATTGTGATGGCCCTGGACATCACAGAAAAACTAAACGCTAGAAAAGAATTGTCAAGCAGCAAATCCAGGTTACAGGCCCTTGTGGATGCGCAGACGAACTACGTCATGCGTATAGACCAGCAGGGACGGTATACATATTACAACAACAAGTACAAAAACGATTTTAGCTGGGTTTACGGTACGGAAGACTTTTTAGGGGAAGACAGCAAGCGGACAGTAGTCCCCTACCATCAGGACCGGATCGCTGAAACCGCGCTAAAATGTTTACAGAACCCGGGAACGATCTATGAGCTTGAAATCGACAAGCGCAACAAAGACGGAAAGTATAAGGCAACTTTCTGGCATTTTTTAGCACTGGCAGACACTCCAGAGGATGAGCCAGAACTTCAGGGCATCGGCATAGATATCACAGAGCAGAAAAAGGTGCAAATGGACCTTCATGCGAGCAACGAGCGCTATGCATATGTGAACAAGGCAACCAACGATGCCATTTACGACTGGGATATCGTCAGTGATCACGTCGAGTGGGGAGCAGCCTACAGCCGTCTGTTCGGGCATCCATGTTCGGCAGATCGATATCCCATAAGCCAATGGGAGGCCCTGGTCCATCCCCTCGACCTGCATCGGATTGAAGAATCACTCACGGCAGCGCTTAATGATCCAGCGCAAACAAACTGGAAAGCAGAATACAATTTTAGAAAATCAGATGGTGAATATGCCTCTGTAGAGGAGAATGGATATATCATCAGAGATGGTCAGGGCCGCGGAATACGAATGATCGGTGTATTAAAAGACATAAGTGAGCGCAAAGCGTCTGCAGAAGCGCTTCAGGCCGCGAAAAACCGCTACAAGGAAGTTTTTGAACTGAGTCCTCAACCCATGTGGGTGTACGAGCTCGACACTTTGCGCTTTCTGGACGTAAACGCTGCGGCGATACAAAATTATGGGTTTAGTAAAGCGGAATTTCTTTCAATGACCCTGCTGGACATCAGACCGGAAAAAGATATTGAAACGCTGAAACGTATCGTGAAAGAGGATGTGCAGTGTGATAAGCCGCACAGCAACTTTTTCCAGCATCGGAAAAAAGACGGCGAAATCATCCGCGTGCTTGTTAAAGGCAATTCAATTAACTATGATGGTAAACTTGCGCGAATCGTAATTGCAATCGACGATACGGCGCGTATATCAGCGGAGGAGGCACTGAGAAGTAGTGAACGTCGGTTTAAAACCCTTATTCAGAATGGCTCTGACCTGATTATCATCATTAACCCCCAAGGTGCTTTTAAATACGTAAGTCCAAACGCTGAAAAGATACTGGGCTTGAACGCTGAAGTACTTTTAGGTCAGATGGCATCTGATTTTATACACGAAGAAGACCGGCCGCAGATTAGGGAGAAGATCAACCAGCTCGGGAACGCGGAACGCATCCAGCTTCCGCCATTCCGCATGATTCGCAACAATGGCGACATCCGGTGGTTGGAGATCATACTCACCAACATGGAGCACGATCCTGCCGTGCAGGGCATTGTCTGCAACGCCAGAGATGTTACGGAACGCATCGAGAATGAACTTAAAATTAGAGAACACCTGGAACGTTACAACATTGTCTCCAAGGCAACTAGCGATGCCATATGGGATCTGAAATTCCAGAGCGATGAACTCATATGGAATTATGCCATCACAGAGATTTTTGGATATAGCGAGGGGGGACACAATTACAACTGGTGGTATGAGCGTGTGCACCCGGAAGACAGGCCGCGGGTGACACAGGTTGTCCAGAACAGCATCGATAAAAAGGAACCACGCTGGAGCAGTGAATACCGATTCAGATGTGCCGATGACAGCTATAAATTTGTGCTTGACCGTGGTTTCCTGATTTTCGATGATGAAGGCGTGGCGCTGCGGATGATTGGTGCAATACAGGATATAACCCAACGCATCAATTACATTCATGAAATTGAAAGGCACAATTCGTTAATGCGCGAGATCGGATGGGCACAGGCGCACCTCGTGAGAGGACCGATGGCCAGGATCCTGGGTCTGCTGGAACTGCTCACGCTGCCGCAGTACGAAGACGTTGGCAACAAGGAATTGCTCCAGCATCTGAAAACCTCGGCCCAGGAACTGGATGAGGTAATCCGCCAGATTATCCACAAAAGCGAAAGTGGCCCTGAACCTTAAAACGCCGTGTCGGCAGCGAGCGGTAGTTGTTTGTCACTTATTCTCGTCATCTCGCTTATTCAACTGACCATAGATTTCAATCCACCTTTGCTCCGACTGTAGTATATTGAACTCGCTTTTTTTTAACGCGCGTAGCGTTAGCATTTTTCTAAGATGAAGCAAAGCCAGAAAATCCAAGGCTATTCCTATGTATTGCTCCTCACGTGTTAGCGCCGCAATTTTAGCAAAGGTGATGGCCGCTTCCAAGTTTTCGGAATTACTCATCCCACCTGCATAGGTTGATGCCCTGTTATAGTAGTCATAGACCTTTCGGAAATCACGCTGCCTATAAGCATCTTTAGAACCATCAATGAGCTGCTGCACCTGCACCCGATAGTTTGCGTCGAGCAACCTGAATTGCTTTCTGTTTACCTCATTATAAATAAAGCCATAGGATAGCGCATATAGCGAAAGCGACTGCATGCCCATTTTTTTTCTGCGCCTGTTTACTTTATATTCTTTCACGATTCGACGAAAGCCGGAAGCTTCTCCGTTCTGGTCCAGATGACCTGAGTTCCGTAACGCTGTTTGTAATTAAGGTTGCATTGTACCCGGTCATACAGGAACGCATAGTTCTCCATATTTAGCTCCTTCGTTCCCTTCAGTTTCTCCATTGCTGTCAGTGCAACTTGCTGAAAGGTTACATCCTGATCAGCATGCTGCACGATCAGCCACAAGTTATTTTGACCATCTCTCCCTATATCTGACCTCCTGGGCCAGCCGTAATGCTGTATGATTTCTTTCGCACGGGTGAGATTCCTATCATCGGATTGCTGGATTTTGGAATTGATAACGGTTAGTACGCTATCATTTGAGAACTGGGCACGCTTGAACCGTAGCTGCTGGTCTTTTAATGCCATCCGATTGATCTCCTCACGCAAGTCAGGTACTTCCAGAGTTGCTGCATATTCCTGTTCTTTAAGGATAGCAAGTTCTTCCAGTGCATTCCACTTAGGCTTTTCAGTTTCCCGTAGAAAGTCAAAATAAGGGTCAGCAATAAGGTATTCCGCTTCCGTCCCCTCGTTCAGTGCCGTATTTAGATAAAATAGAGCCTTTTTAGCACTATCGCTTAACGAATACACACCTGCAGCCTTATAAGCCGTAAGTGCATCGGGTGGCTGCAATGCAAATGCCTGATCATACTTATCAACGGCATCTTTATAATTTCCCTGCAGGTGCAGCAGACCCGCCTTGGCAATCAAATCCTGGTAGGTGCTGTCCTGTTGCGCCATGAGGCTTGTCGCACTGTAAAACCACAAATAAAAAATTATGGATACTTTCAATTGCCTTAAATTTACTTTCTACTGCCTTAGATTTACATCTTAGGAAATGAAATCGTACTTACAGTATGTTTTAAACTGGTAACCACCTGTATGGATAAGGAATCCAATGCCTTAAAGCTAGCTAAAATACCTGATCGAAAGGTATTGCATTGACAGAGAAGCGAATAGAAATAATCGGAATTCTTGTGGGTTGTACTTCGGTTTAACTACCAGAGCATGGTTGTGCAGGTTTATTGTTCATCTCAATGAGTTTAATTAACAATGATTTGAGTACGGGCTGAAACTTTTTTTCGATATACCTGTAAACCACGTAGGACAAAAAGATCATGAATGCTGAAACGGCCAGGAGCAAAACATACTTGTTCACCTGGTTACCCCACATCATAAAAGCGCCCACTCCAAATCCATGTAACAGGTAAAGCGGGTACGTGAGTACACCCAATTGTGCTGTAAATTTAAGTTTAGGAGAAGAAAGCTTTCCT
>NZ_JAZQRL010000088.1:0-15241 GCF_045629565.1 Arcticibacter sp.
ATGTAATAGTGGTGGCGCGCTCAAAAGCAAAGCCAGCATCAAAAATCTCTTCATAGTAAATCGCGAAGCCGCAAAGATAGCAAATTGCATATAGCGTACCTATATTAAAGACGCACTTAGCTCATCGAGGAACAAAACACAATGTGGATGCCTTCTTAAAATCGTTGAAGGATATTTCTCAGTCAGCTGCTGATGTAGAGTGTTATACACCGCTTCTGCTTTAGCGGGTCCCGGTACTATGCAGTACACATACATGGGCGCGACCAATGCAGGAATAGTAAGCGTTAATGCAATTCGCGGAACATCTTCCAGGCTTGCAAAACAACCATCATTTACCTGTTGTTGTCTGCACACGGCATCCAATTCTACAACCTTCACCAAAGACTTATCACCGAAGTCTGCTACCGGAGGGTCATTGAAAGCAATATGCCCGTTTTCTCCAATACCCATACATACGATATCGGCGGGATAGTCCTTCAGCAGTGAGGTATATCGTTCGCATTCGTCTTCTTTTCTTTCAGCCTGACCGTTCAGATAATGAACAGAATTAAATGGCAGCCTGCTGAATAATCTCTTTTTGAGAAAGTTCCCAAATCCTTGAGGTGCATCTGCTTCCAGCCCGATATATTCATCCATATGAAAAGCATTGACCCGGCTCCAATCAATATGCTCACTCGCGCACAAAAAAGCAAGCATCTCATCTTGTGACGGTGCTGCCGCAAAGATGATATTGACCTGCTCCTTTGTAGCAAGCAATTCCTGTATTTTTTCAATCACGGCTGCGGCAGCGGCATTACCCATCAATTGTCTGTTTTCAAAGATGCGCACATCCAGATTATTGCTTTTTCTAAAATTAAACATTGTCATTATTCTTATAAACAATTTTACCATTTATGATTGTCGTATCTATTCTAATATCATCATCGAACAGCACTACATCAGCGTCCTTACCGGCGGTGAGGGAGCCTTTCTTCATATCTACATTCATGATGGTTGCTGGTGTGAGTGAGATCATTTTTATTGCGTCAATCAGCGGTACATCAGCCATGCGAACCATGTTACGTACCAAGCTGTCGGCTGTCGCTACGCTTCCCGCAAATGCACTTCTGTCGGGCAACTTGGCAACATCGTCTTCTACAATTACTCTTGTTCCATCTTTCAGACTGCCCAATATGCTTTCTCCGGAAGGCATCCCCGCAGCGCGCATCGCATCTGTAACTAGCGCTGTCTTTTCCGCTCCCTTGATCTTGTATACGAGTTTAAGCAATGGCGGTGGCAAGTGTATGCCGTCAGCAATAATCTCCACTGACATCCCATCAATCAGGTAGGCGCTCTCTATAACTCCAGCATACCGGAAAGCATTACGGCGGGACACCCCCGACATGCAAGAATAAAAGTGAGTAGCATGCGTATAACCGCTTTCATAGGCTTCCAGCACTTCCTCGTATATGGCATCAGTATGCGCAATGGCCGGGAGTATACCTCTGTCTCTCAGATATCGTCCAAACGCCACCGCACCTTTCAGTTCTGGGGCGGCACTCCAGCGGGTGATGATGTCGTGCTCGGAGATGATCTGCATATACTCCTCCGGATCTGGTTCACGAATATATCGACCATCCTGCGCACCCTTTTGTTTCATGGAAAAGTAAGGCCCTTCAATGTGCATCCCTAAAAACTGAGCGCCATCCGTATTAATAGCATGAGCAATCTTATAAAGATCCAGGGTCTGAATAAGGTCGCTTCTACCACAGCTGAGTGTGGTGGGTGTCATTGACGTGGTTCCATATCGTGCGTGTGTTTTCGCAATCGTTAGAAATGCCTCCAGGGTGTTGTCCATAAAATCGTGACCTCCCCCTCCATGAACATGGATATCGATAAAGCCGGGTGACACATATTTGCCTGCAGCATCAATCTGTATGGCATCATCGGCTTCTATATTCGTGTTACTCACCTCAACAATCCTTCCATTCGAAATGAGCAGCGAGCCGCCTTCGATCAGACGATTTGGAGTAATGATCTTTCCATTGAAGATCTTAATATTGGTATGATTCATCTGTATAGTGGTGTGTAGCTATAAGGTCCAACTCCTGATCTTATAGCCTTTAAATGCGTAAAACATAAGGTAGAGGTAGCAGGGAAGCAGTATCCAGTACGCGTCTCTGAGATTGACCTCATCGGCCAGGTATCCGTAAATCAATGGCAGGATGGCATTGCCGCTTAAACCCATAATGAGCAGCGACGATCCGATTTTTATAAATCTTCCAAGATTATCAAGTGCGAGCGGCCATATCCCTGCCCAGATCATCGAGTTGGCAAATCCAAGCAAAACAACAAACCAGATGCTGATATCAGCCGGGTGTCCTAAGATATGAACCTGGCCACTGGTGAAAATGATCAGGATCGTGAAAACCGCTCCAAGAAGCGTACAAAACCGAAGTGCTGTAATTTGCGAGAGGTATTTAGGTATCATGGAGATACCGAGGATATAACCAACAATGGTGGCAGAGAGGGTATAAGACGGAAAGACCTTTGCCTCCATCAGGGGCATGTCCATCGAATGCGCGTAACCGATGACAGTATCAACAGCTATTACCTGAGATCCGACATGCACAAAAATGGCGAATGCCCCCAGTACAAGATGCGGAAAGTCGAGTATGCTCTTCTTACCGCTGTTAGATTCCGCCAGATCCGCTGTTTCAGCATCCGTATCGATCTCCGGCAAGGGAGATAAACGAACAAAAAGCCCTAAAGCAAACAAGACACAGCCAACAACTGAATAAGGCACAATAACCCTCCTGATCAGTTCGTTAAGAGCCGACTCTCTGGCAGACCCTGACATCGTTTTCAACTGCTCAAATAGTTCACTGTCAGATGAGCGCAGGATCACGGCAGCAAAAAGTAAGGGAGCGATAATACCTGCAAGCTTGTTGCAGATACCCATGACGCTAAACCTTCGTGCCGCACTTTCCTTCGGTCCCAGTATCGTAACATAAGGGTTGGCCGCAGTCTGCAATATAGACAGGCCGATCCCCAGGGTAAAAAGTCCCGTCAGAAAGAGTTCGTAAGTTCGGGTCAGTGCTGCGGGAACGAAAATAAAAGCGCCGGCCGCCATAACCCAAAACCCAATCATCATCCCTGCCTTAAATCCCGCTTTTTTCAACAAGAATGACGCAGGCACAGACATCAGCAAATAGGAAATATAAAAAGCAAATGCAACCAGATATGATTGAAAATTGCTGAGCTCGCAGGCTATTTTGAAGTAGGGGATCAGGATGGCATTGATCCAGGTAACGAAGCCGAAAATAAAGAAGAGTACGCCTATGATCGTGATTGATATCAGACTATCCCTTCTACTCAGGCTCTCTATCTCGGAAACTTTAATAGTTGTGCTCATGGTTAATTCTTTGTGGTGACTTTGTTCAGGCGCTTATAAAGCCTGTCGATGCCACCATTCATTAATAGCAATTCTTCTTGAAGCTCCTCACTATAAAAAGTTGCCTTGTTCAGACGGAGATAACGTTTGTCTGGGCGCTGCTTCTGCAGCCTGCGGAGCCCGGCCAACACAGTGGGTAGCTGCTCCGCGGCAAATGTTTCTGCATTAACCTGTATCTCAATGTGCTTGAACTGCAAATACCTTAACCTGATATCGGCCATCAACAGAAAATGTTCGTACTCCTGCTTGTTGCGAACAGGTTTTAAGCGATGTAACGTCTCCCTGACGAAAGCAGCACTATCTACTACTTTGTTGATGTCTGCACCGGCAGGGCTGATCTTTCCCTGATTAATCTCAAAGGCTGTTAAGGTCATTACCTTGAGGAACATAGAAGATTGTTCATGGTTGAAACCGAAACGGTCAGTTCCGTACCCTTGAATAAAAGTCTCCACATCAAGAGGTCCGCCTGTCTTTAAGGCGGCAAAATACGCTTCTATCAGAATCCGGAACCCGGTTATGGGATAAACTCGTCGCACGGGGTAGAGCTCTGTAATATCAGAACCAGACTCAAAAACCGGCGAATAAATCCCGGATGTAGACCATGAGGTCATCACCATTCCTTTGTATCCAAGTTTTTGGGCTGAGGGGATAAAATCCCTGATATTATGAAAGTGTTTTTTCCAGTCTGTCAGGTAATAATTATCCGGACCGCTTCTTATGGCCGGTGCACCCCATATTTCAAACCCCTGCTCTGTAAGCTTTTGATGATCGCCAAAGCGGTTCAAGTCCCAACCATAGTTCCAGTCGACAAAAACAGTCTCCTTCGGCAGAAGAGGCAAAGCTTCCGGATACTTCAGAGCGATGTCTGCCCAGACCACCGGCCTTTTATCCAGGCTTATCACTATATCACAGAGCATTTTCAGATAATCACCATACAGCCGGCCCGTTCCGACCAGCTCAGCCTTCTTTTTCGACTCCGGAGAGTGGCCAAGCAAATATGTCTCATCTCCGCCGATATGAATATAAGGAGAGGAATGAGTAGAGATAAGGTCTTTGTACAGCTCAGTAAAAAGCTTTTTCGCTAGCTCCTCCTTCAAGGGATTAACCTGTGAATAGTCCTTTTGGTCTTCACGAAGCTCAGCATATCGCTGATGTCTGAGTATATACTCTACGTGACCGAAGCTCTGTTGCAATGGAATTACGTCGATTCCGATAGATGAACAGTAGGTTATAAAAGACCTGATCTCCTCTCTGGTGTAAGAATAGCGATTGGCTATCAGAGGGTGTTGCTTATATGGGTAAGTTCCCTCCCATTCCATAATCAGGGTGTTGATGCCATTCTTGCTCAATGTGTATGCAAAATTTTTAAGTGCTGGCATCTTCATGACCTGAATTCGGAGATCAATATGAAAGCCCCTGACTGGAAAACGCTCCGCCGCCATCGCCGATCGCGCCGGTGTCCACAGAACCGTCAATACGGTCACGAAAAGGAACAGTCGCAACCAGGGATTTCTGGTGTTTATATAGTTTGTTGTCATTATGGTCTATAATTTTGGATAACGTGTTTGATATTATACAACAAAGACTTCTTTCCAACGGTATCCTGGGCCAGTTGCCAGACCATCACACCGCCAGCTTCTTCCAGGGCAAGAGTTGTTTTACGCTGAATCAGAGGTATGCCATTGTAGTAAAGCATCCCTCCATCATCCAGCTTCAACTCGTCTTTCCTATCAGCACCGGGATAGGTATTGATGATCTTACTGTATGACATGCTGGATATGGATGAATTGAATCCATACCCATAAAATGGAAGGCCAAGATTTAACTTTCGTCTGCTAAGCCCCTTTGACTTCCAAAAAACAAGATCCTCAACGGCCATGGTGTAGGGAGCATGCTGACCAGCATCATTGGGTCGCCACGGCCCCGTTTTATCGTATGACATGATGTTAACGAAGTCGAACTCGGATAAAGTAGCACTATCCAGCTTGCTGGCGTTGTTACTGGCAACTGCCACAGTCAGTAAGCCAGAAGGCTTAATCGCGCGTGACAACTTCCGGATGAAGTTTGCATAGTCAGCCGTGATCAAAGAACCTTCCAGGTCTACGTCGATCCCATCTAATCCGTAGTTATCCATCATTCCACGGATACTCTTCACGAACGCTGTACTCTGTTGCTGTGAAATCAGGTTGGAATAATATTCCGGTGCTTTGCCTCCGCCTATAGCAGCCAGAACTTTCACGTTGTGCTGATGCGCCCTTGCTACCAGTGCAGTAAGCCCTGGGACCGGATGAAAGACCCCTCTTTCATCCGGATTAATAAACGCAATATTCAAATGTGTGATCCTGCTGAAATCGATCTTGCCATGGTAATTCTTCAGATCGCCCTTATAATAACCAACAATGCGGAAGTCCGGATCGGCTGACTGTAATGGCACTCCCTCAACAATGGCGGTAAAAATACATAAGAGCAGGATCAGTGTTCCTATCGTTCTCATTACCAGCCCTTATTTTGTACTAGTGCTTTATTAATACCCATTTCATATACCGGAACCGGAAGAAGCAGGTGTTGTGGCTCCACAAAGTTTATACCCGCGTTGGCTGCGTATTTAAGTGCTGCTGGTGCGTTGGCGGTGATTTCAGCCGACAGATCCTTTAGCGTACTTCCAAGAACTCCCCAGCGGATCAAATCGTATTTACGAAGTCCTTCAAAGCAGAGCTCCCTCGATCTTTCAGCCTGAATATATTCAGCGAAGTCTTTTTTTGAAAGTCCCGCCGGAACGTTTGCTTCATTGACATTTGTCGCACCGGGTAATAGTTTCCCATAAGCACGTTTTCTCACCTGATTGATGGCCGTGTAAGCCTCTGCTGTTGGTCCGTTTACTTCATTCTCTGCTTCTGCATACATCAGCAGCACATCCGAATATCTCAGAAGCGGAAAGTTCTCCGGAGAATCGTTCATTGACTTTGGCGATACCACCTCATATTCTCTCCTCCATTTGCCACAGTGTCGCTCGTATATCTGGGTAGCATTCCAATTCGCTTTAATCGTTCCCTGGCTTTGGTATCTGAAAGGAGCAATCGCCCAATCGCGTCTGAGATCCTTTGTAGATCCGTATGAATTGAAGAGCTTCGCTGTGGTTTGAATAAACCCATAAACATAAGCTGCTGTATTTGGATTCGGCATACCGGTGTTAATTCCAACCCGGCCTCCTTCACGATACGGACCTGAGGTATTTCCCCAAAACTCCACTTCCCAGATGCTTTCTTTGATATCATATTTATCAGCAGCATAGTTGATAAAAATATCCTGATATGATGGGTTAAGTGCATGAACATTTTCGTCGATGATCATCTTGCTCCATTTAAGTGCTTCCTGATATTTAGATGTATCTTTAACCGGATTACCCGCCATATAAAGACAAACCCTGGCGAGGATCCCTCGGACCGCAGACTTGTTGATCTTACCTCCGAAGCCTACTGTTGTGGCAGGTAAAACAAGGGCTTCAGCCTCCTCCATGTCTTTTAAAATTGCTTCATAAACGTCCTTTTGCGGCGTCCGTTCCACATTGGTTTGATTCGCTGAACTGGTAGCCTTCATCATCAAAGGAACATCGCCCCAGTTGCTTACCAGCAGAAGATGATAGTAGGCCCTTAAAAACTTGGCCTGGCCGAGGATATCATTCCTTTTCACCTCGTCCATCTGAGGTTTATTAACATTTTCAATCAGCACGTTTGCACGGTTGATACCATCATATAACAATTGCCATAGATTCAGCACATAAGTATCTGCAGTTGAATGGTTATACACCTGGGTACCGGCAAAAGTGGATACATTATAGAAGCCCTCGTCGGCTTCTGTACCCATACGGCTGATCAGCGCATCCCCGTATACTGCCCTTTGTCCAAGTATATCATACACTCCGTTCAGCGCAAAATTGAGCTGTTCCTCAGTTTCATAGTAGTTTGCCGGGGAAAGAAAATCAGACGGCGTTGTCTCCAGAAAATCGCTGCAAGAATTTAACGTCAACGTGAAAGCTGCGATAACTATTGCAATTGGTTTGAATATCGTTTTCATTTGAAAATAATTGATCTATAATGAAACTTTAAGGTTAAAAGTTACCGTTTGAGCACGTGGATAAGCGGAATAATCGAATCCTGGCGTAAGTGCAGAATTGCGGACAGATACTTCAGGATCCATTCCCGAGTAGTTTGTCCAGGTCAACAGGTTCTGTGCCGAAGCAGAAACATACACCCGGCTAACCTTCATACCGGTCAGAAACTTTGCAGGGATCTCATAACCTAGAGATACGGTTTTCAGTCTCAGATAAGAACCGTCTTCCACCACTCTTGATGAGTAAACTCCTCTTGGTCCCTGCCCCCCAACACGTGCAAGCGTATTGCTTGGATTTTCAGGCGTCCATCTGTCATTGAAGCTGGCATACTGGTTCAGATTTTTGTAATTAAGTGCATTACCTTCAAATATAACCCGGTTTGCATTCAAGATGTCATTACCATAAGACCATTGAAAAAACACATTCAGGTCGATGCCTTTGTAACGGAAGTTATTGGTAAAACCACCGGTATGTTTGGGCATGGGATTACCAATGACGGTACGGTCGTCTGCATTGATCGTCAGATCACCATTTAAATCCTTGTACTTGATATCACCAGGTTGAACTGTCGCGCCATTATTGGTGATACCTGGTTTGAGGGTATAGACTCCATTCGCCAGCCCAAAATCTTCGTATTGATATACACCGTCCCACTCATATCCATAAAATTGCGCTACTGGTTTACCTACCTCCGCAACATACAGCGGTGTCTTCTCATACGCTACTTCCCAGTTTATTGTCGAAAACAATGTTGATTCTTCACCGGAAAGGCCAAGAACCTTGTTTTTGTTAAAGCTGATGTTAAAATTACTACTCCAGCTGAAGTTCTTATTCTGAATATTAACTGTGTTCAGACTGAGCTCCACACCGCTGTTCTGCATGCTGCCAATATTTTTCAGCGCTTTTACGTAACCGGTACTGTAGGGCATATTTGCGTTCAGCAACAAGTCTTTAGTCTCTTTCTTATACCAATCGGCAGATATGGAGATCCTGTTTTTAAACAAGCCGAGGTCGTAACCCAGATCGAGCTGGGTGGTTGTCTCCCATTTCAGGTCACGGTTCTCCAAGGTTGCTGGTATAACGCCCTTACCTGGTGTCTGGTTGTTAAAAGAGTAGTTGTTTTGAAGTGTAATAAGTGGATTAACCGGTGAAAAACTCAGAGAGGATAGTGCTGCGAAATCAGGAACACGGTTATTCCCTGTCATACCGTAGCTCACCCTGAATTTCGCATCTGAGATCGCAGTGAGTCCCTTCATAAACTCCTCACTGCTCATCCGCCATGCAAAGGCACCAGAAGGGAAATATCCCCACTTGTTATCATCTACAAACTTGGAAGAACCGTCCGCACGGAACGAAGCTGTTAACAGATATTTGGACTTGTAATTATAATTGACCCTTCCTAAAAAAGAAGCGAGCGTATTCTCCGTTTCTGCTGCGACAGTTGAATAAGGCGTACCTTCATCCAGGCCGCTTAAACCCAGACTTTCGTTAGGTACAGACTGCGATGTGAAGCCGTAGTTTTTAGAGGTACGGCCCTGCATCGTAAATCCACCAACTATGTCTAGGTTATGCTGTCCGAATTTCTTTTTATATGTAAGTGTATTTTCATTCAGCCAGGTGTTTAGTTCTTCATTTGCAACAATACCGTAAACGCCTCTGGTATTTGTCGGTATCAGGGGCGTACCTTTAGACGTTTGAGAGTTATAAAAGGCATTTTCTCCCAGCATTCGGTTGTTGATCCCGCCGGTAACCTTGAGGCTCAGATCTTTTAAAATGGAGTAGGTGAAATATGCGTTCGCCGTCAGGCTATTGTTTTTAGAAAACAGCTGCTCGTTGCGGGTGGAAATCAGCGGATTCACACGGAAGTCATTTGTACTTTCTATCTCAGGGTCAATCAGATCTCCCAGCAAATCTGCATCATTGCCGGCAACCGGCCGATACCCCCAGATGCTATAAAGCAGATAGCTGGAGGCAGAGCCGCTGCTTCCCATTTCAGAAGCGATTCGTCCGTTGTTCTGGATAACGCTGTAGTTCGCTACCACTCCTGCTTTCAGCTTTGTCGATATCGTCTGATCCAACGAGACCCTCCCCTGATAACGTTTATACCCTGAATTAATAATGATTCCGTCCTGGTCATAGATAGAACCGGAAAGTGCATATCGCGTCTGTCCGGAACCGCCGGAAAGAGATAAGTTATGAATCTGAACAGGGGCCGTCCTGAACATTTCGGACTGCCAGTCATAACCTTGCTCGCTGCGGTAAGACTCGAGATCCCTTCCTGTAAGATATTGCGATGTAGTCAGCACTGGATCTAGCTCCTGTTGCAGCTTCACAAAGTCATACGGTTTCATCATGTTCATCGTATTGGCGATATGCTGAAATCCCAGAGAACCATCATAACTTAAAACCGATTTGCCTACCTTCCCTTTTTTGGTTTCAATTACGATCACGCCATTAGCTCCTCTTGACCCATATATGGCCGTTGCGGATGCATCCTTAAGGACATCAATTGACGCGATGTCTGAAGGATTAATGGCTGCATTTGTAGGGTCTTCGATCGGAAAGCCGTCAATAACATACAGGGGCGAATTGCTTTGAGTTACTGAATTTGCTCCTCGTATAACGATATCCACACCAGCGCCAGGCTGACCTTCATTAGATGATACCGTAACCCCGGCTACACGTCCGGCCAGCGCATCTTCGAATGAAGCAACCGGTGCTTTGTTGATATCGGCAATATCCACTTTTGCTACCGAGCCGGTAAGGTCCTTACGGTTCACAGTTCCGTATCCGACAACCACTACTTCATTTAATGCCTGAGCATCATCCCTTAATGTAATATTGATCTGCCGCTTTGACCCAACCACTTGCTCCAGCTGCTGGTATCCGATATAGGTGAAGACAAGTACGCTGGTTTCTGAAGAAACTTTTATCCGGTACTTTCCTTCAATATCGGTAACGGTAGATATGGTTGCACCTTTCAAACGGACATTGACCCCGGGGAGTACCTGGTTTTCTTGATCTCTGACCACTCCGCTAACAACAATTTCCTGTCTGGAAACCGGGTTAACTACTACCTGCCTTAATGCGGGAGAAGACATTTCTGATGCCATCAGGGGCAAGTCAGAAAGAATTACTGAAAGGACTAATAGTTGCCGCAATCGCGTCTTCATTAGCGAGTTCATGTGACTGTTCATTTTACGCTTATTGTGAAAGTTTAAATATGTGTTAAGTACTACGTGTGCGTACCCGATCTTATTTATGGGTTATCTGTTGTCAACCCGTACAGTTAATCCTCCCCTGCCTGTCTGACTAAAAGCCCTTAACGCGATACGCTTGCGATCTTTGAGAGGACCTGTGTATACATTGCTTTTTGCATTTGGTTCTTCGCCATTGACTGTGTATCTTATGGTAAAACCAGGCAGGTCTGTATTGGCGTGGACCGCTCCTTCAATAACCGTGGCGCCAGGCGTAGGTACTCTATACGAATATCCGCCCGAGTACGTGTCAAGTCGCTTCATCTCCCGCCCCGAAGCATAGAGGAAGGCCGAAAAGTCCTGATTAAAGTACTTCCTGCTTAATACCGTATCGGCTTCTTCTTCCCATTGTGGTATTGGTGACCATGCCTTCTGAGCTAAAGCCAGTAACCTTGGCAAGAGCATGTACTCGAGTCGCTCGGGATTCTTCACTGTTTCAGACCATACCAGGCCCTGAATACCCGCAATATTCTGTTTACCGTATTCCGTAAGTTTCTCAGACCTGTTGATGATATCTTTATGAAGAGGTTTCTCGAGGTAGTCGGTCTTCACATTGCTTAGATAGTCGAAAGGTTTAAACCGGAAAGGTTTTTCCATATCAATGAATCCTCCCCAGTTAAATCCGGGATCTTTAAAATGATTCTGATAGGCCATGTCAAAATAAAAGTTGGTCACGAATGACAGTACCACTTTATAACCGGCGTTAGCCAGGCGATAGGCGAGATCCTCGTTCCCCGACATGTTGTTCCATACGTTTACCCGGAAGCCTTCATTGACAAACAGAGGGTTGGGAATCCAGCGTTTCTTGCCCCCAAGAGCGGTTTTACGCAAGCCGGTTTCTTCCCAACCTGACAAAAACAGACCTTTTTCTTTAAGCATTGAATTTAGCCGCTTAAAGAAGTAATCCCACAGGTCTTCTGTATCTTTTAGTTCCGGACGTTCCTTTTTCAATGACGCATAGGCTGGTGAACGTTCCCATACCCCTAAAGGTACTTCGTCTCCTCCAAAATGTATAGTTTCCAAAGGACTACCAGCCTCCTTATACATGCCGATAATTTCATCTGTCACATGCGAAAGAAAATTATAAACAGATGGAAGAGAAACGTCCATGACATTGTCATTCCACTTCTGAACGGAGCGATATTCAGACTCATCACCCTCACTGTTTAAAACGTACTTCGTTGCTCCTATGCTATCACCAATTGCTAATAAACGGCTCCGACGGGCAGCCATTGCTTTAATAGCCGCGCGTGCATGTCCTGGTGTCTCAATTTCCGGAATTACCATAATGTGTCTTGCATGTGCGTACTGTAATATTTCGATGAAATCCTCCCGCGAATAATGACCACTTCCAGGGGCCATATCTCGGTCGGGACCGGAGCCATAAGCAGGCATAAGCTGATTCTTCTCTGTCAGCCCGTGACCTCTTCGCCCTCCGGTTTCCACCAATTCAGGCAGGCCGGGAATTTCCAGGCGCCAGCCTTCATCATCGTTGAGGTGAAAATGCAGCCTGTTCAACTTATATAATGCAAGCAAGTCAATCACCTTCAATACTTCTTTTTTAGGCTGAAAATTGCGGGCGACATCCAACATGAAAGCCCGGAATCCGAAGCGGGGGGCATCATACACATCGCAGGCCGGCACTTTCAGCTCTTTCATCTTTATTCCTGGCTTTCCGGGTTCTATCAGCGTTTTCAGGGATTGAATACCATAGAAGATCCCTGCATTATCTGCGGCCCGGATCTCAATACGATCAGCAGACACACTTAACTTATAAGCCTCACTTTTCAGGGTATCTTTTAGCAAATAGATTTGCGGCTTTTTTCCTCCCTTATTATCAGCAACTGGAATTCGTTTTGCCGACAGCAGGAACAGGTCTTGGGAAAGCACATCCGCTGAAGCCTTAAAAGAGGGCGCATAAACAATTCCCTGAAAAGCCAGAATGTTCACTTGTCCCTCCTTCTTCTCAAACTTTAGGGGTGCAGGAAAAAGGGGAACCGATCCTGCAGAACCCTCATTCGCATACTTCGCGTTCCTTTTGAACAGATCAGATGCACTAAACACCTTATCTCCTGCAAACCTCACCAGATTTTGAGGATCGTCAGGTGGCAACACCTTCACATTGCTGATCACCTGATATTCCTCAGGCATAGCATCCCTGACCAAGTAGAAGCCATGAGGAGCATCACTCTCATTTACAAACCAGGAGCCAGAAAGGAAGGTAAACGTTGCCTTCCCGCCTTTTGCGGGGGCTTCGAAACCGGGTAGAGGGTAGATATAGTAAAGCCCGCCGTTTACATGCCTGACGTTCAAACCCTGTCCTTCAATTGACGGAACAACTGTACGGCCAAAATTGAAGTATATCTTCCAACCAGACTGTCCCAGAGAATTCGAACCTTCAGGAATGATGTTCAACACCGAGATCGCTTCACCTTTACCCTGAAAGTTATTTTCCAGCACTTTCCATTCAATTCTGATATCGGATGAATTTATGTCTTTACCGCGCTTTTGTGCCTGTACGGCAGAAAAGAAGCAGATGGATATCAGGCAACGCAACAAGCTAAAATAAATTCTCTTCATACTAATTTTTTAATCGCATCAGGCGGTTATATAACAGGTTAATTTTGGCATTCCTGAGATTCTTCCGGACAAAACGGAGACACCCAGCAAAGCTTCACCCCTAGCCTGTTCCCAGATTTTACCCTTCACCGTTCTGCACGATATAGGCTGTCTGACCAAGGTCATCGGTTTGAACCAGAATAGAATGAGCAGGCATGAGTGAATGTTGTTAATTCGCATAATCAACTGAATAAACGGAAATATTAATTTCGTGTACGTACCCGAAATTGAAAATACCTTTTCAATCCCAACGCCTCTTTTTTTCTATTATCTCACTTAAGGAGACACCATACCGGCAACACACTTCTATACCACGCTAAAAACAAGCGATAATTAATTCCGGTTACGTACACGAAATTAAAACATAATTTTAATTAACCAAATAATATTACAGAATTAAATAAAAGGAGCGTTCTAAACTTAGTTAATAAGGAAAATATCGACTTCTTTCTAAATATTACAACAAAATTCACCAATCGGTTAAAATATTAAATATGAATCCGCTTAATTCTTATAAAATTGGCAATTCTCTCGCGTAATTATATCAATAGGCATGTAATAAGTGCGATCGACCGCAATAGACTGGACCAAATAATTGTAAAGAAACATGATTCCCCGATAACCTTGCTCCTGTGGCTTTTGACAAATTAAGAAGTCTATCTTTCGTTTTACCAGTCCGTCGATGTTTTCTTTTATAAAATCATAACCTATCAAAATAATATCATCGATCCCAGTTTCTTCCAAAAATTTGGCCACTACAGATACCCTGGAGTTAGTGACGAAAATCAGCTTAACTTTACCTGCCTTCAATGCTATTGTAAGTTCTTTTTTAACCGAAAGGTAATCAGTCTGTCGGATATCGACCTTCGAGATGTCGGTCATATGTGCATTTTCACTGAAGTATGCCCTGAAGCCTTCCTCTTTGCGTAGCAAATGATGATGATTATCTATCTCCTGAGATATATTCACTACAAGAATCCTATCGCCACGGTCTATAAGATAGTTTGCGAGATGAGCTCCTAAATACCCACTATGATAAAGATCGGGACCGATATAAGAAAGACAATTCGCATTTGGGACATCCGAATTAATGAATATATACGGAATCTTTCGCTTTTGACAGATTTCCACAAACTCCATAGATTCTTCGATGAACATAGGTGCAAGTAACACTCCATCATAATCACCTTTTAAAAGAGCTGCAGATTGTTTCCGAAATGAAGCCTTATCGTTTTGATCGAACAAGAACTTATCTATCGTTATTCCATACGCTTTAATTTCCGACTCAGCTTGCAGTATTCCGGCAAGCGGTGCCGCCCAGTAGTCGGTTTCACTGGATACCGAAGGAATCAACACAGCTAAATGGAGTACTTTTTTCGAAGCAAGTCTCCTGGCCATGATGTTCGGCTGATAATTCAGATCTGCAATGATTGCGTTGATCTTATCCTTTGTTTTAAGAGACACGCCTGTTCTATTATGCAATACCCGGTCGACCGTGGCGATGGACACATTCGCGCGTCTGGCGATTTCTTTGACTCCCACCAGTTCAGCCTCGTTCTTTTCACTCATGCCTTGAAATTATAAATATTATTAAAACACTAAAATACAATGTGTACGTAAACGAACGAAATATCTTTAGCGGGAGTTTCTCTCTCGCACGGTGGCAATAGAAAATTAAATGACTCCTCTGTCAGTATGAATTTATCCCGGTTCGGAGTTGCAATATCTCTTTTCATTCTATAAGTGTTGACTGAGAACGAACAAAGTAATACATTTCGACTTTCCAATTAAGTGAGCCCATGAATATTCACTTCAAGCTGT
>NZ_JAZQRL010000089.1:0-22198 GCF_045629565.1 Arcticibacter sp.
GGCCTTTCCGTTTATATTATATGTCTAATGCGCTTGTGGCACTTGATTTTTTGCCAGATCAAAAACTCTGCCCAGATTGCCGGAATTGCTGCAGCTAACATGCATATCTTTTACTATTCCGGTACTGATATCAACGACCCATCCATGGATCTGAAGGTCAGTGCGCTCACTCCACGCGTTCTGTATTATGGTAGTTTTGCACAAGTTGAATACTTGCTCTATAACATTAAGCTCAACGAGGCGCTTTGCGCGCGCTTTATCGTCAGTAATCAGATCCAGCTCATGTGAGTGAAGCCGGTATACATCCTTAATGTGTCTTAACCAGTTGTCGATTAAGCCGAACTGCTTGTTACTCATGGCTGCTTCAACGCCTCCACATCCGTAATGTCCGGCTACAATAACATGTTTAACTTTCAATACGTTCACCGCGTAATCAAGCACGCTTAACATGTTCATATCAGAATGCACACATACGTTTGCGATATTGCGGTGGACAAATACTTCACCAGGTCTCGTATTAGTAACCTGGTTTGCAGGGACTCGGCTATCTGAACAGCCTATCCAAAGAACATCAGGTTTCTGACCTGATGCAAGCTTCTTGAAATACTCAGGATCCTGTTCAATTTCTCTTTGAACAAAAAGCTTATTTCCTTCTAGTAATTGCTCATATGTGCGGATCTGAGTATCCTGCAACTCTTTGACCGTAGGTGTTGAGATATTTTCTTTAGACATTTTCGTGTACTTTTTCAGGTTTGTAAATCATTTCTTTTAGCTGAGGGACATCATATCGGTGCTTGATATTTTCTAGCTTCACGATGATCGCCCTGGAGTAGGCGTTATGCTTGAAATTATGTATTACTTCGAGCACATCGGGGTCAATGTATTTTGAATTGGTTCCATCAATCACTACATCTGACTCTGGCGGGAGGTTGTTAAGGGTATATGAAATAGCCGCTTTGTTGAGGAATGATACCTCTTCAGACAACGTAATTCGGATAACCTCTTTGTCTCCCTTGCTACTGATGGTATAGAAGTACGGATTACGCATGTTATTGCGAAGAATATAGAAGACCCCGATTACCATGCCGATGGCAACACCTTTCAGCAAGTCTGTGAACACGACCGCTAAAATCGTTACGATGAACGGAATAAACTGGCCTTTGCCTTCACGCCACATCTTCTTGAACAGAGCAAATTTGGCAAGCTTCGCTCCAGTGAAGATTAGCACTGCTGCAAGACAGGATAAAGGAATACTGTTAATCAAGCCAGGAATTAGCAGCAGAGATGCTAATAGCCAGATACCGTGAAGCATACTGCTCGCTTTGGTTTTTCCACCCGAGTTAACGTTCGCTGATGAACGAACAATTACTGCTGTCAACGGCAATCCACCAATGAGTCCGCAAATCAGATTACCCGTTCCTTGCGCCACAAGCTCACGGTTTGTTGGCGAAACGCGTTTATAGGGGTCAATCTTATCTACTGCTTCTAAGCTAAGCAAGGATTCGAGGCTGGCTACAATAGCAATTGTAAATGCTACAGTCCAAACCGTTGGATTAGCTATCTGGCTAAAATCTGGTGTCATGAACAGCCCGGTAAATTCGCTAAAAGAGTTTACGACAGGTACCTGCACCAAATGAACGGTATCAATTTCGAAAGTGGTTCCTTTAAATACCATGTTCAGAACAATTCCGATAATAACCACAACGAGAGGGGCAGGAACTACATTAACCTTCTTGATTTTATTCCAATATATCAAGACAAGCAGTGACAGCACACTGATTACTACCGCCCCGGGCGTGATCATACTCAGGGCGTCTGAGATTGCCGAAAACGTGTTTGATCCGCCAGACTGAAAGGTCTCACTTCCCTCAAAATCAGCGTTATACCCTAGTGCGTAAGGGATCTGCTTCATGATTAAAATGATTCCAATTGCAGCTAGCATCCCCTCAATTACTGATGAAGGGAAGAAGTTCGCGATGGTACCGGCTTTCAGGAAGCCTAAAGCCACCTGCAAAACACCTGCAATTACCAACGCGAGCAAAAATATTTCATACCCCCCAAGCTGCGCGATGGAAGTGAAAACGATGACGGTCAGGCCGGCCGCCGGGCCGCTGACGCTTAATTGAGAGCCACTTATTGCGGCAACCACTATACCTCCGATGATTCCGGTTAATAAACCGGCGAATAATGGAGCTCCAGAAGCAAGAGCGATTCCCAGGCATAATGGTAATGCAACCAGGAAGACCACAAGACTTGCGGGGAGGTCCTTCTTTAAATTTTGAGCTGAGAAATATTTCCCAACGCCTTTTGATGCAGGCATAAATAATCTGCTATTAAGTAGAACAATCCTATTAATTAACTAATAAAGAATATCAGCGAGCTGATAACAAAGTAAAAAGAGGATTAAACGTTAGGAGGCGGCGTTGGTACGGAAGGATAAAACACGCGAATGTGCTTAGTATGGTCATCTATAAAAACACGCATCAGGACAAGGACCGGACTTATAGATCCTATCTTGAGCGTGTTGAGATTCAAGAATTCCTTCATTGCGGAATCTTTGACGTCTGATGATTTTGGATGCTCAATCTCCAATTGCATGATCACTGCGTTCATACTTTCAGAGTCAATATGAGCTATTACTAAAGGCGCTACAGAAATGACCATCTTGCTCATGAAGATGGATAAGAAAATAATGCTGAATACTTTTTTCGCAATAAATTTCTTCATTTTGTTTTGCGTTCTTAAACAAATCTAACAAAATAGACCCGCCGTTGTTAACAAAAACGGTAGTTTTAATAAAATTATTACAAAAAAACAGAATTAAATTCCCAACTCTATTTGAAATAAGGCTCCCCAATAGTTATCTCTATCCTGAACATTCATCTTTCCGTCTTCTGTATTATAGTTTAGGTTGAACTGTGCCTTAATTCGATGACTTCTAAGATATTTAGACAATCCGAGTTCAAGAACTTCGGTCTGTCGTTCATATCTAACCGTTTCATCCTCAGGCTGTAAAAGAGAATAACGAAACGCGGTTTCGAAGTTACTTCTAAAGATATAAGATATTTGATTATTTATCCCCCAGCCATTATACACGTATCTTACATCACCATCTTCACTGAACGTCAGGGGGTCATCCGAATCCCGGCTCATGTATTCAGATTGAAATGCCCAACCGTTGTATTTAAAAATCAGGTCAAGCATCGCAGTTCCCATATCTCTGGCTGCGTAAAGGTCTTTACCTAGCTGTCCGCCTGTTCGGTTTGTACGCACATTATAGCTATAACCGGCTCCTATTGCCAACTTAGGGGTTTCCTCTCTTTCGAGATCTCCTTCAGAATAGTCACCTTCATTTTTAAACAATCCCAATGGCAGTATTTCAGCCCTTCCGGTATATGCAAGGCCGTTGTCGGAATCATTGACACTTCGACCTTCACCAGTTGATATCGCACCTTTTAAACGGTAAGGAACTGAGCCTATTTTATTATTATAATAAGCCTTTAAACCGAAGTCTCGATCGACTGTGAAAGCCCCGTTTACTATAGATCGCTCGGCGAACTGCAGCTGTCCCGATGAATTAACCCTCTGGCGGTTTCCCGGAAGCTTATTCTGGCCGAAAGCAACATAAAAGTTATCGGTAAAGTGGTAAAAAACAACGGCGTCACGCACAATGTTAGCGATTCCTGTATTGTCAAAATCCTGATCACTGCGGGTAAAGGCAAGCTGGATGCTATAGCCAAGCTTTGGGCTGAGTACATAACCGTCTGCTCTTAGTCGCAGACGTCTTACCCGAGCGTCGAATTCCGATATTCCGAAGTCATCTCCTCCATTAGTATACGCCCCTATCCGGTTTTGCATTCTGAAGCGGAAATTCGCATAAAAAGAAGAATCTTTTGTGGCGACCTCGAGCCCTTTCATCTTGAAGATCATCGCACGTTCATCAATTTCTCCCTGAGCAAAGGCAAAGCTGAACGAAAGGAGCGATATTAGTAAAATGAAGGGATATTTTAATTCTGACATGGGTGATCATTGTTGTCCTGCGAAAATATTAAGATTAATTTATTAATAAGCTTCCCGATGCTTTTTTTACACAACTTGTGCATCAGGCGCAAATCAGACTTGTGTGACAGAAGGGGCAAGAAAATTGTTTAATTTCGTGTTTCAATAACTATTTGATGGCCAAGAACGCAGGAAAAGCATATGATATCAATTTGTTGAAGCGGATTTATACTTATATAAAACCCTACAAAAAGCAATTCATATGGTGTGTCGTTCTGACTGTATCACTTGCAATACTTGCACCCCTAAGACCCTTTCTTATCCAATACGCACTTGACGAGTATGTATTTGAAAATGATGCTCCAGGACTAGGCTTCATGACGATCTTGCTACTTCTCTTACTGCTGCTTCAAACGATTGTTCAGTATTTTCATACGTTTCTCACCAACGCCCTGGGGCAATCCACCATCAGGGATCTGCGGATTAACGTGTTTAATCACATCACCAAGCTAAAACTTCGGTTCTTCGACCGGACTCCCATCGGGCAGCTGATTACAAGAACAGTCTCCGATCTGGAAACAATAGCCGACATATTCTCAGAAGGTCTGATTGTCATTATTGGCGACATACTTCAACTGGTAGCCATCCTCGGCGTAATGCTATGGATTGACTGGCGACTGACACTCGTCGTGCTAATCCCGATGCCATTGCTTATGCTTGCTACATATATTTTTAAAGAGGCTATCAAGTCAGCCTTTCAGGAAGTAAGAACACAGGTAAGCCATTTAAATACGTTCCTTCAGGAACACATATCCGGCATGAGTATCATACAGTACTTCGCGAGGGAACGACAGGAACTACACAAGTTTAAAAAAATTAATGCGAAGCACCGCGATGCACATATCCGTTCAAACTGGTACTATTCTATATTCTTTCCAGTTGTTGAAATCATATCTTCTCTTTCCCTGGGGCTATTGGTATGGTACGGCTCCAAGTCTATTCTCGAGCATAATCTCTCCCCCGGGGTAATCGTTTCGTTCATTATGTTCATAAACCTGATGTACCGCCCTATCAGGGAACTGGCCGACAAATTCAACACCCTTCAGATGGGAATGGTAGGCGCAGAAAGAGTATTCTCATTACTTGACAGCACGGAATACGAGGAGGACACGGGGACACTTAAAAAAGGGATTACCAATGGAGCCATTACCTTTAAAGACGTCTGGTTCTCCTATACTGAGGAAAAGTGGGTTTTGAAAAACATCAACTTTGAGATCAGGCCAGGACAGACACTGGCAATCGTAGGTGCTACCGGCGCCGGAAAATCGTCTATTATCAACATCCTCAATCGATTTTACACTATCAGTAAAGGCTCAATTAAAATAGACGATCAAGACATAAAGGAATACACCATTCCTTATCTTCGTTCTCAAATCGCAACCGTAATCCAGGACGTATTTCTCTTTTCTGATACTATTGAAAAAAACATCACACTGGGTAATCCGGATATTCCGAAATCACGAGTTATTGAGGCAGCTAAAGAAGCGGGAGCTCACGACTTCATAGAGAGACTACCCGGCGGATACGATTACAATGTAATGGAACGAGGAGCTACTTTATCTGCGGGACAGGCACAGCTGATTTCGTTTATCAGGGCATTGATATATAACCCAAAGATCCTGGTCCTCGATGAAGCGACATCCTCCGTTGATACAGAAACGGAGCTACTGATTCAATCTACACTCGAAAAGCTTATGAAAGGAAGAACCTCTATTGTAATTGCCCATAGATTATCGACAGTTCAAAAGGCAGATAAGATCATCGTACTCGACCAGGGTGAAATCCGCGAGATCGGATCTCATCAGGAACTGCTGCAACTTAATGGACTTTACAAAAGACTGTTTGATCTTCAGTTTAATTCTCTGGGAATCGAAAAAACTACTGTATCCTGACAAAAAGGTTTGGCTTTTAGGCCTATTGTCTTAGTTTTGCATATCTTAAAATCCGACCAATGAGTGTATTAGTTAATAAGAATTCAAAAGTTATCGTTCAGGGCTTCACCGGCAACGAAGGTACGTATCATGCAAGTCAAATGATTGAGTACGGAACCCAGGTTGTAGGTGGTGTTACTCCCGGAAAAGGAGGACAAACACACCTTGACCGACCGGTATTCAACACTGTAAAAGAGGCTGTTGATCAGGCTGGAGCAGATGTATCGATTATTTTCGTACCTCCTGCTTTCGCTGCTGACGCTATCCTTGAAGCAGCAGAAGCTGGAATTAAAGTTATCGTGTGTATCACAGAAGGTATCCCTACCAAAGATATGATCCTTGTAAAAGAATATATTGAAGGTAAAGATTGCCGTCTTATAGGCCCTAACTGTCCTGGTATCATTACGGCCGACGAAGCTAAAATTGGCATTATGCCAGGCTTTATATTCAAGAAAGGCTCTATCGGTGTTGTTTCTAAATCCGGAACGCTAACATACGAAGCCGTTGATCAGGTTGTTAAAGCAGGTCTTGGCATTACAACAGCGATCGGTATAGGTGGTGACCCAATTATCGGAACTCCTACGGTTGAGGCTGTAAAGCTTCTTATGGAAGATCCTGAGACTAAAGGTATCATTATGATCGGTGAGATTGGCGGTGGCATGGAAGCAGAAGCCGCGAGATGGATCAAGGAAAACGGCACTAAGCCTGTTGTTGGATTCATCGCCGGGCAAACTGCTCCTGCAGGACGTCGTATGGGCCATGCCGGTGCGATCGTTGGTGGTGATGATGATACCGCAGCTGCAAAAATGCGTATCATGACAGAGTGTGGTATTCGTGTAGTCGAGTCACCTGCTGAAATTGGTGCTGCAATGGCAGAAGAACTTGCTAAATTAGGGTAATTCCATACCCTACTCAAACTCCCCTTATAAAAAGAAAGTCCCGCTTGGATCATCCAAAGCGGGACTTTCTTTTTACTACCGGCAACTCAGCCAGCGAGCATGGAAATACATAAAAAAACCTGCTCGGCATAGCCGGCAGGTTTCCAAATATTGAACTCTCTATTAAACCTTGTTCATGCGAATCAGGTTTAAAGCTGCACCAGCCTTGAACCACTCGATCTGCTGCTCATTATAAGTATGGTTCACGGCAAATGACTCCGTTTTACCATCATCATGATGAAGAACAACCTTAAGCTGCTTTCCTGGAGCGAAAGAAGTTAAGCCTTCAATATCGATCACGTCATTCTCCTGAATTTTATTATAATCTGCAGGGTCAGCAAACGTAATGCCCAGCATACCCTGTTTCTTTAAGTTAGTTTCATGGATACGAGCAAAAGACTTAACCAGAATCACACGAACACCCAGGTGACGAGGTTCCATGGCGGCATGCTCACGTGAAGATCCTTCACCGTAGTTCTCATCTCCAACAACAATAGTACCGATGTTTGCTGCTTTATAAGCTCTCTGCGTAGCAGGAACCGGACCATACTCGCCGGTCAACTGGTTCTTAACCGAGTCAGTCTGCTCGGTAAAGTAGTTTACAGCACCGATAAGCATGTTATTCGAAATATTGTCAATATGCCCTCTGAACTTCAGCCATGGACCAGCCATAGAAATATGATCAGTAGTACATTTACCTTTTGCTTTGATCAGGAGGCGAAGACCTTTAAGATCTGTTCCTTCCCAAGCCGGGAACGGAGCCAGCAGCTGTAGTCTGCTTGATGCCTCGTCAACGATAACGCTAACCGCGCTACCATCTTCTGCCGGAGCCTGGTAACCAGCGTCTTCTACTGCATAACCTTTGATAGGCATTTCCAGTCCCTGTGGCTCATCCAAGCGTACAGACTCTCCCTTTTGGTTAACAAGAGTATCAGTAAGCGGGTTGAAAGTCAAATCGCCAGCGATAGCTAATGCTGTCACAATCTCTGGAGACGCCACGAAAGCATGAGTGTTCGGGTTACCGTCATTACGCTTAGCGAAGTTCCTGTTGAAGGAGGTAATAATAGAGTTTCTGCGGGCAGGATCGTCTGTGTGACGAGCCCACTGACCGATACATGGGCCACAAGCATTCGCTAATACAACACCGCCAATTTTCTCGAAAGTATCCAGGTAGCCGTCGCGTTCAACCGTATATCTTACCAGCTCAGACCCCGGAGTAACAGTATATTCAGCCTTAGTCAAAAGATCTTTATCAACCGCCTGTTGCGCAAGAGACGCCGCTCTTGTAATATCTTCGTAAGAAGAATTTGTACAAGAACCTATTAAACCAACTTCCAGTTTTGCAGGCCAGTTATGTTCTTTAACAGCAGCCGCAAACTTAGAGATAGGCCATGCCAGGTCCGGAGTAAAAGGGCCGTTAATATGTGGCTCAAGCTCAGAGAGATTAATTTCAATTACCTGATCAAAATACTGCTCAGGATTAGCGTAAACCTCATCATCACCGGTTAGGTGAGCCTTTACCTGGTTAGCCAGATCGGCAATATCACTTCTTGAAGTACCACGCAGGTAATCTTCAGCTTTCTCATCGTATCCGAAAATAGATGTAGTAGCGCCGATTTCAGCACCCATGTTACAGATAGTCGCTTTACCTGTTGCAGATAATGACCGTGCGCCTTCTCCAAAGTATTCTACGATACATCCGGTTCCACCCTTAACGGTAAGAACACCGGCAACTTTCAGAATAACGTCTTTAGCTGCCGTCCAGCCAGACATTTTTCCGGTTAACTTAACACCGATCAGCTTAGGAAACTTCAACTCCCATGCAAAACCAGCCATCACGTCGCAAGCGTCAGCACCACCAACACCAATAGCAATCATACCCAAACCACCTGCATTAGGTGTATGCGAGTCAGTACCGATCATCATTCCACCAGGAAAAGCATAATTCTCCAGAACTACCTGGTGAATAATACCAGCTCCCGGCTTCCAGAAACCAAGTCCATATTTATTACAAACAGAAGAAAGGAAATCATAAACTTCCTTGTTCGCGTTGTTGGCAATTGCCAGATCCTCGCTAGCACCAACCTTCGCCTGGATCAGGTGATCACAATGCACAGTTGAAGGTACTGCAACCTGAGGCCTGCCTGCCTGCATGAATTGTAAAAGAGCCATCTGCGCAGTCGCATCCTGCATCGCTACGCGGTCAGGTGCAAAGTCAACATAAGATGTCCCCCGGGTATATACTTCCTCCGGATTACCGTTCCACAAATGAGAATAAAGGATTTTTTCAGTTAGGGTAAGGGGTTTTCCAACAACTTTCTTGGCAGCTTCAATACGGCTTTCCAAATTGCTGTAAACCTTCTGGATCATTTCTATATCAAATGCCATTATGATTTTTGTATTAAGGGGTTTACATATAAAGAACTTAACCTACTTAGGTTAAATTCATGCGAATTTACAAAAAATGAATGAGAGCCTGACCTGTATCATATTACAATTATTATTTGGAAAAGTTCTAATTAAGGTTACAACAGGTATTTACATCCTCTCGGAAGGGTAGTGTCACAACTTCTCAAAAACATATCCTTTGTCTTTCCAATATTCCAGGGCCTTGGGTAACACATACTCCAGGCGGTCAAAGGCTTTTAAACTATCATGAAAAACGATTATTGCACCGGGACGTGTATATCTGATAACATTCTGAAGGCACTTTTCCGGACTCAGCTTTTGATCAAAGTCACCCGATAGCACATCCCACATAATAATCTCCATGGCAGGAAAAGCCTCTCTCACCCGGCTGATCTGTGATTTCTTTATCCTGCCGTGAGGCGGGCGCAAGAGATTCGATTGAACCAGCGAATGACACTTTTTTATGTTGTCCAGATAGACCTCATCATCCGTATCCCATCCCCTTAAATGATTAAACGTATGATTGCCGATACTATGTCCTTCTTGCCTTAACCGCTGAAAAACCTCAGGATGTTTTCTTATATTATCCCCGATACAAAAGAAAGTAGCGGAAGCCTGGTAGATTTTCAATGTATTAATAACGAAATCTGTAACAATCGGGATAGGACCATCGTCAAAGGTGATATAAATCTTATTTGAATCGTTTAATTTCCTCCACAAGAGAGAAGGATAGATAAGTCGCAGCCAGAAAGGAGTTTTAACGAGATACATATTATAGAGAATGTGCAATACTACAAATTATTAGCCTGAAATGACTCTCAGAAGATCCATCTATAGAACGGGCATCGCTGCATTTGCAACAGCCTTTTGTACGCTTTTATCAGGCTCCGCTTTTGCGCAGGAAAGCATAACGCTTGAACAGGCAGTAGCTTTGACCTTGCAAAACAACCTGCAAATTAAGCAGGCGCAGTTGAGTGAAGCGCTTTCGGAAGAAAATCTCAAAGAATCGAAACTCTTCTTCTACCCTACCCTTAATGCAGGAGGAAACCTAAACTTCAATTTCGGTCGAAACGTTGACCCCTTAACCTATGAGTTTGTAAATCAGCAAACCACTTCCTCGAATGGAAACCTCAGCACCTCCCTTCCTATCTTCCAGGGATTCAGACTCTGGCATCAGGTGTCGCAGTACAAATATCAGCTGGAAGCGGATAAAAGCAATACCCGGAAGATCCAGAATGATTTATCGCTTACTGTTGTAACTACATACCTGCAGGTGCTCAGCAATGAAGACCTGCTGCTCGCGTCACAGCAACAGCTTCAGCTTGCTAAACTTCAACTTGACAGGGAACAAAAACAATTTGATGTGGGCAGCAAGACACTTGCTGATCTCTCCCAGGCAAAAGCGCAATATGCTACCGCAGAACTGAATATCACCAACTCATTAAATCAACTGGAGATCAGCAAACTGAATCTGGCACAGCTCATGGAACGCGACCCCGCAGCAGAATTCAAAGTTGTTCAGCCGGTAATTAATGAAATCGGCGAGATCAATACCAAATATGCCGCGGCAGACATATATGCTAAGGCAGCAGAAAATTACCCGGATGTCAGGCTTGCACAAAACAGAACCCTGGCAGCACTAAAGGCAGTAGACGTCGCCAAATCGTCTCTATATCCGCGCCTTTCTTTCAGCGGAAGTATCGGATCTGGCTATTCCAACAACAGACAACGTCTGCTTAGTCGTGAATTAACTGGCCAAAACACGGTCATTGGCTTCCTGGAAGGAACAAATCAGCGTGTATTAACACCAGAATATGCCAGTACCTTTGAGAAAACAAGCTTTAAAGACCAGCTCGACGAGAACTTTAATCAAGCGGTAGGCCTTACGCTCAGCATTCCGATATTCAATAGTTACTCCGCACGCATCGGAGTCAGACGCGCCAAGATTACCTATCAGAACGCAAAGGTTACCGAGCAGCTGGCACGCAATAATTTCAATAAAGTGATCTATCAGGCCGTGACCGACCTTAGGGCTGCACAGAGCCGTTTCATGTCTGCATCAACTGCCTTCGAGTCTTCGAAGACAGCATTTGACGCCATCAGCAAACGATATGACGTAGGTCTTGTTAATTCATTAGACTTCAACCAGGCGCAAACGGATCTGAACCAAAAGCAGTTTGATGTTATCCAGGCCAGATATGACCTTATTTTCAGAAATAAAATTATCGACTTTTACCTCGGTAATCCGTTAACATTTTAATTTATAAAGCCACCAAATGGAACCCAAAAAAAGAAAAAAACGCACCGTCAGATACGTCCTTATCGGAGTTGTATGTATAGTTGTATTACTTGCTATTGCATTCAAAATGGGTTGGATAGGCTCAGGTGATAAAGTCTTGGTTGCTACTGAAAAGGCTGAAAAAAGAAGCATCATCGAAACCGTATCTGCAAGCGGAAAAATACAGGCAGAAATAGAGGTTAAGCTTAGCTCTGAAGTCTCAGGCGAAATAGTGAAGCTTGATGTAAAAGAAGGCGACGTTGTAAAGAAAGGTCAGCTTTTATGCAAGATCCGACCTGACATCCTTCAATCCGGTTATGACCGCGCAGTTGCCTCCCTCAATACCCAAAGAGCAGCTTTAGCCTCAGCACGTCAGCAATTAAAACAAGCAGAAGCGACTTTCAAAAATACAGAAGCCAGCTACAAGCGCAGCACGGAGTTGTTCAAGCAGAAAGTACTTTCGGCAGCCGAATACGACGCAGCTCAGGCCGAGTATCAGAGTGCAAGAGCGAACCTCGAGGCACTGCGCCAAAATATTATTGGCTCAGGTTACGGCGTACAACAATCACAGGCTCTCGTGAAAGAAGCTGCAGATAACCTCGACCGTACCACCATTTACGCACCTGTAGATGGTGTCGTATCCAAACTTTCCGTAGAACTGGGTGAGAGAGTTGTTGGTACTGCCCAGATGGCAGGAACGGAGATTATGCGTATCTCTAACCTCAATTCCATGGAAGTGAATGTCAATGTAAACGAAAACGACATCAACCGCGTTTCTGTGGGAGATCTTGCTGATATAGAGGTCGACGCTTTTCAGGAAAAGAAATTCCAGGGCAAGGTTACTGAAATCGCAAGCTCAGCCAATATCGTTGGCGAAAGCACCGATCAGGTAACGAACTTCAGCGTAAAGATCCGCATTCTGCCGGAGTCCTACGCTGCCTACATGAAAGACAGGGAGCAGGCTAAATCCCCTTTCCTTCCGGGCCTGTCGGCAACAGTCGACATTCAAACTGAAAAAGCCACCGGCATCTCTGTACCTATCCAATCAGTAACCACAAGGGAAGATATGAACGCAGATGCAAAGAACGCAGATTCAGAAAAGAAAGACGACAAAGACAAGCCCAAAGTAAAAGAATACGTTTTTACCTATGCTAAGGGTTTGGTCAGACAAATTCCTGTAACTACAGGTATCCAAAACGACACTTACATTATCATCAAGAGCGGACTTAAAGGCAACGAGGAGATTGTTTCCGCACCATTCAGTGCAATTTCTAAAACGCTTAAAGACAGCATCGCTGTTGAAAAAGTAAGCCGGGATAAACTGTTTGAGGGCGAACCTAAGAAGTAGCCATTCCTATCCGAACCACTTTCTGCTACGTATGCGCCTATTCGGTCATAACATCTTTTGTTAAAACCGAATGGGCGCAAGATTTGCTTTTTAATTCGTAAACTTGCGGTTTTCAGTTATGAATACGAGCACAAAAATAGCAGTTATTGGGGGAGGAAGCTGGGCTACAGCTAACATCAAGATGTTGACTGATAACAGAAAACCGAAGGAGATTTTCTGGTGGATGCGCGACGAAGAAAATATTGAGCATATAAAGAAATACAAGCACAACGGGAGCTATCTCAGTTCTATAGAGATCAAAGTCCCTGCAACAAACATCACCAGCAACCTGGTTGAGGTTATTGAAAAGTGCGACATGATCCTGCTCAATATTCCAGCGGCCTTTCTAAAGGAAGTGCTGTCGACTCTCAGCCCAGGCAGCTTCAAAGGAAAAAAGGTCATCTCTGCTATTAAGGGATTTGTACCTGAAGACAACATGATCATCGGCGAATTCATGAATAAGACTTTTGAGGTTCCGTTTCACGACATCGTTGTACTCAGCGGCCCTTGTCATGCAGAGGAGGTGGCTTTAGAAAAACTTTCCTATCTCACAATTGCTTCTCCCGATCAGACACTCGCTGCAGAATTCGCCAGCCTGGTCAATACCCGATATATCAAAACCAATGTATCAGATGATATCTACGGCACAGAATATGCCGCGGTACTCAAGAATATCTATGCTGTGGCAAGCGGCATCTGCCATGGCGTAGGCTATGGCGACAATTTCCAATCGGTACTCATATCCAATGCAATCCAGGAGATCAGCCGCTTCGTAAACACCGTTCACCCTATAGATCGTGACATCAAGGAATCAGCCTATCTGGGAGACCTTCTGGTAACCGCCTATTCCCAATTCAGCCGTAACCGAACGTTCGGAAATATGATCGGCAAAGGATACAACGTGCGCTCCGCCCAGTTGGAAATGAACATGGTCGCCGAAGGGTATTACGCTTCCAAGTCATTGCACCACATCAACAAACAGTACAAGGTGAACATGCCGATATGCAGGGCTGTTTATGCCATTCTCTATGAGAAACACTCCCCGTCCATTGAAATGAAACTTCTTGCAGATCAACTTTCCTGATTTTGGTCAAACTTTCCCCATGGCAATGCTGTTTAAATCTTTAAACCTATATAACCATGAAAAACGTGATCATCTGGAGTGTAATAGCAGGAGCCGCCTCCGCGGCGATAATTGCCCTTATTTACAAAAGAGACGAGGCCGATGAGCTGCTCCATTCAGCAAAAGGACTGGGCAATCGTCTCGTACAATACGGCAATAAATTAAAAGACCGGTTTCTCCACCATGTCAAAGGACCCAACGGAGAAGATGTCTATATAGATATGTACGATAGACAATTTTATGAAAACGCAGAAGGAAAAAGGGTTTATCTCGCAGATTAACCCCTGCTAACAAGAACTTTCAAAATAAGCCACAAAAAAAGGCGGCCACTGATCATCAATGGCCGCCTTTTTATATCTGCTTAGAATCGTTTCCGACGCTCGCGATCTCCACCTGAAGATCTGCCGCTTCCTCCACGATCATCTCTGCGCTTTCCTGAGAAATCACGGTAGCCACCGCTACGCTCACGGCTGCCACTGCTACGACGCTCGCGACTGCCGCCACCGCCTTCACGGCCGCCACCATCACGGTCACCCGCAAGTTCTATACGAACATCACGACCCTTGAAATCAACAGATTTAAAGTTCTGCTGAACGGTTTCAGCAACCGAATTTTCTACTTCAAAGAAAGTATAGACACCTTTAAGGTCGATCTTACCAATCGACTTTCCACTGATCTTGGCGTTATTACAGATGAACCCGAGCATGTCACCACGCGTAAAGTCATCTACAGATCCCAGGTTGATAAACAACCGGGTGTAGTCGCCACTCGAAGCACGTCCGGGTCTGCCAGAACGCTCACCCGAACGCTCGCTGAAGCGATCGTCCTGTAAAGGGGCATTCAAATCCGGAGCATTCTTGTAATAATCAAGGAAACGGTTGAACTCCAGAGAAGCAAAACGTTTGATCACTTCCTCCTTGCTTAACTCAGCGAAGTCATCCATAATTCTCGGAATATAAGACTCAATCTGCGCCTCGTTCACCTCCACATTATGCACACGGTGAATCAATGCAAAAAGCTGTTTCTCACAAACATCAAATCCGCTTGGAACCTCAATCTTCGTGAACTTCTTACCAATCACACGCTCAATCTGTCTAATCTTACCAACCTCTTTCGCGTTGATGATTGCGATAGAAACACCTGATTTACCCGCACGTGCTGTACGGCCACTTCTGTGTGTATAGTTCTCAATCTCATCAGGAAGAGAGTAGTTAATCACGTGAGTAACGTCATTCACGTCAATACCACGAGCCGCTACGTCTGTTGCTATCAGCAACTGAAGGCTTCTCTCACGGTAACGCTTCATTACCTTGTCACGCTGTTGCTGAGAAAGGTCACCATGTAAAGAATCGGCATTATATCCGTCTTTAATCAGGGCTTCTGCAATCTCCTGCGTTTCAATCTTGGTACGGCAAAATACGATACCGAAGATCTCAGGATTGAAATCCACAATCCGCTTAAAGGCAGCATATTTATCACGGGCACGTACAATGAAGTACTCATGATCAATATTAGCATTACCTGTATTTTGTTTACCCATGGTTAATTCATGCGGATCAGTCATGTATTTCTTAGCGATCCGACGAACCTCTGCAGGCATAGTTGCAGAGAACAACCAGGTTTTTTTGTCGTTAGGTGTGGTAGAAAGAATCACGTCGATATCTTCCTGGAATCCCATATTGAGCATCTCATCGGCTTCATCCAAAACAACGTAGCGAACCTGAGAAAAATCAATAGCCTTACGATTGATGATATCAAGCATACGGCCAGGGGTAGCGACAACAATCTGTACGCCGCGTTTAATCTGCCGAAGCTGATCAGTAATACTCGCGCCACCGTAAACGGCAACAACATTTACATTACTTAAATTTTTTGAATAATTCTTTATGTCATTGGTAATCTGTAGACATAACTCACGGGTCGGACACAAAATAAGCGCCTGTGGGTAATTCTTTTCAAAGTCTACTAATTCTAACAAGGGAAGGCCGAAGGCCGCAGTTTTCCCTGTGCCGGTTTGGGCTAATCCGACAAAATCGTTGCTGCCTGAAAGTAAAACCGGGATCGATTGTTCCTGGATTGGCGTGGGATTTTCAAATCCCAGATCAGTTATGGCATTAACAATATCATGACGGATACCCAGTGTACTAAATGGGTTCATGATAACAATAAAAAACCGACTGTATTGCCGGTATTCTACAAAGATAATAAAAAAAGTTAAAAAAAGTGGCTGCCGGCATCTAAATCGCGTATCAACGCAAGCGATCGGCAGATTTCAACAATCTAATATCACTACGTATTCCTCTTAAAGCCAATATAATAAATAAAATGGACAGTGGAATAAAGATGATACCGAGACCATAATTTTGAAACTGCAGCTGAACATCGCCCAGAGATGCGGTAGCTGTAGCAGCCAGCCAAAAACTATAGGCGAGAATCAATAAAATGGCAACATAGCCGGTCACTATCTGACGCTTCCTGTCCTTATACATAAACACCATCACCATAGGCACCAAGGCCAGTAATACCGTCACAATGGTGATCAGCGTAAAGTCTTCGGTTTTCACAATCTGTCCGCCAATATTTTCATAAATCCCTGTAACCTTAATTACTTTAGGAGTTCCCATAGCATTAAAGATCTGTAGGTAAGGGAATAAAAAAAGAAGGAGAATCATGGTGGTTGACAAGAGCAACCACAGGGTTTGGATACGTTGTAACATAATTTAATCGTGTCTGCTAAAATACATATTATGTTGAAAGGTAGACTCAGGGCAAGAACAAAAATAGTCTCGAATTAGTTTTCTATGATTATTTTTGAACCGATATGCGGTATTTTGCTGAACTCGCCTACGACGGCACCTCTTTCCACGGATGGCAGATCCAGCCCAACGCTTATACCGTTCAGGAAGCTCTGGACAAAGCACTTTCCACCATCCTGCGGCAGAAGATCGAAACACTCGGATGCGGCAGAACCGACACCGGCGTACACGCCAATGAATTCTTCGCCCACTTCAATGCCGTATCAGAACCTCATCACCATGATCTACTCAGCAGGAAGTTTTTAAACAGCCTCAATTCACTCCTTCCCTATCAGGTTGCAGTCAAACGAATAATTGAGACCGGTCCGCAAGCCCATGCCCGCTTTGATGCCACACTCAGGTCATACGAATACCACATACACAGGCACAAAGACCCATTTAAATACAACCGCTCGTGGCTGCTGCAAGACAAACTTGATATCGAAAAGATGAATCAGGCTGCTCAGTATATGATGTCTTATACAGACTTCAGCGCCTTTAGCAAATCCAATACGCAAGTCTTTACCAACAACTGCAAAATCACACGGGCCCTCTGGATCGAAAGGGACGATCATCTTGTGTTTCACATTTCAGCTGATCGTTTCCTCAGAAACATGGTCAGAGCCATTGTCGGTACCCTTGTCCTGATCGGCAAAGGAATCACGCCCCCCGAAAGCATACACGATATCATTAAAAGCAAAAACCGTTCAAATGCCGGAAGTTCAGTCCCTGCATGTGGACTTTATCTTACCGAAGTCAAATACCCCTACATCACATGACCGTCCGGGAAATTCCGATCGAGCAAGTCCTGCCCGTCAGACGGGATGTAATGTACCCAGGCAAGAGCTTAACCGACGTCTCCCTCACCGATGATCCACGGGGAACACACCTTGGCCTGTTTGACAATGGACAGAAACTGGTCACCGTAGTTTCCCTGTTTATGAACGATAACGAACTACAGTTCCGCAAATTCGCAACACTTATTCAAGAGCAAGGGAAGGGGTATGGCAGCCAAATGCTTAAATATATCCTCGCCTACAGCAAAGCGCATCACGTCGAGCGCATCTGGTGTAACGCCCGCAAAGATGCTCTGCAACTTTATAAGCGTTTCGGCTTCGCAGAAACCGGTGAATGCTTCAGCCGTGACGGAATAGACTTTGTAATCGTAGAGTTGTTTTTATAGCAAAGCTTCTCAGTCAAATTTCAATTAGCTAATTTTGACCCTCATATAAACTTCGATTTATGGATAACGACAACAATAAAGAACATGTTCCGGTCGTGACCGAACAGTCACTTCAATTTTTAGAAACATATATCAACAATCCCTCACCTACTGGCTTTGAGTGGGAAGGACAACGACTTTGGTTAGATTATATCAAACCCTATGCTGATTCACATTTTGTGGACAACTATGGAACAGCGGTAGCAGTAATCAATCCGGAAGCCGAATTTAAGGTAGTGATTGAAGCACATTCAGACGAAATTTCCTGGTTTGTCAACTACATCAGCAAAGACGGTTTGATCTACGTAATCAGGAACGGCGGCTCTGACCACCAGATCGCGCCCTCCAAGCGCGTAAACATCCATACCGACAAAGGAACCGTTAAAGCGGTATTCGGATGGCCTGCCATTCATACCCGCAGCGGAGAGAAAGAAGAAGCGCCAACGTTAAAGAATATTTTTCTCGATTGCGGCTGTACGTCACAGGAAGAAGTCGAAGCACTCGGTATTCATGTCGGTTGCGTGATCACCTATGAAGATGAATTCATGGTGCTCAACAACCGCTATTACCTCGGCAGAGCTTTAGACAACCGGGTCGGAGGCTTCATGATTGCTGAAGTTGCGCGACTGCTTAAAGAAAACAACAAAACACTACCTTTCGGCCTTTATATCGTCAATGCGGTACAGGAGGAAGTTGGACTTCGCGGCGCCGAGATGATCGCTAACCGTATTAAACCCGATTTGGCTATCGTGACAGACGTAACGCACGACACCCAGACACCGATGATCAACAAGGTCACTCAGGGAGATCTTTCTTGCGGAAAAGGCCCGGTATTATCTTACGCTCCTTCTGTTCAGATCAATTTCAACAAGCTTTTGGTAAAGACCGCAGAAGATAATGCGATTCCCTTCCAAAGACAAGCGTCATCCCGTTGGACCGGAACAGACACCGATGCTTTCGCCTATTCAAACAATGGCGTGGTATCAGCACTGATTTCCCTGCCCTTGCGCTACATGCACACCACCGTTGAAATGGTTCACAAGGAAGATGTAGACAATGTGATCAGCTTAATTTACCACACATTGTTAAATATCGATCCGGAACATGATTTCCGTTCTGTAAAATAAACTAACAGCGGAGTCGTTATAATAACTCATAGGACACCAAAAAGGGCAGCAAATTCTTGATTTGCTGCCCTTTTACTATAAACGAAAATCCTAGTTAGCGTCCAACCTTGGTAACTTTAACTTCAAAGTCAAGCGGTGCAAACGCAGGAATGGATACCTGTCCAACTGAACTAGCCTGCGACCCTGCTAACCCATATGACAGAGATGAAGGCGCTATAAACCGTATAGATCCTCCCTCTTTGATAAGAGGAATAGCCTTTTGCCAGGAAGGGATGTAGTTCACAAGAATAGTAGACGCGCCCTCGTTCGTTTCAAATACGGTACCATTCAGCAATCTCCCGGTATAATTAAACGTCAGAGTAGAGTCGAGACCTATTATTTTAGATCCCGTGCCAGGCTCAGCGATCTTGTACCATATATTGTCTGCGGATTTGGTAAACCCGGATAGTGAGTTCTTACTCAAATAATTCTGTATTACCGCATCCTCATATTGCGCCAGCTTGGCTTTCTCCAAAACCTTTACCGTATAGTCCAAACTCGCATTTCCTGGAATAGGTCCACTTCCGTTTCTACCGTAGGCCTTACGCGACGGCACGAGCACACGAATCGTCCCCCCCTCCTTCTTCAGGTTGGCCATAATCGTTTCTCTCAAAACATTTGGAGTATAATAACCAAACCGACCCGCATAATGGTTGATGAATGTATCCTGAGACGTATACCTGCCATCTAAAGACTTCACCGTGTAAATTAATGGGAGCTGCTGAGTATAATCAAGATCGGGTCCTGTACCTTCACTCACAACAGAGTAGTAAGCACCTGTCGTGTCAAACTTCTGCATAGACAAGTTGTTTGCACTTATATATGCTTGTATGTTCGATTCGTCCTCTTCCGAGATAGAAGCATATTCTTTTGTACAAGCGCTAATTACAGCAACAAAAGCAAGAGCTATTAAAAAAGAATATCTATTAATCAATTTCATCAATTATAATTTATTGAGGGTTAATCACATCTAAAAGCTCAACATCAAAGTCAAGCACAGCATTTGCCGGAATAATACCCTGGCTCCTGTTCTGGTACGCAAGCGGTGAAGGTATCAGCAAGCGGATTTTTCCACCTTTCTGTATCAGCTGAATTCCTTCCTGCCAGCCGGGGATCACGTTTCCAAGAGGGAAATTAATACCTGTGGTACTCGAATCGAATACTTTACCATTAAGCAAGCGACCCTCATATTTCGCTTTAACTGTAGTATTAGCGGCATATTTTACGTTTCCTTCTCCAGGCTCTTCAATAACGTAATATACTCCGTTTGGGCTCCTTTGTGCATCAAGGTTTTTCTCCTTGATAAAATCCTTAATTAATTGCTCATCAATTACCATCTGCTTCTCCCAATCATAGTGCTCTACTTTACTACACGAAGAGCCAATCACAGCAAAGAACAACGCAACAAATACTAGTCTTCTCATATCTTAAAAATTGGCCGCTCCACGCGACCTTGCAATCACAAATTTATCTTTTTAAAGTTCAAATTTCATTATTTCTACTGAAATAGGAATTTTATTCATTTTTTCTCCCCCTGTGGTGTAACTACTTGGGGCCTTCCTTCGTCTCTAACTGACAACATTAATACGTTAGTTAATTAAAAACTGATACTTTTGCCCCCAAATAATTATTCTGTTGGCTCAAAACAATAAAGCGGCAGATTTGTAGTTTATCAAATCATTTTAATGAGTTTATGAAAAATTTTCTATTATCATTTTTAATCGGTGGGTTCTTACTAGTTGCCGGAAACACAGCACAGGCGCAGTACAAGCACGCCCTTGGTGTACGTGTAGGTAATGCCTACGGCATAACGTATAAAACATTTATACAGCAGGACAGAGCCTTGGACTTCATCCTGAATTTCAAGGACAGAAATGACCACTCGTCATTCCGTCTTACAGGTCTATATGAAGTTCACAACCCGATCAACGATCTGCCAGGTCTTCAATGGTTCTATGGTGGTGGTGCAACCATCGGTAGCCAGACATACAAACCAACAGACCACAACGACTTCGTATTCAGTGTCGACGGAGTGCTTGGTTTGGATTTTAAATTCACCGATGCCCCAATCAATTTATCCCTTGACTGGAAACCGGCAATCGAGTTCACCCCCAATACAGAATTTGACCCAGAAGGATTCGGCCTATCAGTCAGGATAACATTCTAGCGATTAGATCCACAAAAAGAAAAGCGGCACCATTTGTTAAATGTGCCGCTTTTTTTATTTACCTCCGTCCTATCAAACGTCTTAGCAGGACATCTTCCCTACACGAACAGCATGCCTGCCCCCTTCAAAAGGTGTAGCAATAAACTTTTCCGTGATCGCCTTCGCTGCATCTGTAGACACAAACCTTGCCGGGATGCAAAGCACATTGGCATTATTATGCAAACGCGCAAGCTCAGCGATCTCCTCGGTCCAGCATATCGCCGCACGTATTCCCTGATGCTTATTTGCTGTAATCGCGACACCATTAGCACTACCGCATACCAGGATACCCAAAGTGAACTCGCCCGCTTCCACAGCCGAAGCTACCGGATGTGCAAAGTCAGGGTAATCAGCAGATTCTGCGCTGTAGGTACCAAAGTCTTTGACTTCGTAGGCCGACAAAAACGCTCTCAGAAGTTCTTTATACTCAAAACCGGCATGGTCAGAGCCTATCGCTATACTTATCTTATCACTCATGATGTATAATTAATATCGTAAACCAATATCTTTTGTTCTCTTCTTATCTACACGCGCCGAAATCACGATACTTACTTCGTACAGCAGGAATAGCGGTAAACTTACCGTTATCATCGTCAGAATATCGGGAGTAGGAGTAACGATTGCCGCTATGATCAGGATGATGACCACAGCATAACGTCTCGTGGAACGCATAAACGCGGGGGT
>NZ_JAZQRL010000090.1:0-3680 GCF_045629565.1 Arcticibacter sp.
CAGCGCGGCTTTCAGTCCCGCAGCACTGGTGGCGGGCTGGCAGGAACCGGGACTTATCCCGCTTGAACAGGCCACAGCAGGCCCCGCAGAAGAACGGCCGAGCCGGATGGTTATAGACTATGCGGGAAACCGGCTGCTGGCTGGTCTTCAGAAGCGTATTGAGCAGCAAGCCAGGACAGGAACGGCGAAACGCTTAGCCCAAGAGATACAGCAAAGCCGGAACCTACCTCGGCAGCCTGAGCAGGATGACCATCCGGAAGTTCTTAAGGGGAAAAGGGTAAGATTTGTGTAGTTGACGGAAGTAAATAGCGATTGATCGCAGGGGCTCGTTTAAGGTATACAGATGTCGGCATCTTGCCAGCACCTGTATATCTTAAAAGTTAAAATTAGCCAGCATAACCTGTTGCGGGGCATGGCATAAAAGGAAATAGTTACTTGTTAATGAACACGACGTTATTGGGATTGATACCTACGGTTATAGCATACTTCTTCTTGCCTTCTTTGTCGAAGCAGAACACTTCACCACCTGTTGTATAATTTTTCGCGTCGGTTACGAACACTTCTCCCGTTAGTTCATCAATTGCGACACCATAAGGACTGGTGATCTTCGTGTCGTCAGAAATGAAATTCTCCTTCTCCAGCTGTTCCGTTTTAACATTGAAAACCTTCAGCTTACCCCCAGACGCGGGAATATATCCGTAGTCGCCACTGATCACCATGAAACCACCAGAAAAATCCACTGCTGTTTTTACCTGGTCTGTCTTACTGTCTATCGTCGCCATGCTTGATTTGATACTACCGTAATTGCCTGAGGATAGCACATATACGTCGCCATACTGGTCTGCAACTACACCTCTTGGATTTTCTACTACTGTGATTTTTTTGATTTCTTTCCAAGTTTTCAGGTCGATGACCGAAACCGTATTGTCGTAATTCGGATAGTCTAAACCGCCTGAATTGGCAACATAGAGTTTCCCGTTGGCTATGGCCAGCTGCTCCGGGTTCCTGCCCACTTTGATGTACTGCTCAATTTCCATAGAAGCGGTATCGAGTACGGCTACGGTACCATCAAAGTTGGAGATGTAGGCCTTGTTATTGTTAAATGTGATGTAGCGGGGCTGTCTGCCGACATTATTTTGTTTCAGATCAAGTTTTTTGATAGAGGCACCAGTTTGGGGGTTTACAATTTCCAGTGTGCTGGAAACGTTAACCACGATATACATTTTAGATCCGTATAGCTTCATGTCGTTTCCGGTATCACCAAGCCCGCGCCCGTTCACGCTTGAGAACTGATCGGTAAGGAGGCTCCTGTCTTCGTAGTTGAAATAACTCAGGGACGTATTATTGGCGTTAAAAAGTCCTTCGCATAGTACATAGATACCTTTGCGCTCTGCTTTTGGAAGTTCAGGTTCAGTTTCCGTACGATCGTCTTTTTTACAGCTTTGGAAAATGCTTATTCCCAGAAATAGAGCGATAAAAGCTAGTTGTTTTAATTGCTTCATGATAATTAAATTGTGATTTGAAAAGAAAGCCTCAGCGAACGACCCGGCATGGGGAAGCTTCGTATGAAGGCGTAAGACTGATTGAAAAGATTGTTAATTTCAGCAGTTACGCTGACCGGATATTTAGTTTTCAACTGATGACTGAAGGATAGATCGCTTACCGAAAAGCCGGGAACGTAGTATTCCGGTAAATTTTCACTGAGGTAGTACCGTGAGGAGGAGAGGATATGATTATAGAATAGCCCCGATCGTTTGCCGCTGATACCGGCATTGACGGCGATAGTATGTTCAGGTGTGTAGGGAATCTGATGGAGATAGACCGATGACATGGGGTCTGTAATGTCAAGCGCCCGCTGATAAGTGTAGTTGCCGGATAAGCTGAAATCGAGCTGTCGCCCTAATGACGACTTGGTTTTCATGCCAAGATCCAATCCGCGGATATCGACTTTTCCGAGGTTCATGATCGTCCAGGTGAACAGATCTTTGTTCGGAATGGCAATGATCTTATCTTTTACTGTGTTGTAGTAAGCATCAGCCGTAAAGCTGAGGAAATAGACCAGGGTATTGAAGTTCTTACTGTAGGTGAGGCCTGCATTGTATTGCTCCGCGTATTCGGGCTTGAGGTCACGTCTGCCTGAACGGGTGTAATACAGATCGTTAAAGGTCGGATTCCGGAAAATGTCCTTGTAAAAGAGCCGGAACCGGAGGTCTGCCTCGTTAAAGGGTTTATAGATAGCCGATATGGTGGGCGACCAAATGCTTTTCGAGGGACTTGCGCTTCCTTTTTCGGCCCATTCTGTTATAGTGGTGTTTAGAAGCGTCGCATGTATGCTCAGTTTCTTGATGAGGAATTTAGAAGACAGGGCACTAAAGGATGTAAGACGGCTGGGATAAGCGTAGTTATACAGATCCATATCGAGCTTGTTGTAGGTGAGGTCGCTGGCGAGGGAAACTTCCCAGATAGTGGAGACCGGGTAGGCTAGGGCGACAGACTCATAGAGCTCGGTTTGCTTAAAGCGCTCATCCAGAATACCTGCCTGGTTAAGGTAATCGGGGTCGGTGTATCGTAAATAGTTGTGGGAAAATTTCGCGTTAATCAGAAGCTGCAGCTTGTTACGAAAATGCTGCTGATAGCTGCTTTGAAGGAAAAGATCTCGGTTCCAAAGGTGCTGATTGGAGTGAGGATTATAGTAAACTACCGCGCCGGGAAGTCCGCGGCTTGAATGAGAGTAGTTGATGCGGAACTGGAGGCGGTTGCTGTCTGCTCCGTTCCAATACCATGCCGCGTCAGACTGCACGGTGCTAAGCTGTGCGTTTGTACGAATAGCCAGTGTATCAGACCCATCGCCATCGACCTTATACTTATATCTTCCGTGTGACTTTTGCCAGCTGCTGTTTACATTTAAGTACGATCGCTTACTGATTTGTCGTTGCCATAAAATGCTTGGATGGGTAAGGCCGAAGGATCCTGTTTTAAAGCCCAGTCTGATTCGCTGTTTTTTCTCATTCCCGAACTGAGGCGCCAGGCTTTTTATGACCAGCATGCTGGCAGAGGAGTAGGCCCTGGCAGGCTGCAGCAGCTCAGCGGGATGTCCGTTATAGAGGGTAATGGAGGCGACGTTATCGAGACTGATTTTGCCCAGGTCGATTTGTCCGTTCTGGGCATCGCTGGTTTGTACGCCATCCAGTTGAACACCGGTATGATTTGCGCCAAGGCTCCTGACGGACACCGTTTTCAACCCGCCGATCCCGCCATAATCTTTGATGTTGACTCCGGAGAAATTTCTTATTGCGTCGGCTACGTTATAGGCTGCCAGCTTTTTAAAATCGCGTGAGGAGATCTGCTGCGCGGGATTCAGGCTCTGTAATGTCTGGGGAAGAACCACACGAACGGATACTTCTTTCAAGACATTGCTGGTGTCTGCTTGTGCGAGAAGGGTTGTGCTGACAAAAAGAGTGAATACGAGCGAGAGTAACCGTTTTTCCATACCTGAGTGTTTGCACAGCAAGGGGTATAGGACGGCAATGGAAATACACACGGCATCTTCATTCCAGCTTCAATCCCCGAAAGCTATGAATTCTATAATGCAGTGGCAGGTATTCTGACTTACTCCCCTCGGTATGGTCTTCCCATTCAAAAAATTGAACAGTGACGCTAAGAATATACCTTAGTTTAAA
>NZ_JAZQRL010000091.1:0-100598 GCF_045629565.1 Arcticibacter sp.
ACTTAGGTATACATTTTATGCCTCTCCATCTCCGTAAAGGCGGATTTTTCAGCCTCGCAAAGCGGACAGCGGAACGTCTCCGGAAGGGCTTCGAAGAGTGTGCCAGGTGCTACCCCTCCCGGTTCGTCACCTGTCTTCTCATCGTAAACGCTTAAACAAAACGTGCACTGAAAAACCGTGTCCAGCGTATCGATGTCCGCCCCACTTACAGGCTCAATGTGGTTGTGGTGAATAGCTGAAACGATCTGATCCTGGTAGTAAAGGCAGAGTTCAGCTAAAACCTCGGCTAATGCAGCTGTAGTTACGTCTTTCCGGTAGCAGACGGTATTTTTGGAATTTGGATTAAAATCGGCCGTATGCAGAATATCAAAGCGTTCTTCTGTTCCATCCAACACGTGTGTCCTCTTTAAGATTACTGAACCGAAAAGACCGGCCTTCGGATTCATCTTAATGGCGAAGCAGAGATCCCCGGTAGACAAGTCTTCCTCATCGAATGCTTTAGCTAAGGCGAGCTTTAAATGCAAACCGGGCTCGCATAGATCTTCAATTTGCCAGTTAAGTTCACTAGTCGCATGTCGTGTGCGTATCCCGTGCTTCAAAATCAGAAATTTCCATTGTTCGTGGTCGGCCGCCGTAATTCCTTTAATCAATAAAGATCTCCATGGGGTAGTATATAGCTGGCCTATTCTGGTTTGGACGCACATAGCGCAGACATCTTTCAGAAAGCCGATAGAAAAATGTTCATTTCTGCGGTAAATGCCCAGCCAATATTTATCTCCATACCGGTTGAACCCTTCGTAGCAGGGAATTTGAAAAGAAGGCAGCTTGAGCGCAGAAGAAGGCAATTGCCTGATGGAACCACTAAGGGGAGACACATTCTCCTCCAGAAAATGATCATCTGCAGCGTTAACACCATGACGAAGGGCGGGGCTCTCCAGAATTGCGCTTTCGATTCGTTTACTCATTTCGGATATGTCTTCCGAATATATAAGGGAAGACCAACAGTATATCTGATTGGTTTTCGGGAAGCGAACATACATATACCAGTAATTACTTACCTCAGATGAGATGAAGTTAATATTGCCTGTAAAAAATGGAATAAACGTTTGACTGCTGTCTACCAGGTTAATTTTCAGAGTCGGTGTGAAAGAAAAAGAATCAAGTATGTCTTTATAGACACCCTCACGGAGCCAGCCAGTGCTGTCAAATATGTCCTCACTAACATAGGAGCTGATCATGTTCGGGTGGTTGTTAGCATTCACCTCGTAAACGGTATCTGAAACAAAAAAATGATGCTCAAGGTCTTCCAGCTGATCTTCGTCAATTTCAAAATAGAGCTGTTGCCTGTTTCCAAAGGAGATCGAAGAGGCACCCGCCGATTCTGCCCCACGAAGGATACTCTGAAGATCTCCAGTGGATACAATCCCACCAGGAAGATTGATCTTGATAGTTATTTTGCTCATATATTCGATTTAAGAAGTCATCGTTTCTTCCGCTCTTACCTGTTCAAACAGGCGTTTGACTTCAGGCCTGCAGGACCCGCAACCCGTTCCCGCGCCGGTAACAGAGCAAAGTTCCGCAAAGTCCAGACAGCCCGAATCCATTTGTTTAGTGATGTTCCCACTGCCGACATTGTTGCAGCTGCATACCAGTTTTCCAAGAACAGGTTCGGCCGTCTTGCCACTCCTCAATAGCGTAAGACGCTTTTCGCTGAGCTCCGTTTGATTAGCGATCAGTTCTCTGAACTCCTGAAATTCGCTTTTATCACCTATCAAAATCGTTCCGACCAGTCGGTCCTGATGCACAATGCATTTTTTATAATAGCGTTTAGCTTTATCGATAAACACGATCTCTTCATATTGCGGGTCGTCAGGACACTCCGGAATACCGATGCTGCAAAGGTCGAAACCATGGATTTTGATAATATTCATGAATATGCTGCCTCTATAATAGCTGCCAATGTCCCCATTGATATATCCCGACACTATTTCTGCCTGCTGTTCTGCTGCGGATGTTATGCCGTAAAGGATTCCCTTGAACTCCGCGATCTCGCCAACCGCAAAAATCGACGGATCGCTCGTCTGCAAGCGCTCATTTACCACTACACCACGTTTGCAGTCTAATCCGCAGCTCTTCGCCAGCTCCATGTTTGGTGTGGTCCCAATGGCAATAATCATCGCATCACAATTGATCTTCCTGCCACTTTTCAGTCCGATACCGCTTAGCTTGGACCGGCCATAATAGACCTGTACCTCGTCATTATAGAAAATATCGCAGCCCTGTTCAGAAATTTCCTCATGCAAAAGCTGGCTGCCCAAAGGATCGAGCTGACGGTTTAAGAAACGGGAGACACGCTGCACAATGGTGATGTTAACACCCGTCCCGCGCAAGGACGCTGCCATCTCCAAACCCAGAAGTCCGCCGCCCACGATAACCACATGAGCCTTTGCCGGGATGTATTTTTTGAAATTATCAGCGTCAGTTCGGTTTCTCATACTGAAAATACCGGATAGCGAAGGTACATGCTTCGGCATAGTCGCACGGCTCCCTGTAGCCATGATCAGCACATCATAGGCCGTCTTATTTCCCCTCGAATCGGTAACGTATTTCTCCTCCCGGTTGATGTTTTCGACGCTGACACCTCTTAACAAACGGATATTATACTCCGGCTCCTCTTCGTCTGTCATTTTTACGAGTTGTTCCCAACGCTGTTCGCCGCTTATATAATCTGGCAGCATTACGCGGTTATAAAAAGGAGAGTCCTCCTTGCTAAACACGGTTATGCAGTCTTCTTTGTTTATTTCACGATGTGATCGGACGAAGCCATAGGCACCCGCGCCAGCGCCGATAATAACGATGTTCTGAGGTGCTTTACTCAGCTTTTCGACACGTACTGCGCAATACTTGAAGTCCGGCTCCTTAGAAACAGGGTCCAGTAGCGTACTTGTAATATTATTCGTTCGGTTCAGGTCATTTCCGAGTATCTTACCCCAATGCATGGGCAGGAACACCACGCCCTGCTTAATCGTTGTTGTTATTCTTGCTTTAACCTGTACCTCTCCGCGGCGGGACCTGACCATGCTTACGTGCCCATCTTGAATGCCAAGCGCCATCGCATCAGCGGGGTGTATTTCCAGGTAAGCGTCTTTCGTATGCTGCTTCAACTTACTCACCTTGCCAGTTTTGGTCATGGTATGCCAGTGGTCACGAACCCTTCCTGTAGTCAGGATCAAGGGATACCCGGAGTCTGGCATTTCGCTGCTTAACTGATCTGAGGGACTATGGATCATCGCTTTCCGGGAAGGCGTATAAAACAGCTTATTGCTGAACAGGCGGGGGGTACCGGTATTGGTCTTTTTGTTGAAAGGCCATTGAACAGTTTTATGGTCATCTATAAGCGAATAGCTGAGCCCGTCGATATTCAGGTTGGTTTGTCTCGTAAGCCTGGTGTGTTCCTTGTAGATGTCCTCCATACACGAATAGCTGAATCCCTTGAAACCCATTTTATTCGCAAAGCGACAAATGATTTCCGCGTCAGGTAAGGCTTCGCCAGGAGGATCCACAATTTTTTGAAGATGACTGATACGTCTTTCTGAGTTCGTCATGGTGCCTTCTTTTTCAGTCCAGGCCGCCGCGGGGAGAATAACGTCCGCAAAAGCCAGGCTTTCCGCCTTGTCGCTGATGTCCTGAACAACGACATATTTCGCCTTCTTCAACGCTTTCTCGACGAAGCGCGAGTTCGGAAGACTGGTCAAGGGGTTGGTGCAGATAATCCAGATGGCTTTAAGTCGGCCGTCGTGCAGCGCTTCAAACATCTCCGTCGCGGTTAGTCCGGCCTTATCCGATATACATGTCCCTCCCCAAAATTTCTGTATTTCAGCACGATGGGCGGCGTTGTTAAGGTCCCGGTGCGCCGGCAGCAAGTTAGCCAGGCCGCCAACCTCCCGGCCGCCCATGGCGTTAGGTTGGCCTGTTAACGAAAATGGACCGGAGCCCGGCTTTCCGATATGTCCGGTGATAAGGTTTAGGTTAATGAGGCTGAGATTCTTGCTTACCCCGATAGAACTCTGGTTCAGGCCCATAGTCCACATGGTCAGGAAACCCTTCGCCGATGCGATATAAGTAGCAGCCAGAAGGATATCACTCTCGGCGACACCGCATATCGCGGCGGACTGAGCCAGTGTTTTTTCGCATACAAGCTCTTTATATTTGTCGAACCCCTCAGTATGCTGACTAATAAAATCTGTATCAATATGGCCGGTTTCAATAAGGACCCGTCCAATAGCATAGTTTAGCGTGATGTCGGTTCCGGGATTGATCTGAAGGTGCAGATCGGCGATGGAACAGCTGTCAGTGGCCCTGGGGTCAACAAGAATGATCCTGACATGAGGATTCGCTGCTTTGTGGGCTTCTACACGCCTCCATAATATCGGGTGGCACCAGGCCGGATTAGCACCGGTAACCAACAGGCAGTCTGAGAGCTCAATGTCATCGTAACATATCGGAACGGAGTCTTCGCCTAGCGCCATTTTGTAGGCCGTTACCGCACTGCTCATACAGAGCCTGGAATTGGTATCTATATTATTGCTGCCAATGAAACCCTTTATCAACTTATTAATAACGTAGTATTCTTCCGTGAGGCATTGTCCAGAAGCGTAAAAAGCTACCGAGTCAGGTCCGTATTTATCAATCAGGGTGCTAAAAACCGCTGCGGTGCGGGTCAAAGCAGTATCCCAGCTCACCCTTTGAACAGGCATATTTCGGTTATACCTCATTTGAGGATAAAGCAAGCGGTCGCTCTTGTCGTTAACCGTGTATTGAAGGTTCAATCCCTTGCTACAGAGCATGCCCCGGTTAACTGGATGTTCTTTGTCTCCTTCTACAGAAACGGTATTATTTCGCTCAACCGTTACTTTCACACCACAGCCCACACCGCAATAACAGCAGGTACTGGTAAAACTTTTGCCTCTTTCACTTTGCATTATTAGTTGTTTTAACGGTTAAACCTGCTGAAGCTCCGCTTGCGGCACATCGACCTCTGCTGTCTGAGGGCTTCTAAACCTGGTGACGAAGACCAGCAGGCCGATAATGGCCACGCCGATGCCGATATAATGAAAAGCATCTGCGTAAGTAAGATTTTCTGATTTAAAAAGAAATCCAACGAGCATCGCACCGAGGTTTCCACCTGCGCCGACAATCCCGCTAACTGTTCCGATAGCGTCCTTATTGATGAAAGGCACGATGCCGTATGTGCTGCCGTTGGCCATTTTGAGAAATAGCGCAAAAAGCAGCATGGCCAGAATGGCCATGCCGAGCGTTTGTGACTGAGCAAAGAGGCTTATTCCAATGCCTTCCAACAGCAGCAGGCCTCCAAGCAGCAAGCCTTTACCTCTCAGCCCGTAGCTCTCACCAACTTTGTCGCTCACATAGCCGCCAAGAGCGCGTGCAAAGATGTTCATGCCGCCGAATATGCTGGCCATGGCCCCAGCCATGATCATTGAGGCGCCAAACTTATCCGTAAAGTATGTCGCTGCTACGTTATCTACGGTTATCTCTATGCCGAAACACGCTGCGTAAGCTAGTGCGAGCACCCATGTACGATAATCTTTCAGTGCTGTTAAGAACGTTCCTTTTTTGCTGGCTCCGGCTGTCCGGCTGATATCCTTAAAGTTTCCGGCTGGCGTATCCTGTGTGTACTTATAGTAGATAATAGCCATGATCAGCAAGATTACCCCTGGAACCACCATTGCCAGGCGCCAGGAGTCGGCCTGACTCACAAAACCTAATCCGGCAAAGCCGGCAGCAACCAAGGGCATCACCAGATTCGTGACGCCGCCCCCGAGATTTCCCCACCCTCCGGTGACAGCATTTGCTGTCCCGACTATTTTAGGCGCAAACATCATGGATGTGTGGAATTGGGTGATGACAAATGATGCCCCGATGATGCCAATCACAAATCTGAAGATCAAGAAGCTTTCGTAACTGTTAGCCAGACCTATACACATTACGGGAATGGATCCAGCCGCGAGTAGTATGGTATAGGATAGACGGGGTCCAAGGGTGTCGCAGAGCTTGCCGATGATAAGTCTCGCCACAATCGTTGCCGAAACAGAGGCGATGATAATATTTCCGATCTGGTCTTTACTCAGATGCAGTTGCTCTCGTATCAAAGGCATTAGGGGCGCAACACCAAACCATCCGAAAAAACAAAAGAAGAAAGTCAGCCAGGTGATATGAAAAGTTCTCATTTGAACGCCCCGGGTCTTAAAGATGTTTAGGTGCTGTAGCGGTTTAAGATTATTTGTCATATCCAAAGTGTTATTTTTTTGATAGATTATTTGATTTTTTCTTCTTGTTAGCCTGGATGTGGTGTAAATATATCATTTATCACTAAAATAGTGGATAAAACTGACTGTTAATAGATATTTATATGATAAATATAATAATTGTCTGGTATTATAGTGTTAATAGAAGGTGTTAAATAAGTATATAGTGGTTGTGTGAGTGATTTTTTTAGATATATATCGTTTTTTTTGTCGGCTATATTGAATTTAGGGTCGACTTTTTATGGAAATATTTGATTTTTACGTGAATTTTTCTGTAATCCATGATTTATTGGAGTAAAATCGACCGGTTTCAACTATTTTGAAAATCCGGTTTAACTCGAATTGTGGACTAACCAAGCTCGTATCATCGTCAATACTGTGAGCAACCAACGCCGTACCAAGGTCGTATCTGCTTCGCTTCTGGTTCGCATTTTCTCGAAGCTGGTACGAAGCTGGTACGACGTTGGTACGACGCAGATCCGGAGTCGGTAGATTCGAAATACAAGGGTGGTATCAACATGATGTATCATCAGACCAGCCTGATGCTAAACCTTGTGCCTATATGGTATTTTTCACAGATTAGGCCGAAAACGACAGGAATCTATCGAAGTAAACAGAAATTTAGGGTATTAAAGGCTCTGAAAAGGATAAAATTCAATTAGATCTCCGTTGAGCAGAGATGGGCTATTATGTGGCTGTAAGGCGAGGCCGTCAGCGAAGACACCTGCGGTTATATCACCCGAACCGTTGAAAGGTAAAATCTGGAGACCCGCCATTTCAGAATGAAGGCGGACGGGGAAAAACTCAGTAAGGGGGTGTTTTTTAAGGCGATTATTGAGTATGGGAAGCTTATAGGAGGGCCTGCTTTCGAAACCAGTGCTTTTAAATAGAAAAGACTCCACAAAGATGGTGAAGGTAGTAAGGCAAGAGAGCGGGTTTCCCGGCAACGCAAAAACTAATTTGCCTTCCGAGGTTTGCCCTATCCATAAGGGCTTGCCGGGCCGGATGGCGACTTTATGAAAGATTTCCCTTACTCCCAGGTTCTTTAGTATGGCTGGGACATAGTCTGCATCTCCTGCGGATACACCGCCATTAATAATGGTAATGTCCGATGTGATGGCCTCGGAAAGAGCTTCTTCCAGGGCCTTCATCTCATCTGCGACGTGACGGGAGAACGTTGGTGTAATCTGCCACTTTTTTAGCAGAGATTTCAGCAGAAACTGATTGCTGTTGCGTATCTGAAATGCCGTGACTTCACCGGGAAGTGGAACCACCTCATCACCTGTGGTGACTATAGAAACTGATGGTAGGGTGTAAACCGGAACCTGGTGATTTCCGGTAGCAGCAAGTATGCTGATTACCTGGGCGTTGCAGCGCAAAGGAGCCTTTACGAGCAATTGGTCTTTTTTGGCATCTTCGCCTTCTCTCGATATGTTTTGATAATTCCTTATATCATCTGCAAGCAATTCAACTCCCTGGTCAAACTCATTTGTGTCTTCCCTCCGGATAATTGCATCGGCTACCGGAGGGGTCGCTGCTCCGGTCATGATCTTGTAACAGTAACCAGAAGTAATCTGGCTTTTGGAAGTCTGCCCGGCCAAAATGGTTTCTGCGATCCTGAATTTCCGAATCCCTTTCTGCCAGTCGCTATACATAATGGCATAACCATCCATTGCCGCCCGATTAAAAGGCGGGTAATTACGGTCGGCGATGATATCTCTGGACAGAATTCTGCCGTCAGCTTCTTCCAGGGCGACAAGTTCGTGGTCGAAGCCTGTTACCAGTGAGGAGATGAGGCTAAGGGCGTGGTCAAGACTTATCATGTTAGTGCCCTCCGCCTTTCATCATCTTTCGGGCATGAAAAATAGCAGGTAAGATTGCCTCCATAGATTCTTTTGCTCCCGAAGTGCTACCGGGTAGGGTAACGATCAGGGTTTGTGCGATGGAACCGGCAACGGCGCGACTCATCATTGCCAGGGGAGTACGCATCTGTCCGTAGTTTCTGATCGCTTCGGTGATACCGTCGGCATCTCGTTCCAGGATCTCACTAACGGCTTCAACAGTGTTATCACGCGGACCGAGTCCCGTTCCGCCCGTCGTGAAAATAAAATGTACGTCGTCGGCCACCCATTTCTTTATTTGTTTTTGAATCTGATCTTTTTGATCGGGGACAATCTGGTAGTCAACAACGCTTGCATTAATATCTTCGAGCATTCGCCGTATTAGCGTGCCGCTTTTATCCTCGCGCTTACCTTCAGAAGTTGAATCGGAACATACCAGCACGGCGCAGGTAGGAGAGCTGGAGAAATATTTTTTCCGGTCGCTTTTGCCACCGGTCTTCTTTAATAGCTTAATATGGCCTATCTCCAGTGCGGTGTCTACGGGCTTGAGCATGTCGTAAATCTCAAGAGCAGCAACGGAAACTGCTGTTAGCATCTCCATTTCGATGCCTGTTCTGCCTATAGACTTCGCTTCGCCAAGGATAACGATGCCACTTTTTTCAAATGTTGTCTTATCAAAGAATTCAGCGTGTTTCTCTTCCGAGAGGAAGCTGAATTGGATATCCATGCCGTCGATACCTACGGGATGGCAATGGGGCAGCAATTGAGGTGTTAGTTTGGCTCCGATAAATCCAGCTGCCCGGGCTACGTCAAAAAGGTTACCCTTGGGTAGCTGTTCATTTTGGATAAGACGGATCGTCCCGGCTGAGCAGAATATGACTGATATTGCCCTCGCGGACCGGAGTGTTATTTGCTTGCTGGTTATATCACGCATATGCAAATATTATGATTTTTATCATACAGTGTTTGATTAATATACGGCAGAAACGGTTTTGGGCGCTTTTTAGTAAAGTAGTTGTTCTTGTCGTCAATGTCTACTACCTCTGCATTTTCTTTTATCGGGTAGTTGCCCTGGATATATCTTATTATGCCTTTTTCGTCAAGAGTTGATGTTCTCATTGGATTACACAAGGTTTTACAACTAAGATAACTTATTCAACAGGCTTTTGAAAACCGGTTCAACATTATTTCCGGGATATGCTGTTAAGGTGTTGAGGCGATGGCTGCGTATCGTTTCGAGCTGGCTTGTGGGGGAAGAATGCACGTTGAATAAAACTTTCTTGCTTTTCCGGACTTTATTAGTTTATGGAAAACAACGAAGAAAAAGCGAAAGCGCAACATAGCACAGGCAAGCATCCGGAGCCATCTGAGAATGTGCAGGATGATATTGAAACGGTGACTCCGGATACGGAGAACGGTGGACTAGAGGATGTTAATAAGCATGAAAGTAAGGATAAAGCCGAGCAGGTACCGGAACAGGACGATAGGCCTTCAGGTGCTTCTGATAATGCGGATGAGCGGGACAGTGAGCAGCAGATTAGCGATGACCAGGATGGTGAAGAACAAGGAACAGAGCAGCACACTGATGTAGAGAATAAACGTGAGCAAGAGGTAACAGACGAACAGGATAGTGCTCAGCAGGGCAATGACCAGGCGGATAGCGATCAATCTGGTGACGGGGATGCGCGCGGCGGTGTGGAGACGGTTAGTCCATAACGCAAAGTTGTCATGATCTGTGTTATCCAAACGTATTAGGATAGATCAAATCAATATATTTGATCAAATAGTTTTACGATGGATGAAACGCCGAAACGTTTTGATCGGATTATTGCGATCCTTATTCAGCTGCAGTCACGCAGAATCATTAAAGCGCAGGACCTGGCAGAGCGCTTCGAGGTTAGCCTGCGCACGATTTATCGAGATATAAGAACGCTGGAAGCGTCGGGAGTGCCTATCTGCAGTGAGGCCGGTGTGGGTTATTCTCTGATGGAAGGTTACCGTCTTCCTCCCGTGATGTTTAGCAGAGAGGAAGCAACCAGCTTCATCGCGGCGGAGAAATTGATGCAGAAGTTTAGCGATAAAGAGATGGGCAAGCACTATGAGTCGGCGGCATTTAAGCTAAAGGCCGTACTCAGAAGTGCCGATAAAGATTGGGTTTCAAACATTGAGTCGAGCGTGATGATGCAGCCTGCTTCGACGCTTTTTAATGAGAACGCCCCTGATGCACTGGCGGTTCTTTTCCGAAGTATCGCCGGGAAAAAGCAGACGAGGCTAACTTACAAGGCATTTGAAGCTGAAGAGGCGACCGAGCGCAACATCGAGCCGGTGGGTATTTTTCATGATCACGACAATTGGTATGTATTAGCCTTCTGTCACCTGCGCAAAGATTACAGGCAGTTCAGAACGGACAGAATACAGCGTATACGCTGCACGGATGAGTGGTTTACGCGCGAGCATCAGCCCTTAGAGACCTACCTGAAGAATGACGCAGAAAAAGTTCCCACCACCAGAGTCAGGATACAGGTGGATGTCAAGATTAAAAGGTTCATGGACTTTGAAAAGAAGTACCACGGCTTTGTGGAAGAGCGAGTATCGGGTAGTCAGGTAGAGATGACCTTTCTCTCCAGGAATCTCGATGAGGGCTTTGCCCGCTGGTACCTGACCTTCGGAGATTATGCCACCATCATTGAGCCGGATTATCTGAGAGAAAAGGTTTTGGTTTTGATAGAGAGAATGCAGTCCAAACTATTGAAAGACCATCAGGGTTAGCTCCTGATGGCCTGTTAATATAATTATCTTTCCCAAAAAAACGGAGGTGCTATACCTAGCGCCCTCAGATACACGTAGCCCTGTCCACGATGATGAACTTCATTGTCGATGAAATAAAGGACGTTTTGAATGACAGGAAACTCATATTCTCCGAACAAATTAAACGTCTTGCTGAAATCTTCCACTTTTAGCTGGCTCCAGTATTCATTAATCTCCGAAGTTGCCTTATCCCATTTCTCCAGATATTCCGCTTTTGTAGTTGCCTTCGTGCTGTCTTCCTGGTAAGGCTGAACCTCCTGTTTAACTATTCCTTTTATGCCCGGTGCTCCAATGGCGAGCAGTTCAGCGGTAAGCTCTGCAAACGTCCTCATCCCGGCGATAGAGAATTCGAAAAACTCCTTTTCCGGAAATGCTTCGATCACACGGCGGGTTAAGTTACGATGTCCCTGCCAATGGTTCAGTAACTCTTCCTGGCTGATTACCTGCTTGTTCTCCTGAGTGATTTCTTGTGCTGTAGTGTTCATGACTTATCGTTTTTAAGTTTATGATGTAAAGGTAGAGCGGGGGTGTGACAACAGTTTGTCAGCAGCAGATACAACCGATTAAAAAAATTATGAATTCCCCAGAATCCGTTCGTTTTAGCGATTTAAACCGCTAAATATTACCTTTGATGAACTATGCCTGTAATCGGATTAGCTGAAGATGACTTAAAAATAGCCGGACTTGTAAAAAAAGGCCTGGAAGAAAGTGGCTACACAGTGGTCGCGGTTTCTAATGGGGAAGATGCATTAGCGATTTTCCGTACCGAGCAAACTGATCTTGTCATACTCGACATTATGATGCCCGGGTTAAATGGCATTGAAGTCTGCAAACGTCTGCGGGATAGTCAGCGCGAACTTCCAATATTGATGTTGACAGCCTTGGGTTCACTGGACGACAAGTTAACCGGGTTTAATAGTGGTGCAGATGATTACCTTTTGAAGCCCTTCCACTTCAAAGAGCTGCTTGTAAGGATCGAAGCGCTTCTAAGAAGGAGTCATGCTCCGGTGTTCGCTGATGAGTCAGCTCTGCAATTTGAGGATCTAACCCTGGATACGATCAGTAAAGAGGTGTACAGAGCCGGGACATTGATCAGCCTCACAGCGAAAGAGCTTTCGCTGTTGGAGCTATTTCTAAAACATCCTAACCGACTACTGTCACGGCAGTTTATTGCCGAGCACGCGTGGGATATTAATTTTGACACCGGAACCAACGTCATCGATGTTTATGTGAACTTTCTTCGAAATAAGATAGAGAAAGGGTTCAGTCGGAAGTTGATTCACACCAGGATTAATATGGGCTATATCCTGAAGTGAAACTATGAAAATCAAAGACCGTCTGGCACTCTATTTTACTCTTACCAGTACTTTGACACTTCTGGTAGTTCTGTTTGCGATTTATTTTACCTTCCTGAAGTTTATGGAGTCTGACTTCTTCGACAGGCTGACTGATCGGACGATGGTGACTGCAAAGCTTTATCTGGAAGCCGATGAGATATCAGCAGCAGCCCTGGCCAAGGCCAGAGGCCAGTACCTGGAGACGCTTAATGGTGAACGAATACGAATTTATAACTCAGAGAACAGACCTGTTTTTATTGACGATGGTGAAAGGTATTGGAGTGCCCAGGTCATCGAAAGAGTACGCAAGGCAAAAAAGCTTAAGTTTAAGGATGGAGAGAATCAGGTGGTGGGGATTTTCTACAAAGATAACCAGGGTGATTTCGTAATTATCGCTTCGGCAACGGACAGTAGCACGTTCTATCGACTTGGAAAGTTGAAGGATGTGATGATGTTCGTTTTTGTGATCATCTTTATCGGATTATTGCTGTCAGCCCGTTGGATGGCAGACCGAATTCTTAAACCTTTAGATCTGTTCATAGATGAGGTTAAACAAATCAAATCGAGCAATCTTCATTTCAGAGTGCAGGAAGGAGACAATAAGGATGAAATTAAACTGCTTGCATCGAATTTCAACAAGTTAATGGAGCACCTCGAACAGGCATTTGTACTACAGAAGACATTTATCGCCAATGCATCACACGAGCTGCGTACACCCGTCACAAGTATGATGATAGGAGCGGAGATTGTCCTTTCGAAGGAAAGGAACAATGAGGAATACAAGCATGCTCTTGCCTCCATTATGGAAGATGCCGAAAAAATGGATAGTATCATCAAAGAGTTGGTTAACCTTGCTCAGGCAGATGTCGAATATGGGTCGTCCAGACTGCAAGATGTCAATTTGAAAGAAATGCTTACCTCCATTGCTGAAGAATGGAAAAATGCTTCTTCAGCATCGGAACTGGAGCTTATATACCGCAATAGTCCAGATTCAGATGTAGTGTTGTCAGCGAATCCGACTTTGCTGAAGATAGCCATCAATAACATTATATCCAATGCGTTTAAGTTTTCTGATCAGGGCAAGGTTTCGTGTTTGTTAACTTCGGACAGCGACACTGTCACCATCGAAGTGGATGATAACGGGCCCGGAATAAGTGAGGTGGATCAAGCACTTATTTTCGAACCCTTCTATACCTCGGCAAAGAAGCCGGAACATACGGGAACCGGAATGGGATTGTTTATGGCTCGAAAAATAGTCCAATTGTTTAAAGGTACTATTACTTTTCGGTCTTCACATGACCACGGAAGCACCTTCATTATCCGGTTTCCTACATTTTAATCCGGTTTTAATTTCGCTTTAATTCCTGTTTAATGCGCTGAAGATAGCTTTGGCGTAAATGAAAATACGATCGTTAATCATCGGTATCCTCCTGATAAACGTTGCGGCCTCTTCTTTCGCACAGGATACATTGAGTTTAAGTTTGGCTCAGGCGGAGCAAATGTTTCTGGCGAAGAACGCCCGGCTCATTGCCCAGAAATATGAAACCGAAGAGGCTAAAGCGGCGATTATCACGGCCAGATTGTTCGACAATCCCGAATTGAGTTACGAAAACCTGTTCTATAATCATGAGACGGGAAGATTTCTGGAGACTTCCATGGCTACGGGACAGTATAATGCTTCCATAACTCAGATAATCAGGCTTGCCGGGAAACGCAATAAAAATATTCAGTTAGCGAAGACAGGTGCAGAGCTTGCTGAAAGTGCCTTTGCCGACCTCATGCGGACACTTCGGTATGAACTAAGAAGCACTTATTACAAAGCTTATTATACTCAATTATCCGTCGTCGTTTATGAACAGCAGGTAAGGTCGCTGCAAAAGCTTCTTAGCGCGTCTGAAAATCAATTGGAACGGGGGAATATAGCTCAAAAGGATATTATCCGGATCAAGTCGCGCCTATATAGCCTGATGGGCGAGTATGCATCTGTTCAGAACGAGCTTCAGCGTTCAAAGAGCGAACTGAAGCTGTTGGTCCGTTTGGAGCCGCGCCTGGAGCTTGTTTTAAATGGCGATAGAATCGATCCAGATGCTTTCAAACCCTGGGAGAAGTCTTATCCAGCTCTTTTGGATTCAGCAAAAGCGAACCGGGCAGACTTGCAACTGGCACGGACGGAGATGAAGCTCGCAGAAAATCTTTTATCCGTTCAAAAGTCAATGGCTGTTCCGGACATCGCGATATCATTAAGTTATGACCTCAAAGGCAATTATCCGGAGAAATATACAGGGCTGGGTATCAGTATGCCCATTCCGCTCTTCGACAGGAACCAGGGAGAGATAAGGAAGGCTAAGATAGGGATTGACGCATCAAAGTCTGGTTTGAACAGACGGGAAGAGATTGTTGCGAATGAACTCTATAACAGTTACCATACAGCACTGAAGACAGCAAAGCTGTACAGCAGTCTCGATACTACGTTCAGTCAAAGCTTCGAAAAACTAATGACCGGGGTAACCAATAGCTTTCAATCGAGAAACATCAGTTTAGTTGAATTTCTAGATTTCTACGATGCGTATAAGGAAACGGCAAGTCAGGTAAACAACCTGAAATACGAGCTGATGAACGCCAAAGAAACAATCAATTTCCACGCAGGCACAACAATTTTCAAATAGATCTCATGAACATACGAATAATAGTACTTAGCTCTTTGTGGTTCGCGGCGGTGGCTGTGACTGGTTGCAAAGAACCAGCTGATGCTCCTGTAGTCGAAAAGTTTGCCATCACAGACTCTTTGATCAGCCGGTTGCTTATAGACACGGTTCAACAGTCCAATAAAGTCAGCGATCTGATTTTCTCAGCGAGAATTACGGCGGAGGAGGAGCGCATGGCCGTGATCTTTCCGACAGTCAGCGGACGGGTAAACAATGTGTCCGTTAAGCTGGGTGATATCGTCTCGAAGGGTCAGGTACTCGCAACCATCACCAGTGCGGAAATGGCGGAATTCGATAAACAAGTTATTACAACTGCTGCCGAACTAAGGACCGCAGAACGAACTCTTCAGCAAGCAGAAGAGTTATTTAATAACGGCCTATCATCAGCAAGGGAATTGGAGGAAGTTAAAAATGATTTCCTGATCAAGCGGGCTGAAAACAAGAGTGCACAGGCAATACTGAAATTGTATGGGGGCGGCAGTACAGGTACATATTCCATTCATTCGCCCCTCAGGGGCTATGTTATTGAAAGGAATGTGAACTCGAATATGCAGCTTCGGGCCGATAATAACAATAGCCTGTTCACTGTCGCTGACTTGTCGCAAGTATCAGCTATCGTTAATATCTACGAATCTGATATTCCGCGGATCGGCGAGGGCGACGAAGTTAAAATTGCTATTCTATCCTATCCGGACAGGGAGTTTTCAGGGAAGATTGATAAGATCTATCATGTTCTCGACGGTGAAAGCAAGGTGATGAATGCCAGGGTTAGTATTGACAATCCGCAACTTCTCCTTAAGCCGGGTATGTTGGCAACGGTAAGTATCGCTGCTAAATCGGGAAATGACCTTCCTTTGGTTAATTCTCGAGGGATCATTTTTGATAACAATAGGAACTACGTTCTGGCTTTGAGCCCGTCCAATACGATCGAGATCAAAGAAGTGAAAGTAAACCGCAAGGCAAGAGGTAAAGCTTACATCAGCGAGGGTCTGATTGCAGGCGATCGGATTATCGCCTCCAAACAGGTGTTTCTCTTTGAGGCACTGAAAGACTAAGCTTTTTTCAATATCCAGATACGATGAATAAATTCATAAAAGCCATTATCGGCTTCGCGTTGAAAAACAAGTATTTTATATTTTTTGCCACATTCATGATGATACTGGCAGGTTACCTGAGTTTTAAACAAACCCCTATTGAAGCGTTCCCGGATGTGACTAATACCAACATCACCATTATTACGCAATGGCCCGGTAGAAGCGCTGAGGAGGTTGAGAAATTTGTCAGCAGACCCCTGGAAATAGCCATGAACCCCACTGAGAAGCGGACTAGTATCAGGTCGTCTTCCTTGTTTGGCTTGTCTATTGTGAAAGTGACGTTTGACGATGACGTAGATTATGCTTTTGCGCGGGTTCAGGTCAATAATCATCTGGATGAAGCGGATTTGCCTGAAAATATTCAGCCCGAGGTGCAGCCCCCGTACGGACCGACGGGAGAAATATTTCGTTATACGTTAAGTAGTGATCAGAAATCGGTAAGGGAGCTTAAGACATTACAGGACTGGGTTATCCAGAGGGAACTTTTATCCGTTCCGGGCATAGCGGATGTTGTCAGTTTTGGAGGTGAAGTGAAGACCTACCAAATAACGGTGGACCCGCAGAAAGCTATTCAGTATGGTGTAAGTGCGACAGAGCTCTTCGACGCTGTGTCGAAAAGCAATATTAACGTAGGAGGGGATGTCATTGTTCAGAGCGGACAGGCCTATGTAGTGAGAGGTATCGGCATCTTGAATGATATCGATGAGATCAGAAATGTTGTCGTAAATAACTTTAATGGAACACCTGTATATGTTAAGACAGTCGCTGATGTGGCGGAATCAGCTTTGCCCCGGCTTGGACAAGTGGGTCGCGATCATGATCCCGATGTTGTTGAGGGAATCGTGGTCATGCGTAAGGGCGGCAATCCCAGTGAGGTTATTGAACGTCTGAAGGATAAAATATCAGAAATCAATACAACGATACTACCCGGAGATGTACAGATAAATCCATTCTACGATCGGGAGGATCTGGTGAACTACGCGACCCATACGGTTATGGGCAATATGCTCGAGGGGATCGTCTTTGTGACACTCATTGTGTTTCTTTTTATGGCAGACTGGCGCACCACGCTAATCGTATCGATCATCATTCCGCTTGCCTTGCTATTCGCCTTTATTTGTTTGAAAATGAAGGGAATGTCGGCCAACCTCTTGTCCATGGGTGCCATCGATTTCGGGATTATTATTGATGGTGCGGTTGTCATGGTCGAAGGCATTTTCGTTGCGCTCGACCACAGGGCCAGGCAGGTTGGTATGCCCAAGTTCAATGCCATGAGCAAGCTGGGCATTATCAAGAAAGCATGTTTAGAGAATGGTAAAGGTATCTTCTTTGCCAAGCTTATCATCATAACCGGTTTGCTTCCTATTTTTACTTTTGAGAAGGTGGAAGGCAAGATGTTCTCACCACTTGCATGGACGTTAAGTTTCGCTTTGCTAGGTGCGTTATTGCTGACGTTTACGCTGGTTCCGGCCATGGCGAGTGTGCTCTTAAGGAAAAATGTCCGCGAAAAGCATAATGTATTTCTCGAATTCGTCATCCGGCATACCTTGAAAATCTATGATCGTTGTTTCAAACTGAGAAAGCTTGTTTTTGGGTTCTCAATTTTTTGCCTGCTGGCGGGAATTTTGAGCTTCAAGCTCCTTGGAACGGAGTTCCTGCCCACACTCGATGAAGGATCTATATATGTACGTGCTACAGGCCCACTGAGCATTTCACTGGATGAAACAAAGAAGCTCTCCAATGAAATGAGAAAAGTGTTTTTAGGCTTTGACGAGGTTAAGCAGGTGTTATCACAGACCGGACGGCCAAATGATGGTACAGACGCTACAGGCTTTTATAATATGGAATTTCATGTCGATATCCACCCAAGAAAGGAGTGGAAGCTTAAACAGACAAAGGAACAGCTGATCGGGCGTATGCAGGAAAGTTTAAAAGGATTTCCGGGGATAAGCCTTAATTTCTCCCAACCCATATCGGATAATGTTGAGGAAGCCGTTTCGGGAGTCAAGGGGTCGATAGTTGTTAAGCTGTTTGGGAATGATTTCCATGTAATTGAGCGCGAAGAGGAGAAGATTTACGATATCCTTAAAGATATTACGGGTATCGAAGATCTGGGTATATTGAGGAACCTTGGCCAGCCGGAGCTGCAGATCAACCTGAATCAAAAGAAGATGGCTCTTTATGGAATTACGACGGCGGATGCGAACGCAGTAATTGAAATGGCGATTGGGGGAAAAGCCGCTACGGAAATATTTGAGGGCGAGAGGAAATTCGATCTTATCATCCGTTATCCTGAAGAGTTCAGAAACGATGAAAATGCTATAGGCAAGCTCATGATTCCCACTATATCAGGTGGGAAAGTACCGCTGGGCGAGGTCTCAGAGATCATAAAGATAACCGGTCCCAGCATGATCTATAGAGATAAGCATGAGCGTTACGGTGCCATAAAATTCTCCATCCGAGGACGCGATATGGGAAGTGTTATTAGCGAAGCGCAGGCAAAAGTGAAAGAGCATATAAAATTGGATGATGGTTATAAGCTGGAGTGGGCCGGGGATTTCGAAAACCAGCAAAGGGCTTCAGCCAGATTGGTTCAGGCTGTCCCGGTAAGCCTCCTGCTGATCTTTCTCATCCTATTTGTTTTGTTTGGGAATATACGAGATTCATTGCTTGTACTTAACAACGTTCCGTTTGCAATGGTAGGCGGGATCCTCGCTCTGCTGGCAACGGGTATTAACTTTAATATCTCGGCGGGAATCGGTTTTATAGCGCTGTTTGGTATCTGCGTGCAGAATGGTGTGATACTGATCACCCGGTTCAAGACAAATATTGCAAACTTGAAATACCAGCCCGAATGGACTTTTATTGATGCCATCAGAGATGGATTGGAAACGAGGATACGCCCGGTAATTATGACTGCTCTTATGGCAGCTATAGGGTTGTTGCCTGCAGCACTGTCTACAGGGATCGGTTCTGAAGCATCTAAGCCTCTTGCGGTTGTTGTGATCGGGGGATTGATTACCAATACACTCTTTAATCTCTTCGTATATCCAACGATTGTATATTGGGTATACCGCCCGGGAAAACTGGAGGAGGCTAATTAACAAAAACAGCTTTCATCACGAGGTGAAAGCTGTTTTTTATTTGCATAGGGAAAGATCCAATTTGTCACTAGCTCTTTACAGAAACGCTTCACCGGTTTGTTCCAACGCGCAGATTTTTTCCTAAGTTAGTAATACACTTAATACACACTTAGATGAAAGTTTTATTAACCATCATTGCCGCGTACGCGGTGGGCAGCAGCTTTGCCTATGCCCAGCCGGACGAATCGAGAGAGTTTATCTACCTGTACTCCGATTCGATTATTTATGCGAAACGGATAGATCTCGAAAGGAACTATACAGGCTCTGTCTACCTGTGGGCGGACGCTAAACGCATCCACCCGGAACAGGTGAAGTTCTTTAACAACAATCGTGGCTTCTTTGCAAACGTGAAAGATTTGGACGTGATTGGGCGGACTCATTTCTCGGAACGTATCAGACAGGGGAAGATAAATTTGTTTGAGGCGGAAACGGTTAATTGGGATGCTTATGATGATAGGAGAGGTTATCACCGGCCTGCTGTAGTGGAAAGTAAAAACTATTATAACAAAGGATATGGATCTCTCAGAAAGGCTAATTACGTTAATCTGAGCATTGACCTGGCAGATAATCCCCGAAGTATGGCCTTTCTTAAAAAATACAGGTCTACACAGAGAACCCAGGTTGCTATGTACGTGGCCGCGGGGCTTTCTTTCCTATCAGGGGTTGCTATGACGATATCAAAAGGTGGCGAAGAACCCTGGGGGCCGAATAATCATGCGGATTTCCCATCGGGAAATTCCTCTTTTTCCCGTTTAGTTCCCGGATTGGCGCTGACAGGCGTCGGCCTTGGTCTTGCTACCGGCGGATATTTCATAGGCCCCTCGCGGACAAAGCAATTGAAACAAGCGGTGGATGCTTACAACGATTAACTGAAGCGTGAAATTCGCTTTTTAAAGATACCTGGCGACACTTGTATGATAATGGGAGTGACTAAAACAGTATAGGCTATTAAGTGTTCTTAGTGTAGAAACATCTGCAAAACAAACCGTTAATCTGAAAAACATGGATAGCATTAACAAGCAGCAACAGGAGAAAAATCATGAAGATCTCCATGGAGCCGAAGCGAAAGCCCGGATAAAGGACATGGCAAAAGACAGCTCATGTTTCTTTTGTACTGATTTAAAAAAAGGAGATGCTTTTGCTACCAGACCCATGTCCGTGCAGGACATAGATGAGGAGGGGAATTTATGGTTCCTTAGCGCGAGTGATAGTAATAAGAACCAGAAAATTTCTGTTGACCCCTCTGTTCAGTTGTTATTTCAGGGTTCGTCGTATTCTGAATTTCTGACGCTTTTCGGTTCTGCCCAAATCGTGCTGGATAAACAAAAGATAAAGGAACTCTGGAACCCCATATTGAAAACGTGGTTTACAGAGGGCGTTGATGACCCAAGAATCACTGCTCTCAAGATTGAGCCCCATAAAGGTTATTATTGGGACACCAAGCATGGTGCAGCTGTTTCGATGATTAAACAGGCTGCCGGAGCCATCATGGGGAAGACCCTTGATGATTCTATAGAAGGCAACATTAGGATTTAATAGTTCTCAGAATCTTATCCATCTTACGGCCTTTTGCTAATTCGTCTACTAACTTATCCAGGTATCTTACCTTTTGCGTTAGCGAATTTTCGATATCTTCGACACGATAACCGCAGATCAGGCCTGTTATCAGGTGGACATTGGGATTTAAGTTAGCTCGGTTGAAGAAGTCCTCGAAAGTGACATTTTTATCAATTAGATCGTTAACTGTCTGTTGGTCAAAGCCTGTTAGCCACTGTATGACTTGGAGCAGTTCATCCTTTGATCTTCCTTTTTTTTCCACTTTTGCCAGATACATAGGAAATACGGAAGAGAATTTCATTTTAGTCATCCTTTCATCATGATTGCTTGTGGTGTTCATACTAGGCGGTTTTATTGTTTTTCTACCTTTTACTATTGTACTAAGATCGATTCCATTAAATATAATCATAATAGGAAACTCTCCAGTGACTTAATGAAAGATTGCTGGGGAAGGCCTTCATATGTTTCCCAGCTGACCCATCGGGCCAGTGCATTCCTTCAGGAGGAGCCTTTGGTGCAGTGCAGTAGCTGGTGTTAAAATACCCGCTGAAATATAAGGCACCGGATGGTTCGGAAGCTATTTCAGGACCACATCGCTTGTATCCGTTACTGGTGCCGCTTATCCGCGTCCTTCTTTCTGACAATACGATGGATGGCATCATCGAGCTGCTCAGCGCTTTCAATGAGCATTTCGCAGATGTTTTTCAAGTTTTGGTCAATATCCATTTTGTTGAGAATGTTGACGAGTCCGATAACATTTGCGAGCGGACGACGAAGAACATGTGATTGTTCCCATACTATCTCATCCAACAGGTTGTTTTTCTCTTCAATCTCGGTCTTCGCAACTTCCAGCTCTTGGTTGGCAACTACAACCTCGGTAATGTCATGACCTATACAGAAAACGCCAGAAGGAGATCCGTCTTCGGTAATCATGGCGGTGTATTCCCACTGGGTTACGATATAGCCGCCTTTTCCGTCGTGCTTGCGGATGGTTGCGGGAAAGGATTGGTCAGGGTACCGGAAGCACATAGCAGATACCTCCTCACAAACTTTGCTGTCGTCCGGATGCATCGTTAGGAAATAGGGCTTGCCAACGATCTCCCCACTTATATGATCGAACGCACTTGCATAATTCTTGTTGACGTAATGGTATTTTCCATCTATTCCGGCTATAATGATGTAGAAGAAATGTGAGTTTTCCAGAAGTCGGATCGTGTCTTTGAAGTTATGCATATATAGGCATGGAGGTGTTTAATTGATTGAGGAGGCCGGCAAGCTGTTCAATATAACTAGGACAACAGCTTACAGCATTCTTTAATTTCTGCTGTTAATTTCAGCAGTGGAAGGACCCCGTCGCAGGTGTCAGCATGTTTTACTATAACAGGCGAAGATTCAAAGTGTTCCGCGGAAGCGTATTTGCTGCTCATATTGTATAAGCTTTTCTTGAGCGTGTCAAGGGCTGCCTGAATCTGTAATACATCTTTATTGGTGTTGTGAAACATGGCATCTTTCACTCTGACCGCTGAAAAAAGTGAGGTAATCATGGAGCTAAGCTTTAAACTGAGTACCTGGAAATGGTACACATCTTTTTCTTTTTCAATACTACGTTTTGGTTCGTTCTGCATGCCGGCAAAGGCACTTGAAAGACCTGCGAGGCTCGTGTAGACGCTTTTCCGGGAGAGCTTATAGTCAGTTACGTCCGTTGGTGCCCCTATGGCTTCGTCATAGAGTTTTTCCAGATATCTGATATTAGAATGAAGTACTTGTCTGATGTGTAGGCCCAGCTTTCCCCCTTCCCAAACGGGGAAAAGATAGGCGGCTCCAAATGCAATCATACAGCCTAACAGCGTGTCGTATATTCGCTCTAAGATGATAGAGCTGTCCTGACCAGAATAGACATTAAAAGACAGAACAACCATTGCGGTGATAAATGCTGCAGCCACCAGGTAGTTTATGCGTAAGAAAGCCAGAAACCCAACCAGGAATAGGACAGCGAACGAAATCTGAATTTCTGTCTGCTGAAAAAGTAAGAGAATTCCAAAGCCGGCCACAATACCTGTAAGACTTCCGATGAGGCGTTGCTTGTTCCGCTTTTGCGTAATATTGAATGACGGACGGATAACCATCAGGATAGTCAGCACTATCCAATAGTTGTAAGTACCCAGGTTAAGGACATAAGCCAAACCAAAACCGACCATACAGGCAATGGTAAGCCTCAGTGCAAACCTGAAGATGGGAGATTTGAGACTAAGATTGCTTTTAACAGGGGCAAAGCTGAAGTCCTGCACAGATACGAAATGTGCATATTGCACCTGGGCATCACCGTCCCCGATTCCTGTCCTTATGGCTTTGATATACTCATCTATTTGCCTGATGTTATGTTTAAGTCTGGTCAGCATACTGGCGTTGCTTTCGCTTTCTCTATCGATGATGTACTGAAGTCTGTCTTCAAGCAATCGTGTTTCCGCGAGATACTTATTGATGCGTGGACTCCTTCTCGTTTGCAAAGCATCACTGATCATTTGCAGTTCCTTTACCTGTAACTTAATGATTTTGTTGACGAGCTCTAAAACGCCGCTGACTTGAAAATGCTTACGCACGAAGGCATAGTCATAATGTATGGCGGTTATCTGATCGTAGAGATCTATAGCCCAGGAGGCGATTCTGATAAGTTTTTGGCCTTCGATGTTCTCAGGGCTCATAGCCTGCCTGTCACGTATCAGCAAACTACGAACAAGTTCCTGTTTTTCGTTAATGCGAATATGCAAGGATAACAACTTCTTATAGGAGAGTTCCAGCGGAGCATTAGTATCATAGAAAAGCGCTTTAGCACTCAGAAACTCGGACGTAGATGCAAGACATTCCGCAATGGCATGCTTTAATGACCGAAGAGGCCAGAGCCGGATATAGAGGTAGCTGACCAGGTAGTACCATACGCTTCCCCCAAGAACAAAAAGGCTGAATGCTAACGCATCAGCAGGCTTTAAGCCCCAACTGAAAATGGCTTGTCCGATCAGCGATATTCCCAGTATACTATACCTCGGCCCGTAAGATGTGAGCATAGAACAGCAGAAGACGACAGCAGAAAAGACTATTGCCAGCAGTAAGGGATAGGGCCAGGCTGTGGCTGCCATCAGTGAAATGGAGAACAAAAGTGGAACACTGATCAACAGACTTATTTTCTTGTCGGTAGCTGTACCGGCACTTTCCGTAACACCTATATTTAACGCACCTAAACCAGCTGTTATCGCCGCCTCAGGGTAGCCAAGGCTAAACAATACAAAAACCGGAGACAGTACACTCAGAGCTATCCTGAAGGCGTCGGTAAAATACTCGGAAAGGAAAAAGCGCTTCAAACGCAGAAAGAAGTAAGATGTAGTCATTTAAGCAGTTATCGGGGGCAAAGTTACGATTCCTGGTTCTTAATCATGCATGTGAGATTAAATAGCTGTAATACCCGTAATGGCAGTACTGAATGACATAACTGAAGAGATTCGGTCTAGGAGCCGAGCTTAAAAATAACTTAAGCCTTTTCAAGTTAGTAGTAAGTTTTTATATTTATGGATATTCAATAAGTGATACTTAAAGTTAAATAAATATCCATTGACGTTTCTTATACGAACAACTAACCCAAAATAACCAGATGAGGATGCTACGTAAGCTTTTGCTTTTAATGGTCATGACGATTGCCGTACCCGGTATGGTAGAGGCTCAAAAGAAGAGTTCGGCCACTGCCAAAAATAAGCGGCCAATGAATGTTTTGTTTCTCGTTTCAGACGATATGAGGGCTGAGTTAAATGTGTACGGTAGCCAGATAGCTAAGACCCCTAATCTCGACCGGTTGGCGAACGATGGGGTAAGATTTGAAAGGGCATACTGTCAATATCCTTTATGTGGACCATCACGCGCATCCATATTATCAGGTCGCCGTCCAACAACCAGTGGTTTGTATGGTAACCGCGAATGGTTGGGGGCTTCTTACCCTGACTGGGTAAGTTTACCGAAATATTTTCAGCAGCAAGGCTATGTTACCTTGCGCAGCGGCAAAATTTTCCATGGCGGGATTGATGACACCGAAGCCTGGGATCAGGGCGGCGAAGAGCGTTTATGGAGTAATCCGATCGATACGACTCCTCCTTCCGCGGTGTCAGCATCCGAATTTTGGGCAAAGTATATAGAAGGTCCACCCAAGGTTACTCCTGGGACGGAGGGGTATTCTCAATCTGACCGCTGGGCTGCTGTAGAGGGGGACTCCGCGATGAACCTGGGAGACACGAAAGTGGCCGATCGTGCCATAGAATATATTCAGGAGAGCAAGAAAGGCGGGAAGCCGTTTTTTATTGCTTGCGGGTTTTCCAAACCCCACTCACCCTTGGTTGCTCCCAAGGAGTTTTTTGATCTTTATCCGGCTGATAAGATTGTTCTTCCTCCCGACTTTGCGTCGCTTCCTTCTGTTCCTGTCGGCTTCCCCGAAGGAGCTATAAGAAAAAGGAATGCGGATTTGTTCGTCGGCCGTTCCGCATCGCCCGAGGAGGCTAAGGATATGACCCGGGCCTATCTGGCTTGCGTAAGCTATGCGGATTGGAATATAGGACGTGTTCTGGCCGAGTTGGATCGACAGGGGCTTCGTGAAAATACGATAATTGTTTTCTGGTCTGACCATGGATATCAGCTGGGAGAGAAGGGCAAGTGGTCGAAGGCAGGGTCGCTGTGGGAACAGGGGGCCAGGGTCCCTTTTATTATCCTGGATCCAAGGGCTAAGGGAAATGGAAAATCCTCACCACGTATTGTCGAACTCCTTGATATTTATCCCACTCTGGCCGACCTGTGCGGACTGCCTGAACCGGAAGGTATGGAAGGTGTCAGCCTTTCGCCATTGTTGAACGATCCTGTCAAGCCCAGCGACCGGCCCGCTTATACCGTATGGAACGAACATGGAAAAGGGATAACCGGCGTATGTGTACGCACGGAACGGTGGCGTTATGCTGAATTTTTTGGTATTGGAGCAGGCGCCTATCTCACCGATCCAATTAACGACCCTCACGAGTTGGTGAACCTGATCCATGATCCACAATATAAGGAAGTAGTGGAAAAAATGCATTCGTTGGCCACATCTCACGTGGCAGGGAAGACTGAACTGACCAGGCCTGTCTCGGGCAAGTAAGATCAAATGCAACAGGTTTAAAGTTGGAACGCTTATCCCTTGTCTGTAACCCAGGCGGGATAATGTCGTTCCAATAACTCGGCGGCCCATTTTCCAAACCAGGCATAGCCCACGCGACGCTCATATCCGATCTCTGCGATGGAGTACTTCTTAATGCCGTCTCTGTCGCAAAAGAAAGGCTTGTTGGTACCAATCTCGTAATACCTGGCCCACATACCCGGCGCGGATGGGTCGGCAACCACTTTCCTGTCGATACCTCCTGGAGTGCCGGGTGCGGAAACAGTGACGACCTTGTAGTCGGTAATTTTAACCTTCTTCAGCCAGTTCACTGCACCATGTATGGCATCTTTCATTTCTCTGGTAGGAGAGGGCTGGCTCATCAGAATTTTAACGATAGACACGCTTTCAGACCCGCTGATAGAAGGTAGCTCATAAGCCCGCGCCTTCGTCGGCTGCAACGTGACCCGGTCATATTGCTGACACCAGCCAGTCAGTTGTCCCTCTACCCGGATTTGAGTTTTTAGAATACAGTCAAGGCCACGTTGGACTGCGTCAGCAGTCGGCGCCACCAAAGCGGAATTTACAGCTTCCATTCCATTTCTGCGCAGAGCGACATCTTGCAACAGAACAAGTACGTTTACCATTGCATTATCGTTGAACGTAATCTGGCCCCTGTAGCCGCTATGATCAGGGTAATACTGGGGCCATCCTCCGTTTTTGTACTGCGCCTTCAGCAGGAAGCGAATACCGTTTTCTGCGGCTGCAAGATATTTGGGGTTATTAAATTTATGGTATGACTTTACCAGATAAGCGATTTCTTTCGTTGTGGAATTGTTATCAATGTTCGCATCGTCATGGCTAGCTTCGACCGCTATATCCGCTTTTAACGAATCAGAAAACTGAACGTTGTAACTAAAAGCCTTACCATGATATTGCTTGGACCAACCGCCGGATTTCCGCTGGAAGAGTAACATATTGTCTGCCTGGAGATCTTGTGCATTTGCCTGGAAGATGAACAGGCAAAGAACTCCCGAGAAGGTGATACCTGATACATGTTTAAAAAGTTTCATATAATTGATTTAGCTATCTAATACTATTTTTTGAGCCAGCTCCAGCGTTCAGCCCAATCTGACAATATATTTTGCGTCCACATGGATACGGTTTTTCCGCCCTGGATTTTCCCGTCGTAAAGATCTGGTGCTCCTTTATCTGTATACCAGTTTTTACCCAACTTATAATCTGTGGAATTTGCTTTTCCAGGCCAAACGTTAATGACAACTATTTTTCCTTCCCCAAAGTTAAAATCCGGATAACTGGAAGTAAACCGATAACTCAATATTTCCGCTTGCTTAGGAACATATTTAATACCATACAGGCCATTACCCAGGTAATATCCCGGCCACTTCTGCACTGCATTCCCGTAAGCAGTCTCCATCCAGAAACAAATACTGTCTTTGGGTATATTTAACTCAGGCCCTTTCAAGTTAAATTCGATCAGCGTGCAAAAAGAAACGGTGTCTGTCATAGTAGTTACTCTACTAAGCAATACCCGGGAGCTTCGACTGAAATTTTCAAAGCTGCCGCCCCAGCTTTCACGGCCGGGATTTTCGGGATTTCCATCCATCAGGTATAAGAGTGATGGTGTATCTCCCATCTTCACCTCTCCGTTGTAATAATTTTTAAAGTCCTTGCCTAAATGGCCGGCACCCAGAATGTGTTTGTTATAATAATCAGTCGGTTTAATACTATCCAGTGCTTCATTTTTCGAAAAGAATCCATAATAGGAAGAATTTACTTCTATAAACCAGAGGTCCGGAAAATTTTCGGCTATATATGCGTAACTATTGGCACTCCACTTCTTATTGGGCCCTCCAATCCAGTAAACGCGGATTTTGTCTTGAATTTCCGGCGCATCATGTAGTGCCTGTGCCACATCTTCAAGGCCACCCCAGCCTAATATCCAAAGGGGCTGGTCAGTTGATTCCTTCGCGCATTTGATGATCCAGTTTGATCCTTCCGTTGCCGTGCGGTAACCCCTGTAAGGGGCATTGCCGCGAACGCCTTGTTTGGTCACCGACCTTAAAAAGTCAGGCGACAGCAAATCTTTTTGACGCTTTTTCAATTTAGGTAGGTCTTTCTCGTAAAGATCAATCATGCGGAAGATTTCTTCCTTACTTCCGTTTCCGTAAGAAGGCGACGATACAAGACCTTCTATGTCAAATTTGTCGCTGTACATCAGCAGATGTGTCATTGACTGATTATCATCAGGATCGGTTCCCCCGATATCTGTGCTGATCAAAACCCGGGGTTTAACTGGTACTCTTTGCTGTGCCACGAGTTCGGTAATAGGCATGCACAAAAGCAGAATCAGGATATGTTTATACATGGTTAGTTTAAAAGTAAAGGGAGGTTTGTTATTGGCGCTTCAGGATCGAAACGTAAAAAGCACCTAAAGAAAAGAGGTGCTTTTACGTATGAACCCTGTAGTTAAAGTGATTGCGTATTGGCGAACCAGCAATTATTTAACTGCTTTTTTGACCTTTGTCGCGGTTGGGCCTTTGGGACCTTGCTCCACCTCAAAGGTAACTTTATCGTTTTCCTGGATATGTTCAGTAACAGCACTCATATGAACGAAAATACTTTCCTGCGTCTGAGAGTCCTTTATGAAACCAAATCCCTTTGATTCATTAAAAAAAGCGACGGTACCGGTTCTGACGATATCCATTTCAATCTCTTCCTGTTTAGGAATATTGATTTGTATGTTTTCTGCCAGCACCTCTTTTCTCATGCGCGGATCCTGTGGCGTGGATGTGATATTGCCGTTAGCGTCAACATAGGCCATCATGTCATCTAAACTCTGGCCTTTAACAGCGTTCGACTTCCGGTCATCGGACTTTTCTCTCTTTTCCTGCTGCTTCTTGAGTTTTTTCTTCTCTCGTTCTTTTTTACTAAATGTTTCTGTTGATCTACCCATATTCTAATTAAAGTGTGACATCGAGCTTTATATATTAATAAAGTTCAGATGGTAAAAATGTTTTGCAAAAAATGTTTTTAGGTCTGAACGGTGAAAAAGGTCGTCGGACATTATTCTGCAAAAGTATCACTATATTATTTAATAAATCTGTTACAACCGTATTTAATAGAAACAGACTGCCGTTTTGAGATATTAAAAGCGAAAAGACAATAATCAAAATGTTGATTTCTGAAGCGTTATGCCTGGCTCGAATGGCCTGATTAAGCGTTAGCCTGAGGATTCTCCCTAAAGTCTTAACCGCGTGATTGACTGAATTTTACAGTGCCATGGCAATGGTGTCAGGCACTGTAAAGTTTGTTACTGTGCACGGGTCAGTTTGAGGTGTGTTTTCTGACCGTTAAACTCGGAAGTAATAATCGTTGAATCACCATAGAATTTGCCTGTTTGAGGCATTACATTTCCGCCGATGTCTAATGAAAAGGTGAAATCGCTCCCTTTTATTTTTCCGTCGGAGATGGGTAGATCACCCTGGTCGCTAGTCACGACACCGGTTAGACTTTCACCGTCAACCTGAAATGTGTAAGTTAAGGGAAGTTCCATGTCGCCGAATTTCAGAATACCTTTCCACTTTCCGTTAAGGTCAGCAGATGCAGCGAGACAAATGGTTAAGCAGCTTACGAGCAGCGTAATGATCGAGATTTTTCTTTTCATATATCGGTTTATTTGGGTTAACTAAATGTAAATATTTTTTTACAGAATCAAATCATCCGTTATCACATCTTGTTGTAGAGAACCCATGTTCCCCGGAAAGCAGTCATCCTTTGGACATTACGATCGACTGGCTTAGTCGGCCTCCGCTAATGTAAATGGTGTCCCCACGCCTGTATTTATGAATTTGTTGAAGCTGTATAGAAAGCTTTTCCATCCGCTCGAACATAATTCGTAACACTCAGCCTCTGGAGTCAGGCCAATATGCGTCACTCTCAATGCAGTGCCATTTGAGTGGGTAGATAACTCCCAGATGATCCTGGTGTTTACCCATTCCTTTTTATTACCCAGCTCAGGAAGGTCTATGAGTGCATCCACAACCCGCCACGCCACTTTTTTGTTCTTGATCAGTTCCTCAACCCGTATGGTTTTGAAAACCTGAGGTCCGAAACGAATAGTGAAAGTTTGACCTTCCATATTCGCAGAGCCCTCGAACATATCGGTCCACCACGCACTGATATAAGTAGTTAGCCCATCATAAATTTTGTCCTCTTTCTCTTGAAAGATAAGACTTGTTGAAAAGTTATCCATAGGTGTAAATTGATTTCAACTCTTGGCGCCATCTGTATGACATACCAAAGATCATTAAAACCTATCGCTTGGAGCTTGCCCTATGGCAAGTTATCACGATAGAATCAGGCGGTGCCACCGATTACGAGCTTGCGATGGCAGTTCTTTTGGACTTACCTATAACTGATTTTGGGGAAACCCCATATTTCTTTTTGAAGGTGAAAGAGAAATGTGAAAGGTCTTCGAATCCAGCTTCCAGGTATATTTCTGTGGGTTTTTTTCCGTTTTCGGACAAATGGTAATAAGCGAGTTCAAGTCTTTTATCCGTTAACCATTTTTGAGGTGTTGTATGGAACAGCTTTTTAAAGTCCCGGTTGAACGTGGACAAGCTTCGTCCGGTTAAGTAGCCTAGTTTCTCCAATGACATGTTAAACATGAAATTTCGTTGCATAAAACTGACCAGGTCAATTTTGCCTGGCCTATCGAAATTTGCCAGCACACGATCGACCGCCGGATCGATCATACGCAGGATACTTATTGCTTCTGTTATTTTCAAAGATGCCAGTTGATCAGGAAAATGACCTTCCACGTCGAAGTAGGGTATCAACGAAGCCATGCAACTTTCTAATAACGGGTGATTGCTGAAGCTGAATATCTTTTGATCGTGTCCCGGAGATTTCTCCATATTTATCTTTTCGTAGAACTCTCTCAGGCGCTCAACGGATAGATGCATGACCACTGATTTATGTGGAAGCCCATCTTTGGGATAGTTGATCACCGTTGCCAGCTGGTTTCTTGGAATAAGAAAAATATCTCCTGCCTTGAAATGGAAGGATTTGTTCCATTGATTGATTTTCGTCTCGCCTGAGATAAACCAAACGAGCATGTGGTCTTGGAACATCAGGTCTGATTTAAAAAGCTTATCCTCATAGGAGGAGAGCTTGATTTCTTTTGTCAAGTACCTGCTTATATGCTTCATAGGTATAAAAATATTGATTTTAAACGGTATCTGTTGAAGTCTGCTGAAAAGCGGGATTCAGCGTTGTCGGCTTTGATTCCATCGCTTCAGGAGCGGAAAATGAGACGATTATTTAAACAACGTCGAAGGCAATGCCGGTCAACTCTTCGCTGAAATCCCAAAGTCTTCGGGCGTCGCTTTCGTTTAACGAGTATGCCTGCACACCTCTTGTTTCCAGACCATTACTCTGACCGGTATTTCCGCAGGCCAGTTTTGATACCTCAGCATCCTCACAATATACTCCTCCAATATGATTAAGCAGCGGGCTGGTTGCACACCAAACCGTGGTTGCGGCACCCTGTGGGATGGTCTTTAAGTTTGCCAGGATTTCCGGGCGAATATTTCCGCGCTCATCCACGAATCCTAACTGTTTAAAGAATTCAATATCAGCATATCTTGCCAACTCCGTACCGGCTATTTCACCAGGATGCAAGGAGTACGCCCTTACATTGAAGTCTTTGGCGCGATTATCAAGTTCAACAGTGAATAGATTACTGGCAGTTTTTGAACGGCCATAGCCAACTAAAGTCTGGTATTCCGTATGTTCGAAATGAGGGTCATCAAAGCTGAAAGCCGCCATATGATGACCTGCAGAAGACACATTAACAACCCTTGCGCCATCAGCTTTTTTAAGCGCTGGCCACAGCCTGGCTACCAGCTGATATTGACCCAGATAATTGGTTGCCAGTTGCGATTCGATCCCGCGGCTATCTCTTTTTAGCGGGACCCACATAATACCTGCGTTGTTGACCAGCAGATGCAGAGGCCTGTCTGAACTAAGGAATTTTATAGCAAACGCATCAATGCTACCCGGGCTGGCCAAATCCATTGCCTCTATTTCCACCCGTGGAGTACCTTCGAGATTTTTTCTCGCTTTTTCAATATCCCTTGCCGGTACAATAACAGTTGCTCCTGCAGCTGCCAGTACCCGGGAAGTTTCCAGACCGATCCCTGTATTGCCCCCTGTTACGATGGCAATTTTTCCGCTTAAGTCTATTCCACTGATGACTTCGGTTGCTGTTGATTTGGCGTTAAATGTCGATCCTACCGGATGTTGCAGTGCGCCCTGATAATTGTTCTTTTTCATTTGTGACGTAATTTAAATGATATAGAACAAATCTAGGTCGATCTGAAAGGGTGCGTTTTGTTTGGAATGTCAATTTATTTTGTTCAGCATGTCAATGGCGGTAATGGGTTTGCTTATCAGTTAGTCCAAAGCTTTCGCGGGGGGAAGAGTGTATTAACCACCGGAATCAGATGCTGTAGATAGGAATAAAACAAACGATTGATCATCAGATGGAATTGAATGCCCCGGCCGGAAAAATAAATATCTTCCATTATTTAGGAAATTCCTTTCCTTACAGGATCGGGGATACAGCTGTGGCGTTGAAGGACAACAGATTGGTTATGCCCGATCCTGTTTTTCTTCCAGGTGAAGCGGCTTAAAAATAATGAGGTCTGATCTAAAAGGCTCTAAACCTTTTTTGGAGGAAGATCAAATGCTATGGCTTCATGTTCGAAATGACCATTGTGAGCACCGTCGCAAAATGGTTTGTTTTTAGACATGCCGCATCTGCAAATACTTAAAACGGTACGTCCCTGAAGACCATACTCATTGCCATTTCTATCGACAATTTCAAAATCGCCTTCTATTTTCACTGATCCGTTATTGTTGATGGTAAGTCTTGTTTTTGCCATTTGAGGTTTTTTTAAGCCCAAAAGTAGGACATTGATGGTATCCTGTGCAATCTGATTCTTATTTAGAACCGTTCTGTAGGCCTTTTAAGCCGCGGCTCATGTTTCGATCTTTATGGTATGTCGAAATCTCTGTAAATGCTCCGGGTATAGTAGCCAGAGACGACGAGGTAAATCAAAGAAACCCTGGTACAAAAAGAGCACAGGCGACTAGGTGTGAGACGCATCTGTCACGATTTACCGTAACTGCACTGCTTCGAGGTATCATTATAAAGTCGTGAACAAGTAAGAAAGCTGTTGAAATACAGTATAGGCGAAACATGGAACAAGTTGAGCAAGACTGCCGGAAAAGGGAGCAGACGTAACGTCACCAGATGCATTAAGGATGGTTGTAAGTTTAATTAAATTGGTATATATTGCTGACTGCAAGACTAGCCAAATCATATGAAGCATTTTTACATCAATCTTATTTTCTTTTTTGTAATCGTTATCAGTGGCTGCAAGGCGACGAAACCGGAGGCAATAAGGAAAGAACCATGGATATCGTTGTTTAACGGTAAAGATCTGAACGATTGGTTCGTCAAAATTCACCATCATGAACCGGGTGAGAATTTCGGCAATACTTTCCGCGCCGAAGACGGGGTAATTAAAGTCCGGTATGATCAATACGGAGATTTCAATAATCAGTTTGGGCATTTGTACTACAAGGTGCCATTTTCATATTATCATTTGGTACTGGAGTATCGGTTTACTGGGGAACTGCATAAAGGCGCTCCGGATTATACGCTCCGCAACAGCGGTGTTATGTTCCATTCACAAGATCCCCGTACCATGCCCAAAGAGCAGGACTGGCCGATTTCAATAGAAATGCAATTTCTTGGTGGTTTAGGTGACGGAAAGCCCCGCCCCACCGGTAATATGTGTTCACCCGGCACGAAGGTCGTGTATAAGGGTGAACTGGCCGAAGATCATTGTATCAATTCGACATCTGATACCTATGATGGTGATCAATGGGTAAAGGCGGAACTTATCGTACTGGGCGACTCTTTGGTTACTCATCTCATCAACGGAGATACAGTCCTGCAGTATTCAAAGCCGCAAATAGGAGGGGGAGTTGTCAACAGGTTCGATCCCTTAGTGAAGCAGGACGGGAAGTTACTTAAAGAGGGCTTTATTGCCTTGCAAAGTGAAGGGCAGCCAGTAGAATTCCGTAACATCAAGCTGATGGACCTCAGAGGAAAAATTAAATAGACTAACCATTTAGGGATTTGCCTTTATTTCGCTTTTTCTTTCCAATTACCCATTTACGGATAACCGCCCGGCGAAGGTTGCGGGCTTAAAACTGGCCAACCAAGGTTAAGAACGTATGCCAGGAAAAAACAGTTTTTCTACCTTTTTTACCAAATATTAGACCTTACTCACGATTACTGTACCTAGTTTTATAAACCATTATTAACCTTTTAACTAAACATTTATGACTAAAACTTTACGAGAATCCTTATCAATTCATCACCCGGCCTTCATCATGGTGCTTCCGACGATTAGCAGATCTTAATCGTTCTCCGCCGCTTTTTTCCGGAACAATACGTTTGCCTATATCAAAAATGGGTTGAACGGGTCATGCCTAACCTTAGGGGTCTATAGTTAGGGGCCAGTTCCGTCTTGCCGGTATTAAGCTGCCATGTTATCAAGCGTAACAACCAGGCTAAGAGTTAAGAAACAACTAACAATTACAAACTTTAATTACTTAAATTATGAAAAGACTGCTACTTCTCCCAATCTTGCTGTGGGCTTCTCTCAGCTTGCTTGCTCAGGAACGGCACATTACCGGGACGGTAATCGAAAAAAGCACGCAAGAGGCATTGCCAGGTGCGTCCGTCCTGGTCCGGGGATCCAGTGGGGGAACCAAAACAGACAACAATGGAAAGTTCTCCATCCGCACCACATCGACTGGAAACGTCGAGCTGGAGATCAGAATGATAGGATTTATTCATCAGATCGTTTCGGTAAAAGGAAACGGGCCGGTAACTATCTCGCTGGCAGAAGACGCTAAGGCGCTGGATGAAGTTACCGTTGTGGCTGCTGGTTATGGCTCACCTATTAAAAGGAGTGAACTTACCGGCTCTGTCTCCACCGTATCCGGAGCTACCCTGGCACGTGTTCCGGTTTCTTCAGCAGCCGAAGCCCTGCAGGGTAAAGCAGCTGGTGTACAGGTGACCAGCTCCGATGGTGCGCCTGGTTCGGAGGTGAACATCCGTATCCGCGGAGGTACTTCAGTAACACAAAGTAACGCTCCTTTATTTATCGTTGACGGGTTTCCGGTTGATAACATCAATGATATTCCGCCAACAGATATTCTGAGCATTGATATTCTTAAAGATGCATCCATGACTGCGATTTATGGTGCGCGCGGTGGAAATGGCGTTGTAGTGGTAACTACTAAACGCGCCAGCTCCGGTAAGTTAAGCCTTAATTTTAACCACAATAGCCAGGTTAGAACCCTTGCCCGAAAAATCGATTTGATGAGCCCCTATGAATTTGTGAAAATTCAATATGAGTCGGCTGTAAGCGATAATACGAGACGTCAGAGGTTCCGGGGAAACTTTGGTAATCCCCTGGATTTCGACTTGTATAAGCGTTTTGAAGGTAATGACTGGCAGGATGAGATTTTAGGAGGATCGCCCATGAGTCATATGTATAACCTAACCCTGAACGGAGGATCGCAGACCCTGCGGTTTAATACCAGTATTACTCACCACGACGAGCAGGGGGTACTGATCGGGTCGGGGGTTAAGCGAACCAACGTGAATACGAAGTTCAGTGCGGACCTCTCCAAGAATGTGAAGTTGCTGATTAATCCCCGTTTTACATACCGTCAGAACAGCGGTGCGGGTGCCGGCAACGTCGGAAGCGGCGGGATTATCGGGGTGCTGCGTTACCGCCCCACGAATGGCATCCGTGAATTTTCACATGTGCCGGCGGAGGATATTGATCCCGATGAAGAACGTTTGTTTGAATACAATAATCCCAAAGGAGATATTGATCAGAATTACCTGAAAGCAAATAACTATGAGTTCACCAATCAGGCTTCGATCGACTGGAACATTCTGAAGGGCCTTACTTTCCGTACGCTGGGCTCACAGTATATGGCCTTTCATTATAGAGATCGTTTTTGGGGCGATTTAACTTCAGATGCCATTAATAATAACCGTTTACCTATAGCCGAACTGCAAAGTCAAAGGCGAAACAGGTACGGATGGACCAATACCCTGGAGTACAGCACATCAAAGGATGACCACAATTACAGGTTCCTGTTAGGGCAGGAGATTCAAAGTTCAGCGCAGTTTACCAACACAAACAGCTCGCGTTATTTTCCGAAGGCAGTAGAGCCTGAAAGAGCTATACGGAATCTGAACCTGGGAACACCCTGGAAAGCTTCGTCGTTTATAACCTCGCCTGAAAGATTATCCTCGGTCTTTGCTCAGGTCAACTACAATTATGGCCTGAAGTATCTTCTTTCGCTTACTTACCGCGCCGACGGATCTACCAAATTTGCTCCGGGCAAGCAGTGGGGACATTTCCCTGCGATCGCAGGCGCCTGGGTGCTATCGAAGGAAGAATTTATGGCTGATCAGGAGCTGTTTTCAGAACTAAAGGTGCGCGCTTCGATAGGCAAATCTGGAAATAACCGGATTGAGGACGATATGTGGCGGTACCAGTACCAAATTAATGGAACAGGAGGACCAGGATGGGGAGAAAGCAGTGAAACCGGATACGAATATTACGGCAATACCGGTGGTGGAACGATGCCTAATCCTGATATCAGATGGGAAACGACACTTACCCGCAACCTGGCTTTCGATATTGGGATGTTTAATGAGCGCGTGACCATTACACCTGAGGCATATTGGAACACCACCACTGACTTACTCTATTTGAGCAACATCCCTACTACGACAGGATATACGCAGCAAATGCAGAATATCGGTCAGGTGACTAACGGGGGATTCGACCTGACTGTTAATACGCAGCTGATCAGAAAGCAGGGCGCCTACTTAAATGCAACACTCACCTTTGGAGCAGGCAAGACCCGTATCGACAGGCTTAATGGCAGGGAAGATGTTCTTTGGATGACGCCTTCCAGTGGATGGAAGTCATCTGAAGCTGACTATATGTTGAAAGTGGGCGATCAGCTCGGCCTGATTTATGGCTTTGTGTATGATGGGATTTACGGATTTGATGAGTTCGATCAGCAAGGCTTCAACTTCGTAGCTAAACCGGGAACAGTGAATAACGATGCGCTTTTTGGCACGCAGCCAGGAAGGCCAAAGTTTAAAAATTTCGTGGATGGTGAAGGGGAGACCAATGTGGTAAACGACCTGGACAAAGTAGTTATCGGAAATACCAATCCTAAGTTCAGCGGTGGGTTTAACCTGGCAGGCGGATGGCGTAATTTCGATATCTCCGCGAACTTCTTCGGGATGTACGGATTCGATGTAAACAACGCTACGCGTTATACACTGTCCTCTTTCGAGAATAATGCCAATAATTATTTTAATATACTTCCGGAATTTAACGCAAGCAACCGTTGGCGTTACGCAGATGATGTCTACGGTGACCGGATGCTGAGCAACGCGCTCTACGTGGATCAATATCGCGAAGTCAATGGGAAAGCTACCATTTTTAATCCGGTAGATATCAGTAAGAAAGTAACGCACTCGTATTTTATTGAAGATGGTTCGTTCCTGCGGTTACAAGACCTGACTGTGGGTTATACCTTACCTCAGAGTGCTTTAAAACGCCTCAAGGTAGGAAGTCTGCGCGTATTTGTCAGCGGTTACAACCTGTTTATATGGACAAAATACTCGGGATACGATCCGGAGGTTGATGTTCAGACCGGACTCACGCCAGGCATCGACTATAATCGTTATCCACGAAGCCGCAATTTTCTGGCAGGTTTAAATATTACTTTATAATCTAACTATTACAGTATAGAAAAATTTATAGATATGAGAAAATACATAATGATTCTCAGTACCATACTGATAGGCCTTGCCTCCTGTAAAAAAGATTTTCTGCAGGTAAACTCTGATTCCAAATATGAGGGGGATTATGTTTTCGGAAACAAGGAGGAGATTAACAGGGTATTAACAGCCGTCTATGCTTCCTTAATGAGTAATGACAGTTACGGTAATGCCTACTTCAATACTTTCGCTTTAAATAACGATGTGGAATTTACGCCTTTCGCAGGTGAATTACCGAATGTAAGCGGGGAAGACTTCAAGGCTTTTGACGGCGCTCCACATGCTCCCACCATCTTAAGATTCTGGAATAAGCAATATGAAGGCATTGAACGTGCAAATATTTTCATCAATGGAATTCAGGGTAGCCCGGTGTTCAGCGAGAGCGATAGGGACCTTACGCAGCAGCTTGGTGAAGCAAAAGTCTTAAGAGCTATGTTCTATCATGATCTGGTAGTGATGTTTGGTGATGTCCCTTTCAACACCGAGCCTAGTATGAATCTTAAATCGGCGTTTGTGATTCCTGTAACGGACCGGAATGAAATTCTCAGCTTCCTCATTAATGACTTGAAAGAGGCAGCTTCCGGAATGAAATTCGCTGCTGAATTAACAGAAGGCGTGGAGCGGGCTTCTAAAGAGTTTTGTTACGGTATGATCGCGCGGATGGCTTTAACCCGCGGCGGCTACGCCTTGTATCCGGATGGTGCTAAAGGATCCATGAAACGCATGCCTGACTACAAAGATTACTATCGTATCGCGATGCAGTATGCCGATTCGGCTATATCATCCGAGAAACATACTCTCAATAAGTCATTCCGGGACGTATTTATTGATCAAACCAACAACATTGTGACCAATAATGACGATCCGATATTTGAAATTCCTTTTTTAAGAAACTCAAGCGGCAATGTGGGCTTTGTTACCGGAGCTGCTGTTGGTTCGCTTAATGATCTGACAAACCACGTATGGGGAGCGGCAAATGGTGGTATGAGGCTAAACGCTTTTTACCATTACTCTTTCGATCGCAGTGATGTCAGACAAAAATATACCGTTGGTAAGTGGAATTACGATGCTTCCGCTCAACCACAGGTACTTGTTGACTATACCATGTACAATAACAAATGGTCTAAACTATGGGCCGACCAATCAAAAGCTTTAGGAAATCAAAGTACCGGTAGCACAGGGATTAATTTGCCTTATATGCGGTATGCCGATATTCTACTCATGTATGCGGAGGCCGTGAATGAGGTGGAGGAAGGTGTAAGCGGGGCAAATGGAGCAAAGGCAATCGAGGCGTTTAAGCAGGTACGAAAACGGGCATTTACTGCTGCAGACCAAGCGGATAAGGTTACAGCCTACACCAACACCGTTGCCGCCACTAAAGAGTCTTTTTTTAAAGCCATAACGGAAGAAAGGAAATGGGAATTCGGCGGCGAAAACATCCGCTGGAAGGATTTAGTTCGCTGGAACCTTTATTCGAAAGTAGTATACGATAGCTTTAAGGAATACCTGATTGTGGCTTTGATGGCCGGAGGGGACTTTATTGAAGGTGCTGAAAAATATCAGAACCTGCCTGTTAATAAGTTTTATATGCGTATTCCAAATCCAGGTGATAAAAATATCTATCCGAATACAACCCTTCCCATTATCGAATTTTATAACGAATGGGAAGCAGTACTAAATCCGGGTTCCGGCTGGCTGACCGCAACTTATTATGATTGGTACGATGTTAATACTTCAATGCCGAAAAGCCAAATATCTTATTCGTTCCGAGGCTTTGTTAAGGGTGGACCTTCGGCAAACTGGGAAAGCTTAGATCCTAATAATCTGCCGCCCGTGCGTTATATCCTGCCTTTCCCTAACCAAGCCATTCAGATGAGCAATGGAACTTATAAGAACCACTATGGCTACAATTAATGTCGTATTAAAGAAAATTGATATGAAACTTAAGATATTAATACAGAATATTCTCCTGGCAAGCATGCTGGTTTTTGTTCTCAATGGTTGCAAGAAACCGGAACTTCAACTCACCGACGAGGAAGAAAACAGATCGTTTATGGCTGTATTCCGCATACAGGCGAATACCGGTAAAAGCGGCGATCCGCTAGCCAGCCAGGTTGTCAATACAAACGATATTTTCCTGACATGGAACGGCATTGATGGGGCTGCGGGCTACCACATCAAGATGAAAACTCAAGCCGGCTCCTGGGATATTCCCGGTGATATTCTTTGGGATACCATCGTAGGACCTGAAGTCCTCAAAATCACGAAGGAAGATTTGCAGTATTCAACCAGGCATAATTTTATCATCCAAACCCTGTCTCCGCTGGGAGAGGCTTATCATTCGAAATGGTACGGGATGGGAGACGGCGCTCATAATGACGATCGCGCTGAATTTGATACAGGGGAACGACTCGGTATTCCCGATGTGGTATCCGTTGCCGGGGTGACTGAAAATAGCATGCGTGTTTATTTTGATCTGAAAGTGTACAGTTCTGAGCCTGCCGTGCTAAACCCTAGCTTTCAACATGAAAATATGCAATTTCTCATGGACGAAATACTGGTGCAGCCCGCATCAGTAAATCGGGATTTGCCTACTCAGAGGATCAAGCTGAGCGCCACCGATATAACAAATGGCTATGTTGATGTTACAGGTTTAGTTTCAAATGCCTTATATGTTGTCAATGGGCTTAACAATAAGGTAGTTCGCTACTGGGACCGGCTTTATAACACCAGTATGGTTCGTATGAAAGGCCAGGTAGGCGAGCCGATTCTGATCCCCCATATCGTAGACCAGGCCAATACCTGGGCTCAGCAGAATAACGCCTCACGCCTCGATACGATATTAAACAACTATTTATTTGATAATACGCTTGCCGAGGGCACGATATTCATGCTGGAAGCCGGCAAGAAATATTATCTAGGCAATAATGTCGTTTTAGCCAAAGGCCTGATTTTAAAATCAAATGCTCCGGGTACAAAGGCTACTCTTTATATGGGACTTGGGTATAATGATCTTAATAATGCGTCACTTGCTTTTAACTTCCAACTTGGACGTAATGCGCAAGCTGGTGAAATTGGAAGTATCACCGTGGGGGATGTCATATTTGATGATCTTAGCGTTGAGTTGCCACTTGCGGTTAATTTCTTCAACCAATCTCTATATCCGGGTAAATCCATTAACGGAAACTATTTTATTAATCAGAGCTCCGCATCTATGCCGTTCACCTGCTCGAGGCTGGAAGCCCGTAACTGTAATTTCCAGGGAATGGTGCGCTCCTGGTTCAGAACACAGGGTACAAATCGTCAGGTCATCGAAAACATCACGGTGGAAAATTGTCTGTTCCATGATGCGGGTATGTATGATACTAATGGACGTGGATATCCATTGATCACCGGAGCAGCAGTTTCTGAAAAAACCAATATTTTCAATAACGTTGTTATTAAAAACAACTCATTCGTCGGCGTGTCGTATGACCAGCTCATTCGTGAAACCGCGAATCTTGCCTGGGCCCCAAGTGTGGTCTGGAATGTAACGATTGAAAATAATACCTTCCTAAACGCGTTTTCTGTCTCGAATGGTCGCTTCCTGATACAACATCAGAATCCGCCGGCTAACAGTAAATACGTTGTCAGGAAAAACCTATTCATTTCTGTCAAAGCAGCTGGTGACGACCGGGCATTCTCCCAGAGCGGAATGGATTTCAGAACCTACCGTTCAGGAGTAAGTTTCGACGTCGCTGATAACTACTCCACTTCAGCAAAATCGGCAAACAATGCGGTTACCTACTTTACGTCCGCAGAGATATTTAACAATCAGCCGTTTAGCCATACTGGCAGGGGAGCCGGATTTAACGGAGGTGCCCTCAATAAGGGAGGTTTAGAGGCCACTAAAGTGATAACGGGCCCAACGCCAATTGCTCCGGAGAACCTGATGGTCGATCCTTATCCGAAAGGTAAAAAGGTTGAAGCCAACTGGGCAACGGACGCGCACATTTATAACCTGGACGGTTTGCGTTACAAGAATACCCCAGAGGTGCTAAATCATCCTATTTATACAAAAGGAATTGGAGACCCTCGCTGGAGGTAAGTTCCCAGAGATATCTCCCTGTGAAAGATGAATGGGGGAATTAACTTTTAAACATTTCCAACCTGAAGTCAGCTCCCCAAGCGGAGAGGGCTTCGGGTTTTTTTATACCATCATAAGCTTGCCTTATGGTGGTTACTCCATAACCGGGTTTCCCTTGATCTCCAACTTGGCAAATCTCATCACCTCCAGTCCCGCATACCCAAAATCTTCCACAATTTTACCTTCAATCAAGTAGCAACCAGCTCCACGAAACGGATAGGATGGCGTTGAACCGGGGAAATGTACGGTATCAAAGAAATCACCCTTCACATCCAAAAAGGTGCCGAACCACATTTTTTTGTTGGTCTTCGTATACACCGTCTTTTCGCAAACATACAGGCCCACCATCCGCACAACAGTGCCGACAAGTGCAATCATCTGTCTGGCCATTACATTTCCCCGGAAAGACGTTTTGAGCAAGTCGAACATCGACAGAGATAGGGGATAACCGAGAAGTTCAAGTTCGTGATAGGCATCTTCGAGCTGAGTAGTGGAAAGTCCAGGAAGCTGATAATGCTTCACGTCCACTTGAAAAAGCTCAGTGCCATTTATAGGTTTAACCTTCGTGGAGAGCAAGGCATGAACGTCCCAAAGCAGTTCCTTCTTGTTTTTTCTTGTGAAACGAAACGCACCAACCCTTATCAGAATAATGGCCTGATCTAGTTTAATACCTGTGCGCTTTAGAAAGTCTTCCAAGCCAAGAAAAGGGCCGTTGCGCTTTCTTTCTTCGGGAATAAGATCGACAAGCCCATTCTCCAGACCCTGTATGCCGAAAAGTCCCAGCCAGCACTCAGAACCTTTCACGTTCACGACATCGTCGCTTTCGTTCACGCAGGGCAAATGCACCTTTGCACCCGTCTTTTGAAGCTCATGGACATACAGCCAGCGGGTGTAAAACCCTCCATAATTGTTTAGCACCGCCACCATAAACTCCAAAGGATAATAAGTTTTGAGAAAGAGGCTTTGGTAGCTCTCCACAGCGAAGCTTGCCGAATGTGCCTTGCTGAAGCTGTAACCGGCAAAACTGCTCACCTGTCGCCACACCTCTTTGATGGTCTCCTCCGCTCTTCCCAGTTTTCGCGAACCCTCGAAAAAGCGGTCTATCAACCGATCAAACTCCACCCGCGAGCGGTATTTCCCGCTCATGCCACGACGGAGAACATCCGCATCGGAACCATCCATTCCTGCGAAGTGGATGCAAACCTTAATTACATCTTCCTGATACACCATCACCCCATAAGTTTCCCCAAGCTTCTCCGCCAGGACCGGATGAAGGTAAGTGACTTCTTCCGGACGGCTATGATACCGGATATACGTCGACATCATGCCCGATGATGCTACTCCCGGACGGATAATGGAGCTGGCGGCGACCAGTACGGGGTAGCTGTCACAACGAAGCTTGTTCAGTAGCTGCCTCATGGCTGGTGACTCGATATAAAAACAGCCTATTGTATCTCCTCGTTTCAGCCTTTCGTTCAGCAGGGGATCACTCATGAAATCTTTAACCTTATGGATGTCGATCTTCCGCTTTTGGTTCTCCTCGATCAGGTTCACCGCCTGCTTGATATGGCCGATACCGCGCTGACTAAGGATATCATATTTATCATAACCGATCTCCTCTGCCTCGTACATGTCCCATTGTACCACGGGCATTCCCTTCGGCGGAAGATCCAGAGCGGTATAGTAGGAGATGGGCTCTTCCGAAATCAAAACACCTCCTGCGTGAATACTCCGCTGATTGGGCATATCGCTCATCAGGCTATGGATCGCTACAATTTTCCGGAACGTTTCGTTGTCACGGTTCAGAGATTCTTTTGAACGGTCGGTGAAGCCGTCAATCTCCGTCTTCGGCAGACCCATCACCTTTCCGATCTCACGAATGACTGAGCGGTCGCGGAATGTCGTCATGGTTCCCAGCAGAGCGGTATGCGCACTGCCGTACCGCTTGAAGATATAATCCTGCACATCCTCCCGCTCATCCCATGAAAAATCAAGATCGAAGTCGGGAGCCGAAGAGCACTGTTCGTTTAGAAAACGCTCGAAGTAAAGGTCCAGTTCAATAGGGTCGACATCCGTAATACGCAGGCAATAGGCAACGACACTATTAGCGCCCGAGCCCCGGCCTACATGATAGTATCCTCTCGACATCGAATAGCGAATGATGTCCCAGGTAATCAAAAAGTAAGAACAAAAATTCATGTCATTGATTACCTTCAGTTCATGCTTCAGTCTCCGCTGAGCTTCCTTGTTGTTTTTTCCATAGCGGTAGAGCATTCCTTCCATGGCAAGCTTTTGCAGCAAAGCCCGGTCGTCACTTTGGTTGCCTGTAAAAGTCTTTCTGTTGCGCTTTATTTTTCCTTCCGGATAATCCATATGACACTGGTCCAGAAGCCTTCGCGTATTATCCAGGATGAACGGGTATTTAGAAAACTTAGCCTCCAGTTCACCGGGCATTAGGAACATGTCCGTGTCTCTGCATTTATCTTCCGGCCGCACTTTACTGAGAACCGTATTCAGATCAATGGCCCTCAGATATTCGTGCAGACGGAATTCAATGCGGTCTGATACAAAGACTGGTTGCAGAACCAGTAGGCTGTCTTTGATATCATTAATGTCTCTATTGTAAAGAAGATGCAGTTCGTCTGCACGGATTCCCAAAAACTCATTTGTTCTTAACGTATGTTCATAACCCAAAGGATATACGACAAATGCATGTCTGAAGAGAGGAGGATGGTCTGGCAATACTTTCTTTTCCAGGTTATGTTCCGTCAGAAAATCATTCAGCTCCCTCATTCCTTCTCTGTTACGTGCGATGCCGATATAGAGCAGCTTCTTGTCCCTCCTGAACTCAATGCCACAAACAGGCGTGATCGTTTCAAACTTTCTGCACTTCCGGATGAATTCCATCACACCCGTTGAGTTATTAATGTCAGTCAATACCATACGCGTGACCCCGCGAGAAGAGGCCTCTGCGATGAGTTTATCCATTGACATAGTGCCATAGCGGAGGCTATACCAGGAGTGAACGTTTAAATACACCGGATTAAAGTTTGATGTCTATGGTAGATGCAAGGGCAATAGACTTTTCTCCGAACCGCCGGCGGATCTTATCCATGGCCTGGCACAGGCTGTACTGTTCCTGAGAATCCGTGTAAAGACCAATCTGTTCATAGCCGCTCACGAGGTTGGAGAGTCTGACTCCTACCAGACGGATCAGCATCCGCTTCTGGTAGACTTGCCTGAAGAGCTCCCTGGCCTTGCGGATCAGTACGCTGTCGAGTGATGTATAAGGAATAGAAGCCTGCTTAGTTACGTCCTCGAAGTTCGAATAACGTACAGTCACCGTAATACAGGCAGCCAGCTTTTTTTTCTGCCTCAATTCATAGGCGATGCCCATCACCATCGCAGTCAGGAGATTGTTGATTGATTCAATATCAATGGAGTCAGCTTTAAATGTACTTTGCGTTCCGATGCTCTTTTGCTCATGAAAAGGGATTACCGGCGATAAATCAATTCCCCTCGCTTTTTGAAGCAGGACAAGTCCGCTTTTGCCCAGCACGGTATTCATTTGATCCGGATGCATCTGAGCAAGCGTATATATTTTTTTCACCCCCATGTCGCTAAGCTTCAGGAAAGTCTTCTCGCCGAGTCCCGGAATTTTCCTGATAGACAGCGGGTCTAGGAAATTTCGTACCTCCGGCTGCTGAATATTGAGCTCACCATTCGGCTTGCACTCGTTGGTACACATCTTAGAGACGGTCTTATTGACCGACAGGCCGAAGGAAATAGGCAGTCCCGTTTCTTTGATCACCTTTTGTCGAAGCTCATGCGCGTAGACCAGGGTATTGTGAAAGCGGTCCATCCCGGTCATGTCGATATAATGCTCGTCAATGGAAGCCTTTTCTATGAGAGGAACCCGTTCTTTGAGAAGCTCCGTTATCTCATGCGACGCTTTAGAATACTCATCCATATTCCCACGAATGAATTCCGCATGAGGGCAAAGCATCTTCGCCATTCTGGATGACATAGCAGAGTGAACACCAAACTTGCGGGCTTCGTAGCTGCAGGAAGATACGACACCTCGGTCCGAGGTTCCCCCGATAATCACAGGTTTTCCTGCCAGCCGTGGATCCTTCCTTACCTCCACAGATACAAAGAATGCATCCTGGTCCATATGAATGATTTGTCGTTCCGCTTGCATAATATCAGGATTTTAAGATGCAAAGATATGCTAATAATTTTAGCATATTGGGTAACTTATTTTAAAATTAAGGCGAATGGATTTAATGATCCTTGCGGGGATACCGCAACAATCATATTATGATAATGATTGGTTCTTTCCTGGCGTTTTCAGATACTGAATATGATCTCAATAGGGCTACGATGTAGCTGGCTTTAGTGCATCGTCTTTTATATCAGGAGTTACAGATCTTCGCCTGCTTATCATATTGCTCACCCGATACATCAGCGCTATACTGACCACCGACACGGCCACAATGACGTAGCCTACAACGTTATAGTGCTGCAGTGGGCTGGCTGGGGTTTCCTGATATACGATCATCCCCGCAATTACTGCTGCAACCCCGCCCGCTATTTGCTGTAATGATGCATTGATACTCATAAACGCACCCCTGTCTGCCGTGTCCGGTATTGCACTCGTTAACGCTATTGAGGGAACCATCCGGCCCATGATACCCATCATCATAACAACGTTGAACAGTATAACCAAGCCAAACGGAATCATCGATTGATTGGTGTACAACACGCATACGATCATCATCCACCCGGAGGCGAAGGCAAACAGTTTAAACTTGCTCATGCGATCACTTAGCTTACCAATTATCGGCATGATGATTAATGAACAAATCCCTGATACCATGAAGAGCACCGGCAACTGTGTGTGTGACACGCCCAGGTTATTAACGGCAAATGCACTACTAAAAGGCATCATCATAAAGCCGCCAATAGACAATAGAGCAGTTGCAGTGAAGCCGATTCTATAGTCACGCTTAGCGACAGTGGCAACAAGATGAGCCAGCACAGAACGTTCGTGCTGCAAAGCCAGATGATCTGCCACGGGCATCATTTTAAGTTTGATAATTATCGCGATAAAGGCAGCCAGCGCAGCCGTCGACAAGAATGGTGCTTCCCAACCCCAATGGTTGGCTAACCAAATACTAATGGGTATACCTAAAACCTGACTGGCTCCAAAACCCATTTGCAAAAATCCCATTACCCGGCCACGTTGCTGTAAGGAAAAAAGATCTGTAACTATGGCCATAGATATAGAGCCGATGACGCCGCCAAACAAGCCTGTAACAATACGCGCAGCCAGCAAAAAAGTGTAGCTATTCGCTAATCCGCAGGCAACGGTACCTACGATAAATCCGGTGTAAAAGAAAAGCAACAATTTTTTGCGATCATACTTATCAGCAAAGCCGGCTGTCAGAAGTCCCGATATGCCTGCGCTAAAGGCATAAGCTGATACCGACACGCCGAACTTCGTGGGAGTTAAGCTTAGTGATTTCATCAGCATATCACCTAGTGGCGACATAATCATAAAGTCAAGTATGACTGTGAACTGCGTCATAGCCAATAAGAAAATCACGAGTTTCTGATAATTGGTAAAGGGTGTGGGGGTAATGTGTTTCATAGATAGGTGTTTAAATTCCAAGTGGTTTTAACCTGATCGCCAACAGACCTGATGTTATACGATCTGTTTGCGTTTCCTGTAGTACCGTTTTGCTTTTTCACTGGATCCGCAGATCTGCATATTACACCACTTACGCCGGTGGTTTTTAGTTTCATCCAGAAACAACCATGCACAACCGTTGCACTGTTTTATAAACATGTGTTTGGATGCCGTAATTACTTCATAGGCAGACAGGATGTAAAAACGCAGGATCTGGCGTAAATCCCCTTCTTGATTTTTCCAATCACGCACCGGGATGTGTTCCTTAACTGAAAGTTTTCTGTAAGAGAGAGCGTCTGACAAAAAGTTGTTGAACGTATCGAGTGCATCCTGATTCATGCTTCCTGCTTCGCCCTTTGCCAATGTAGAGAAGATAATATACAATGCTGCTCGTGCCGCTTTTACTTCCCCCAAGGCATTCTCTGCGGCTGTCGGGTTCTTACGGGCTTTCTCGGTCAGCGTTGTCCATGTTTCCTGGGCTACGATGCCGTGCCGACCAGCCAGCGTCACCAGATCCAGATAGCTGTGAAGCCGCTCGACAGGTTCTCCGGGCACAGCCCCATAACCCGAATTAACTAGGTCAATGGATGGATTGCCCACGTCTAACGTCATTGTTCCGACGCTTGAGATTTTTGTCATTGAGCAAATATATGATAATCATACCCATGTAGGTTGTTTAGATGGTATAAATGGGTATATTTATACACATGTTGCTAGCCGAAGAGTGGAATTGAATAGTTCATAAAAAATGAATACAAAAGAATTTGCACAACATTGGTTGAAGTCATGGAACGATCATAATATTGAGGCGGTTTTGTCACACTTTTCGGACGACGTTCAGGTCACCACACCAATGATCAAGATTGCAACGGGAAGACGGGAAAATACCTTACATGGAAAGGAGTCGTTAAGGGAATATTGGAGTACAGCACTCAATAAGTTTCCCGATTTGCATTTTGAGTTAATTTGTATTACCGAAGGAGTGAACTCGGTAGCTCTGTTTTATAAATCCGTTTTAGGTAAAAAGGCGATTGAAGTGTTGTATTTTAATCAGGCTGGTTTGGTTGACGAATTGAGCGCTTTCTATAGTATCGAAAGCGACTGATCATTTCAGCTGCATCAGAAATCATTCCACACTTCGGTAGCTTTGTCAAGCTAAAAACTATTAAAAGGCTTGATCCTTCTATTAGTAGTTCAAGACAAAAGATTTAAGCGTCAGTGCTATGAAAAAACAAACCATTAACAAAAGTATTGAAATTCAGGCGTCTGCTGAAAAAGTTTGGCAGATACTATGGAACAACGACAGTTATAAGAAGTGGGCAACGGCTTTTATGCCAGGCTCACATTATGCCGGAGATCTCAAGCCAGGTGGTAGAATACAATTCCTGGATCCCGAAAATAACGGGATGGAAAGTGATGTTGAATCGGTGACGAAGAACCGCGAAATAATTTTCCGCCATCTATTTGAATTGGAGGGTGGGAAAGAGGGGCGCAGCCTCGGGAACATGCGTGAGCAATATTTACTGAATGAGGAAGATGGCGTTACTACCTTATCAGTTAGCTCAGAAATGCCGGAAGAATACTTCGGAGAAATGGATGCCGCGACTGCCTCTGCCTTGCAGTTGATTAAAGAGCTGGCGGAGGAGTGATGCTCCTGTTCCTAGAAATAGGGGCGTGCCTGTTCATCCGCCTGGGCAAGGTTGGCAGCCCGCTCACTGAGCTCTGCTTTCTGCAAAGCTGAGGCCAATGCTTCCTTGCCAAGGTCCTGACAATATGCAGGGGTACCCGGTTGTTGTCTCCATGACTCAGATAGTGGTCCGCCGTCGATGGCGTCAAAGCCTATCTGATCAATGAGCTCCATGACCATCTGTTTGTCGTGATCGTCGTCACCGGCGACAGATAAAGCGATACGGTTAGGGCTATCAGCAGGAGCAGCCTTAGATGCCAGACTAGCTGCATAAATGTTGTTAAAAGCTTTGACTACAGGGTGACCAATTACCTGAGCTACCCATTCGCTATCCCTTACTCCATCATCAATGTCAGCGATTCTACCGTCGCGTGAAGGATAATAATTACCCGTATCGACAATGACCGCCTTAGATGAAGAAAACAAACCTTTTGGAAGGTCCATAATTGCCTTCTCCGGAATAGAGATGATGACAAGATCTTTGGCACCTGCGGCTTCTTCAGCTGTTGCCGGGGTAGCGCCCGTTTCTGACGCAATTGCGCCCAAGGTTTCAGGTCCCCTTGAGTTTGCAATCATCACCTCATGACCCAGATTGACGAGATATCGCGCCAATGCTTTTCCAATGTTCCCTGATCCAATTATTCCTATCCTCATGTTGTTGACTTTTAGTTGATAAGGAATTAATCATGACTTTGTTTTCCATATTCCGTTCCCCCTGACAACAATCAGTCAACCATCTGATTTCTATCAGCGTGATCTGAGCAGAAAAGACTGGAAATTTGTGGTACAATAAAAAATTAAGGTTATGGAAAAATTAATCAAATCAACACGAATTCCTTCTTTGAGAAGACTATTCGAAAATTTTGGAGCTAGTGACAGCTTTTTTGACGGACCTTTGTTTAACCGAGAAATACAAGTTCCGGCTGTTAATATCAAAGAAAATAAAAAAAGCTTTGAGATTGAAGTAGCGGCACCTGGTTTTGAAAAGGAAGACTTTAAATTGTATGTTGCCAACAACATCATAACCATTACCGCTGAACACAAAAAAGAAGAGCAGGATGAAAAGGACGGTTACATCCGCAAAGAATTTTCATCAGAAGCCTTCACCCGTTCGTTCAGTCTGCCCGACAATGTTAGTGAAGAAAAAATAAAGGCCAAATACGATAAGGGCATGCTTCGTCTGAAGCTAGAAAAATCATATACGACAGAGCCCGAAAGAAAATCTATTGCTGTCCACTAATATGATGATATAGGAGTCGCTTCGGCACCTTGGTGTTTAAAGTTACATGCCCTCACAAGTGTATTCCGAATTTCCCCCGGATGGCCGGGCGATTCCTTTTTAAAAAAATTGATTGACTTTGACAATAAAGAACATGGAAAGTAAAAATGGTGCAAGAAGCATAGAAGAAGCAGTCAAGTTATTTGAAGAAGGGCTTCCTGATCCTGGCAGAACAAATATACCAGCGGTATTCAACCACTTCACAGTAGACGAGAAAGATGTGGTTTTAGTTGCTCAAAGAGCCAAAAGTAGCGCAGGATACACCTGGAGAATCGAATATCCAAACTGATCCCGCTTCTTTAATAACTGTCTACTTCTGATTTAAGCGACTCAACCCACAAGTGGTGGGCAAAGAGCCGCTTTTTTTATCTTAAACCCAGCATTCCCGATCCAACTATCTATTATCAAATCGTTGCCCCGGAAAACCCTATTGGCTCGTATTTGTTATGAGTAAGGTTGAAGCAAATGTTTGAGTTACCGTTAAGATCTGCTCTAACCCATTTGCAAATCTAGTAGCTCATGAGAAAAATCCTGTTGATCGAAGATGATGATGAATTAAGTGAGAATCTCTCGGAGATTCTGCAGCTTTCAGGTTATCAGGTAATCAGAGCCTCAAATGGTAAGGAAGGTGTAGAGAAGGCCCTTAAGGAAAGGCCTGACCTTATTTTGTGCGATGTGGTGATGCCCAACCTTGACGGTTATAGTGTTTTACATATTCTTAGTCGCCATCCCGAAACTTTTTCCACCCCCTTCATTTTTCTTACAGGCAGGCTTGATGAAGCGGATGTACGCAAAGGTATGGGTATGGGAGCTGACGATTATCTTTTAAAACCATTTGATGAAAAGGATCTCCTAAATACCATCGAAGTAAGGCTGAGGAAGTCTGATTTTCTGAAAGGACGGACGGCTTCAGACCAAACGCCGTTTGTGGACTTCCTTGAGAACATTAATCAGGCCGAAAATATTGACCTGATTACCAGCCGGGATGTTCATCACTTCAAGAAGCGTCATATACTTTATAACGAGGGGGAGACTCCCATGTTTGTCTATTTTGTAGTTGAGGGAAAACTAAAAAAGTTCCTGATCAATGAGGATGGAAAGGAGCTGATTACGAACATGTATACCAGCGGCGATATCTTTGGCTATAAGGCCATCTTTGATGACGTTCCTTATGTAGAAAGTGTCGAGGTGCTTGAGGACGCCGACCTGATACTTATTCCTAAGGCAGACTTTATCCGATTAATCAATACCGACAGGCAAATAGCCCGCCGCTTTATAAAACTCCTTGCTCATAATGTAATAGAGAAAGAAGAGCAGCTTCTAAATCTTGCTTATAGCTCGCTCAGGAAGAAAGTGGCAAAGGGGATAATCGATATTATAGACAAATTTCAAGACGAAAAGAATGGAAAACCTGCTGTGCACCTATCCCGTGAAGATCTCTCCAATATGATAGGATCTGCACCTGAATCTACCATACGAACATTAAAAGAATTCCGTATGGAAAACCTGATAGATATTGCAGAAGACGGTAGCATCCGCGTTTTGAACGAGAAAAAGCTGCGTCATCTGCAATATTAAAACAGATCAGGAAACCAAGGGAACAGGACGCTTTATTTCGCCGCCTGTAACTAAAGTTGGTGTACTGGCATGCCTTCTTATAGCTGAAGGCGGAACAAAAAGTACAGGACAAGAGGTCTTGCCCATTCTGGAACTTCCGTGTAAATTAAAAGATAAGCTGTTGATCAATTCTTCGCAATCGGAACTGATTAGAATCATCAGGATGTCTTCCTCTCGAATCAATTCTCGTACATTCTGCGCAAAGTCGTTTTGATCCTCCCGGCAGGTAACCGTTATAGGAGGTTTGAATTCAGTGTCACGAGTGTGTTCTCTAAGTTGCTCTGCTAATGCCATCAATTTTGATTTTCTATCTTTTTCTACATCCAAGTATTCTTCTAGTTTCCACGGGTACTTTAACGATTTCTCTCGTTTTAAAGTAAAGGGATGATAGAGGTGTAATTTGGCTTCTACTTTGGTAGCGATGTTCATCGCATAATGGGCGGCGTACCCTGCTTCTTTCGATAGATCGGTTAATACTAATATTGTTTTCATGGCTGTTGTTTTGTTGTGAAAAGCAGCTAATCAGGCCTCCTCAAGCAGATTTTGCATCTTCTCGGTCTGAAGAAGATGTTCCATGATTGCAAAAAAGGCCTTTTTAAACCTTTTAAATGAGTTCATGAGTTCATTTTTCTTTTCGAGTAGATGCAGGTAGATCTTTTCATCCTGCCTGTCGAGCTGCGGTTGAGATTCAAGAGCTTTATCTTTGACCTTCAGAAGAAAAGCCACTGTTTCTTCGGAAAACAGGTTTTTTTCTTCTTCAAACTTGCTCAGTTGTCTGGCGATCTCCTGAACTTTACCTATACTTTCTTTATCGATGAGCGGAAGTAGGTATCTGTCAAGCAAAGTTCTGAAAAATCTGATCTCATCGTTGTAAAATCCTATTTCTGATCTCAGTTGTTCAACATCGGAATAGACGTAGGATAAGATAGGGGACAGATTATTTTTAGCTGATGTTTCCATAGTTCTATTATTTAGTTTGTTTAGCGATTCCTCTGATACAAATATGGAAAGGTGTCATAAATTAGCGGCTGATTTTCGTCAGCCGTGGAGGCGATTTTAATCAGTAAAAATCGGCTAGTGACCATCTGACTGTTTCGCTCGCCTTCGCAGCCATGTAGCTGTCATTTTCTACCCGGCGATTGCTTCAAATATAACGCGGAGCAATATCGTGGTGTATAAGGTGTTGGAGGACCAAGCACCGTGCAGCACCAATTTTGAAGTTCAGCAAGTATGTGCCACCTGTTATATTCACGGACTTGAAGGTTTCAGACATGCCGGTAACGACTGGTGAGAGTGCTCTTATCAGACGGGCTAATATCTTTCTGTAAAGAGACGAGCCTAAAAGCGTTTTACCAGAACATCAGGCCTCCAACAGAAAGGAGAGCCGCGCCGCATATTTGCTTAAAGCAGAAAAAAGGCTTATGTTGGGCTGCATGGGAACTAAAACACTTGCTATTGTAGGCTGTGGTAAACTCGCCGCAATTATTACCGATGCGTTGATTGAAGGTTTTCTGCCCGACTATAGGCTCATTGGAGCCTATTCTCGTACGGCAGAAAAAGCCAGAAATATCTCCGACAAAGTTCAAAGCGCAGAACCGGGCTATACCTGTACCACCTGTTATACCATTGATGAACTGCTGGCACTTAAACCAGACTATATTATCGAAACCGCTTCGCCGGATTCAATGAAAGCGCTCGCCCTGCCCGCTCTGAAAAACGGCTCATCAATAATAGCCTTGTCTATCGGAGCGTTCGCCGATACGGTATTTTACGAGGAGGTAAAGAAGACAGCGAGCGAAAATAATACACGGGTGCATCTTGTATCTGGTGCAATCGGAGGGTTCGACATATTGCGCACCGTCTCTCTGATGGGCGACTGTAAAGCGACGTTTCACACAGAAAAAGGCCCGAATTCACTTAAGAATACCGCCATATACGATGATTCCCTGCAGACTGAGAAGCGAAAAGTTTTTGAGGGAAATGCGCGGGAAGCAATCGCCCTGTTTCCAACCCGGGTAAATGTTGCGGTAGCGGCTTCACTCGCATCTGTAGGGCCGGAAAATATGAAAGTCTCCATGACCTCTACACCCGGTTTTACGGGTGATGAACACCGCATAGAAGTTAAAAGTGACCAGATCCATGCGGTGATCGATGTTTACAGTGCTACGGCGCAGATAGCAGCTTGGAGCGTGGTGAACGCACTCCGCAATATTACATCGCCTATTGTGTTTTGATGTATGACGTAATATTGGCCAGAACCTTTTCGCTCAGGCGGTTAAATGCCTGGCGGGTACGGCCTACAGAAACGTCCATACAGCGTACGTTAGGATGATGCAGAAAACGGTCGGAGCCTAGTGCAAGTGTAGTGTCACAGAAACATACATTATCGCCTTCTATCCATTTTGCAAAAGGGGCTTCGTCCCATGCCGGAGAAAGCCCGGTATTGAATAGTATTTTCCGATTTCCCAAATGCTCGAATTCTTTCTCGTGCAGGAGTACGGTATTTCTGTTGAGACAAGTGATGACCACCTCACTTTGTGAAAGTAGCTCTTCCAAAGGTAAAAAGCGATATCCTTTTTCTTTGGCTTCCAGCTTTTCGCTTCGTGAAAAATAAGCAATGTCGGCGCCAAAAAACTTAAGCGCGTCGGCTACCATGCCTCCTGATTTTCCAAGCCCTACAATTCCTGCTTTAATTCCGGTAATTTCCCGAACCTCGCCGTCCCATGGTTGCGCCTTAGTACCATCCGCATTTTCGCCGAAACCGTGCAGGCAACGAACCAGTTCGCTAATAACATATTCTACCACCCCTTCGTCGCCATAATCTCGCACTCCGGTAACAGTAATCCCCCGGGAGTTGGCATAGAGGATATCGACATTCGCGCTTTCGGCCGAATACAATGAACAGCACATGCCGATATATTTGATATCAGGGCATTTTTCAAGTGCGTCTTTACGCAGTTGCGATGTGTAGCTGAGCAACACGGCATCTGCGTCGCCAATTCTCAAAGCCATCTCTTCCGAATCAGAAGGGATATCCTGATACATGATTACTTCTTTTGCAAAAGTGTGCAGCTTTTCCTCCGCTGACGGAATTAAATTCAATGGTTCTATGGCCACTAATTTTTTAAACATTCTTCTTTCTTAAATATGAGCCTTTATTATAATAAAATTTAAGCACATCTGCAACGGAACAGGGGAAAGTTAGCGGGATGTCTGTGCGATGTCAGTCATCTACCTGGTATTTGTGTTATGAAATTCTTTATACAGATATTGCTCGTCGGTTACATGCTCCAACCAGTTTACAACTTTACCATCCAGATTTTCCTGAATGGCAATATGACTCATGGCATTTGTTGCTGAGGCACCGTGCCAATGTTTTTCATCCGGCTCAAACCAAACTACATCGCCAGGACGAACTTCTTCCACCAGACCACCTTCGCGCTGTACCCAACCAATCCCGAAGGTGATAACGATGGTCTGTCCAAGAGGATGGGTATGCCATGCAGTTCTTGCGCCTGGCTCGAAGGTAACGGTGGCTGAAGCGCCGCGACGCGTGTCGTTTGCATCGAACAGCGGATCGATGCGTACATCTCCTGTAAACCAGTCTAATGACCCTTTGCTTGATGGCCTGCTGCCTGCTTTTGTAATTTCCATAATGGTTTGTTTAACGTTAAGAATTCGCCTCAGTCGTGCGGAATCATAATAATCATCGCTTCATCATTTAATAAACTGGTGCTGCACCTGTTTGTTTAGTCGCGGTTTGCTTAAACGTATCGCGCCCTTGGAATATATCCTGTTAATGACACGTACTATTAAAATAAATTTTCCTGATAAACTAAGTTCGTTAGAACGACAGAAAAAGTTAAGGTAATTTTCGATTACATTCAGGACAACCATTCAACAGTAATGCATCAGGCGGCTTATAACGCATTCCAAAAGCTATATCTTACAATAACCGCCTATTTCTCTTTACTAAAGTTAAAATGAAATTCTTGCCATATGATAATTTTAAATAAGATATTCTTTAATAAACTTGAATACTTTGATTTTTTGCGTAGAGCTGGTTTAGGAGAAGGTTTTCTATTTTGATACAGGTCTTAGAATAAACATGGTTTAATATATGGTATGAGAAAAGTAATCGGGGCTATTAACACGACACTTGACGGGATTTGCGACCACACAGCAGGAGTTCCCGACGAAGAATTACATCAACACTACACGAATCTGCTAATTAGCACAGACGCCATTCTATACGGAAGGATAACCTATCAACTTATGGAATATTGGCGGACACTGCTGGAAAATCCTTCCAATACAAAATCAATGAATGATTTTGCTATCGCTATAGACAAAATCCCCAAAGTTGTTTTTTCGCAGACGCTGGAAAATGTCGATTGGAATACTGCAACTTTGGCTAAGCGAAGCCTTAAGGATGAGGTAATAGCACTTAAGAGGCAACCGGGGAAAGATATTTTAGTTGGAAGTCGTAGCTTAATCATACAGCTAATGAAAATGAGATTAATTGACGAATTGCAGCTTTGTGTTCACCCTGTTATCGCAGGTAGCGGTTCGCTGTTATTTGACAATATCAACGACCGGACTGTTTTCAAGCTCACAAACCATAAGGTATTTGATAGCGGTGCGGTGACGCTTTGGTATGAGCCGATAACCGAGGACATGTGAACCGCTGATAAGCCGTCTATGTCGAAATAATCACTTCATAGATCATAGTAGAAAGCAAGACGCATGAACAGTATCAACAACACCATCCGGGAACTGGAACTTGCCCAAATTGGTTGGGTAGTGCCTGATATTGACGCCGCGGTGATTTTGATGAAAGATGCCTTGTGATACATATCAAACTATAGGCGTCGCTACCGAGATAATGGGCATTACACCCGAGGGATGGCAAGCGATCGAACGGATGCAGAAAATGAAGTGATTGCGGTTATCCGCAGGTTTTCTGAGCTGGGAGAACGATACCTAAACTTTAGTGATCTTTTCCGTGATCAAATTAACCGTTCTTCCCATCTTTTTTTGGATGATTTCAAAGTGATGTAACTCACTTATGCTCACTAACGAAATGGCGTCGCCAACTGCTTCTGCACGGCCGGTTCTTCCAATTCGATGGATGTAATCTTTCGGAGATCTGGGTAAATCATAGTTAATTACGAAAGGAAGAAAGTGAATATCAATTCCCCTTGCCATTAGATCTGTGGACACTAATACTCTCAACTTCCCCGATTTGAAGTGCGCTAAAGTATCAGTTCTCGCTCCCTGACTTTTCTTACTGTGGATCGCTTTTGCGTCGATATTATTCTTCCGAAGTTTATTGACAACAGCATCAGCCTGGTGCACAGAGGATGCGAAAATCAGGACTTGCTTCATTTGGTGATGGTTGATCAGGTAACGCAGGAAAGGGCCTTTTTGATCCGGCGAGACGAGGTAAGCCACCTGTCTGATCGAATCCAATGAAGCTTCTTCTGCCGCTATCTTAACCACCACTGGTTCTCTAAGCATGATTTGGTGGATATGTTCGATATCGTCACTCAGCGTGGCCGATAACAATATATTCTGGCGTTTCACCGGCAAAAGTGCTATAATTTTATCCAGCTCATCTTTGAAGCCTAAACTGAGCATTTTATCCGCCTCATCAAGCACAAGTGTTTGAACGCCCGATAAGTTTATGGAATTGGCACCGACTAATTCCAATAATCTTCCCGGCGTGGCAACCAGCACATTCACGCCTTGTAATGCCATCATTTGTGGATTAATGGACACTCCGCCATATACTGCCATTGTCTTAACAGATTGCGGTAGTGCGCCGCTAAAAACCTGGAAAACACCATTTATTTGTTCAGCTAATTCACGGCTGGGGACCAAAACCAGCACATTGGCATGGCGGTTTTTCAGCCCTATAGATCCTTGCAAATTCGTGAGCAGAGGCAATACATAACTAGCGGTTTTTCCAGAGCCTGTTTTGGCTATAACCAAAACGTCTTTGTTAGCTAAAATAGCTGGTATGGCACGCTCCTGGATAGGAGTGGGTGTTGTAAAAGTTTGCTGTTCCAGCGTCTTTAACAAAGCAGGGGATAAACCAAGAGAACTAAATGGCATAGAGGTCGATTTTTTTAATGCACGAAGATACAATTACGAAATACATCAACAGCAGTGCCTTTGTATTTTACAGCGTTATGCAAATAAATTCAGTTTATCCAAACCGGCCGGAGACCAGTCACCCGTGGCCAGCGCAATCGGGTTGCCGGGAGATGAGCATCAGGCTTGTTTAAAAATATGATGTTGGAATTATTGAAAATCGATAAGAATGCATAACATTGCAGCTACCGACAGAGTATGATAACAAGGCTGTTAGAAACTGATAACTCACGTACTACCATTATAATCAGATTGATGGTCGGTGCAGTATTTGTTTCTGAAGGAATTCAGAAATTCCTTTTTACAGAGAAAATTGGTGCGGGAAGGTTTGCCCGAATAGGATTGCCCAATCCAGATTTCTTGGGTCCTTTCGTCGGGACCGTCGAAATACTGTGCGGAACATTGGTTCTTTTGGGCTTTTTAACCCGGTTTGCATCTGTTCCCTTGCTTATCATCATGATCGTTGCACTGACCTCCACGAAGTTACAGTTATTAAATGATAGTGGCTTCTGGACGATGCTTCACGATAGCAGAACGGACTGGTCCATGTTGCTGGGAAGCATATTTTTGATAATTAAAGGTGGTGGTAAGTGGTCTATAGATAACATGCGTATCTATTTTCTATTTCGTCAAGATAAATAGCTTTAAGGCGGTTCTGCCATTAAACGGTTCTCTTTCATCAGCCCCGGTGAAAAGTAAAATCACCATTTTTTCGGGATTTAGAGACAAACCAGCTTAGTTTGAAGTAAGGCTTCTTTTGGGCGGTTATAATAATTTCAAACCGTCATTGCGGTAGGCAACCAAAGACGGACTGTCACTTGGTAGTTCGGTGATTAAATAATTGACCTGATTGAAATCACAGATTTTTATCCTTTGCACGGTATTCAGCTTTTCTGAAATGGTTAAGATAGCTACTTTTTTCGCCGAACGGATTATTGCTTTCTTAACCTGGACGACTTCCCAGTCCATATCGCTGAGTCCGTCTTGAATGGAAAAAGCATTTGCTCCTAATAAACACAGATCGACTTTTATTTCAGATAGTTGGTTAACTACGATAGAACCGATGTGCAGGTTGGCGTTTTTATTTAACTTTCCTCCAATGGTAATGACGTCAAGATTGGTATGATCGGACAGCGTAATGGCTACCTGGGGACTTATAGTGAAAAAAGTGACCTTCAGGTTATCTGGGATCATCTTCGCCAATTCGAGGATTGTCGTTCCTCCTTCTGTGAGGATCACCATATTATTCTTGATAAGGCTTATCGTCTTTTCTGCAATCTTCTGCTTTTCGCTAACTGCGTATACTTCATTCTGGCTATTAAAAGGAGCAACAAAAGACTTACTTGCAGCTCCTCCATGTACTTTCAGAATCAATCCGCTTTCAGCTAATTCTTTGAGATCCCGCCTGACTGTATCGTCCGAAACATCTAGGAGTGTGCTTAAGTCTGTAGATAATACCTTGTTATGTAAATTAATCTCACGCAGAATTAATTTATGTCGGTCTTCTTTACGCATGGTGGCTTACTAAATTGACTAGGTGCAAAGCTATCAATTATTTTTTCAAAAAAATTTGCATTGATGAGTAAATGCGGTTATACTTGTTTACATAAACGCATAAAAAACGCAAATGCAGGATTTCTCAGTTAGTTACAAACATTATTGCGGTTTAAAATTCTATTTTGCGGATTTTGTGCGTTTTCCTGCGTCTCTAATTATCATTAATATATGTATAAAATTTTACAATTTCTATTAATTCTTTTGCTGGTAGTGGCAGAAGCTAGAGCCGGAAAGACACATTTACGTCCGGAATTTGCAGCCCGGGGGGCTAGCATCACAGGTGAGGGAGTACAGGTATCCTCTCACTATCAACAGGTTCTGGTTACGGGTCGGGTTGTAGACGAGAGGGATTTACCGCTTCCGGGGGTTTCCGTCCGGATAAAGGGAACAAGTCGAGGAAGCGTGACCAATGCCGATGGAAAATTCTCTATTGAGGCGAAACCTGCTGATTCCTTGCAGTTCTCATTTGTGGGCTATAAAGTACAGACTGTTGGGGTGGGTGCCAGGCGGATTCTTTCAATTAAGCTCTTACCGGATTTGGGAGTCCTTGATGAAGTTACGATTGTTGGTTACGGAACGCAGAAGAAAGTTTCGGTTACAGCTTCTCTATCCTCAGTTTCCGTTAAAGAGATGCAACGGGTTTCCACGCCATCTATTTCTAATGCAATCGCCGGAAAACTCCCTGGTATCATAACCCGGCAATCGAGCGGCGAACCAGGCTATGACGCGGCGCAGGTGTACATCAGAGGATTGTCGACCTTTGCGAACAACGGGCCACTCGTGTTGATTGACGGTGTAGAGCGTGATATGAACCAGATCAACGCTCAGGAAATAGAAAATTTTACTATTTTAAAAGATGCGTCTGCGACAGCGGTATACGGGGTGAGAGGTGCTAATGGTGTAATACTCATCAATACAAAGCGGGGCGAGCTAGGGAAACCTCAGGTGACGTTCAGGTCCGAAGCCGCCGGATTAACGGCAATGCGTCTTCCCGAATATATCAATGGAGCCGAATATGCTTCGTTGATGAATGAGGCACTTTCTTATGCGAATCAGGCTCCACGTTGGAGCGACGAAGAAATTCAAAAGTTTGCCGACGGGACTGACCCATACTTATATCCCAGTTCTGACTGGACGAAAGCGGTGCTCAAAAAAGACACCTGGCAGACCATCCAAAATCTAAGCGTTACAGGTGGATCTGATGTAATAAAATATTACACCAACGTGGGATTCACTCTACAGGACGGGATATATAAGCAGGATCCCGCAAATAAATTTAATACAAATGCAAATATCAAGCGATATAACTTTCGTAGCAATGTGGACATCAACTTATCCAAGAGTTTGACCATGCAACTTGGGTTAGGTGGAATCATTCAGAACGGGAATTATCCAGGATTTTCAGCACCTGATATTTTTAATTCTCTGAAGGTTATTTCGCCAATAGCCTACCCTATTACCAATCCAGATGGGACACCGGGAGGGGCGCAGACTTTTATCGGATGGAATCCATGGGGTCGCGTATCCCAATCGGGATATTCTACCCAGGACAGAAGCACCTTGCAAGGCACTTTCGCGGCTAACTGGGACCTGTCTAGTTTTACTACCAAAGGTTTGTCGCTAAGAGGCTTGTTTTCTTATGACCGCTACGCTCAGACAAACAACGTCAGGATAAAAGAATTTGAAGTGAAAAGGTACCTTGGGACGAACCCAGAGACCGGAGAAGATATGTACAGCGCTTCTTTTCGTGAGGAAAAACCCCTTTCGTATGGGATACAAAACGGGGGTAACCGTGCCATCTATACCGAGCTTCAACTTAACTACGATCGTGTTTTCAACCGCCATGCTGTAACATCCATGCTGCTATTCAATGAACGGGATTATGTGGATCTGACAGCCGGTGAATCAGTTTTGAATATTCCATATCGCAGGCGCGGGCTCGCAGGCAGGGCTACTTACAGTTACGATAATCGCTATTTGCTGGAAGCTAACTTCGGATATAATGGTTCTGAAAACTTTCCTAAAGGGAAAAAGTATGGATTTTTTCCTTCTTTATCGGCGGGTTGGGTCATTTCTAATGAGAAGTTCTGGGATATCCCCGTCGTGAGTAATTTCAAGATCAGAGCGTCACGTGGAAAGGTCGGAAATGACCAAATTGGTAGAAGATTCCTGTATATGAGTACCATCCGAACCAATGGACAGTCATACTTATTTGGCCCGGGTCAGGAGCTGATGTACGGAATGGAAGAGAATGCTATCGGAAATCCGGATGTCACCTGGGAAACAGCGATGAAGAACAATATAGGCCTCGATCTTGGGTTGTTTAGCGATAAGGTAACGCTCCAAATCGACGCCTTTAATGAGCATAGAAAAAACATATTGCTGCAGCGCCAGACCGTTCCGGCCGTAGCCGGGTTCTTTCCATGGTCGATCCCATTTGGAAACCTTGGTCAGGTTAAGAACAAAGGGATCGATGGCTTACTTGAAATTAGAAATACCACCTCTAAAGGTTTGTTTTATTCCTTCAGAGGGAACTTTACCTTTGCAAAGAATAAAGTTATTGAGAACGACGAACCCGTTCAACGTTTTCCATACCTAACCGGGAAGGGTCTTCCCCTTGGACAGTCATTTGCATTTGTTGCAGATGGTTTCTTTCAGAGTCAGGAAGAAATTGCAATGAGTCCCCGCCAGGTATTCTCTAACGTGAGGGTTGGAGATGTGAAATACAAGGATATTAATGGGGATGGTTTAGTAGACGCCTATGACCAGATACCAGTGGGAAATCCCCGTCTGCCTCAAATGACCTTCGGGTTCGGTACTACGTTTGCATTCAAAAACCTGGATGTCAGTGTCTATTTCACCGGTGCTGCCAAAACGAGCATTTTCTTGAGCGGACTATCGATGTGGCCGTTCTACGAAGGCCTGGGGGTTAATAACGTCCTAAACGAATACTATGATAACCGCTGGACTCCTGATAACCCTAATGCTCTGTATCCAGCTATTGATGTAGGGAATAATCCTAACAACTTCTTGAACTCTACTCTCTGGATGCGCAACGGAAATTATTTGCGCTTACGTAATGCGGAGTTGGGCTACACCTTTCCACAAAAGCTGTCGCGGAAGTTTGGCATGAGCACACTTCGGTTCTTCGTGAACGCAGTTAATCTGGTAACCTGGGATCACATCAAGATTATAGATCCGGAATCAAACGATGGTACCGGGGGATATCCGTTGCAAAGATCATTTAATGGTGGCTTTCAGGTCAATTTTTAAATCAATAGTCGTATTAACATGAAGAAATATATCAAATATATAGCCTCAGGCATCTTGATGCTCCAATTAGTAGCAGCCTCATCGTGTCGTAAAGATTTCCTGGATAAAAGCCCTGAAGAAGATATCGCCATTGAAGATGCTTTTCTGCAACGCCGGTATGCGGAGGCGTTTTTGGTAGACATATATGCGGGCTTACCGAATGAGATCTATTTCACGGATATGTCCGACATTAATCCCTTTATTGTGGCATCTGATGAGATGAATATCCCTTGGCCGGAGAAGTTTCCCAAGATGATGAATAAAGGGTCATGGAATGCGTTTAACGTAGCCGGCCAGATCTATAAGAACATGTACGAAGGGATCAGAAAAGCGAATATCTTTCTGAAGTACATTCCTCTTACACCCATTTCAGCTGAGTTTACTGAGGCAACCAAGCAGCGATGGATTGGTGAGGCGACTTTTCTCAGAGCCTTTTATCACTTTCAACTGATGCGTATTTACGGCCCTGTTGCGATCATGGATTATCCGGCAGGGGTGGCGGATGACTTCACTGCGATCAGGCGGAAACCACTGGAGGAATGTGTTGCCTTCGTTGTTGGCGAATGCGACAGGTCAATTGCCATGCTGCCCATGCACGTGGTCGAAAACAGAGACCTGGGCAGGCCCACAGCCGCTGCCGCACTCGCTTTAAAAGCGAGGGTTCTTTTGTATAACGCAAGTCCTCTTTGGAATGGAAATCCGGACTATAGGTCTTTCGCCGACAATCAGGGAACGAAGTTGTTCTCCCAGGAATACGATAGGAACAAATGGGCGTTGGCGGCTACGGCTGCAAAAGAATGTATATCTGCATGTGAGGCGGCGGGTTACCATCTGTATAGGAGATATCCTGCTAATCCTGTGCAAAATTATCAGCAACTTTTCATTGATAATAATAATTCCGAAGTGTTGTTTGCAAGAAATTCTGGACGTGATGCCTGGATGGAGTTGAGTGCATTTCCCGGAAGTTTGGGAGGTTGGAATGGCTGGAACCCTACACAAGGTCAAGTTGATGCATATGAAATGGAAAACGGCGTTCAGCCAATCACGGGATATATGGCAGATGGTTCGGCGATCATAGATCCTGCATCTGGATACACCGAATCAGGATATGCCGCCACAAAGGACTCGGAGGGACGCTGGCTGGAGGGGACGAACAATATGTACGTCCGCCGGGACCCCCGATTTTACGCTACCATCAATTTCAACGGCGCCTTTTTCGTTGATCGTCGCCTTCAGTTCTGGCAAACTGGTGCTGATGGAAGGGGGAACGCCGGCAGAGATTTCAACACTACGGGCTATCTGCTTAAAAAGTTCGTAGATCCCGGCGTCAGTATCACCCAACAGCGATACACGCTTAAAACCTGGATTTTCTTTCGTCTTGGGGAGTTCTATCTAAACTATGCTGAAGCACTCAATGAAGCAGAAGGCCCGGTAGCAGATGTTTACAAACATGTAAACGACATCCGCAATCGTGCCGGAATGCCAGACTTGCCATTGGGCCTTAGTGCGGAAGAGATGCGAAAAAGAATCTGGAACGAGCGTCGTGTCGAACTTGCCTTTGAGACACACCGATATTTTGACTGCCACCGCTGGAAGATCGCGGCTCAAACAGACAAAGCTCCCGTATATGGAATGAATATTTCGGCGGGTACGAGTTTAACTGATGATAGCTTCTATAAACGCACTTTAGTAGAAACGCGCGTGTTCAGTGCTCCTAAGCATTACCTGTTCCCGATCCCACAAAGTGAAATAGACAAAAATCCTAATCTAATTCAAAATCCCGGATGGTAATGCATTTCAAAAAGAGAATCACAGTCATGAAAAATATACTATATGTTCTAACTGCCCTCACCGGTATAGTACTGGTGGGATGCAGTAAGGAAGTTGAAATAGAGCTGGATATTCCGGGAGGACCGGAGTACGCGATGGTGTACATGCCTCAGGCAAACGAGAATCCAAAGGAGGTTGCACTGAGTATCACCGACTCCATTTTCCAGCTTACATACAGCGCCTACCTTGGCGGTACACATAAAGCTTCAGGTCCTATACGCGTTAAATTTGATGTGCTGCCCGCTATGGTAGACAGCTTCAATGTCAAAAACGGAACGTCCTTTCAGCTCATGCCGGAAGGAAGCTTTCAAATTGAAAATGCAGAAGCTATTATTGCCAAAGGCTCGTCATCCTCTGATGCGTTGAAGGTTAATATCAGATCTAAAGGTTTTATTGAACCGTTCCAATCTTACTTACTTCCCATAAGTCTTACCGAGGCTGAATCCAAGGTAAACACCTCACTCAGTACAGCCTACTTCATCATTACAGGCTCCTACGCTCCGGGCGAGGTTGAGCGCGAGAAAGCCTATGCGTTTGGTCAGGATGCGGGTCTTTCATTATTTGATTTTAATGGAAAGCTGGTTCAAAGGACACCTGATGGTGAATTACTTCTTTTCTCGGCTGACGAAAACGGACAGTTTGTGACGCCGAAGCAAATTGGTACCGGATGGGATGTATTCGACATGATCATTCCCTTTGGTGGAGACAGGTTTATTGGCCGATGGGCGAGCGGAGCGGGTGATATTACTCAGTATAAGGTAAGTGCGGACGGGGTCTTTGGTGCAAGCAAAACGATCGGATTTGGGTGGGGCACCTTTGCCAGGATCATACCATACAAAGAGAATCTTCTGGGCATTGATGCGGCTGGCGCGATGACGATGTATCCTTTAAACTCTGCCGGCGACTTTGATTTCGGGCGCATCAAGAATATCGGTGGAGGCTGGGGGATTTTCAAGCAGATTATTCCTTATCAAAATTCCCTGCTGGCGATCGATCAAGCTGGTGACATGTACGAATACCCATTGTCTGAGACCGGAGTATTCGGAAACCGGAAGAAAGTCGGTTCTGGCTGGGATATGCATACACTGGTAGTTGCGTCGGGCACCGACCTCCTTGCCCTCGATTCTGCAGGAGATCTGTGGAGATACAAATTTAATCCGCTGGGATTCTGGCCTCTAAAAAAATAAAATCTGATGAAGTTGATGATAATGAAGTCTTTGATAATTGCAGCTGTATGCTCAGTATTTACCATTCACTCGGCAGTCGGGAAGACATTAAGAGAGCCCCAAGCGCCTGACCTGAAGCCAGCTGCTGACTTGATTAAGAGAGTTCTTCCCAAGTATGCTGACCGGTTTAAGATTGTATACATCCCGAAGGAGGACAATAAAGATGTATTTGAGCTGGAAACCGAAGGCAGCAAGGTCGTTTTAAAAGGGAATAACGGCGTTTCCATTGCAAGCGCATTTAATTATTGGCTCAAAAACTATGCACATTGCGATATCAGCTGGAATGGAAGTAATCTGAATATTCCAAAGCCTTTCCCGCTGGTTTCTGAAAAGGTGCGGAAAGTTACCCCATATAAATACCGTCATTATCTTAACTATTGCACATTCAATTACACCGCCTCGTGGTGGGACTGGGAGCGTTGGCAATGGGAAATCGACTTCATGGCAATGAACGGAATCAATATGCCACTTGCTCTAACCGGTCAAAATTCAATATGGGATAAAGTGTACCGAAGCATGGGCTTTGGGGATCAGGATATGGATGCGTTCTTTAGCGGCCCAGCCTATTTTAACTGGTTTTGGATGGGAAATCTTGATGCCTGGGGAGGACCTTTATCAAAGGACTTCATGAAATTTCATGAGGATCTGCAGAAGCAAATTCTTGCCCGGGAGAGGGAGCTTGGAATGACCCCTGTACTGCCATCTTTCACCGGCCACGTTCCGCCTTCCTTTAAAGAAAAGTTTCCTGAAGTTAAATTAAACACTACTCAGTGGGGTATAAATGTGGCACCGGTATATGTTTTGGACCCGGAGACACCATTGTTTACAGAGATTGGCAAGAAGTTTCTGGAAGAACTTACCCGCACGTTCGGCACAGACCATCTTTACTCCGCAGATACGTTCAATGAGATGATCCCTCCAAGCAACGATTCCCTCTATCTGAATGGAATGGCTAAAAAGATCTTTAATTCGATGACTGCCGTCGACACGCAGGCCACCTGGGTGATGCAGGGCTGGATGTTTTTGGATAAGCCGAACTTCTGGCAACCCACACAGATGAAAGCGCTGTTTAGTGCCGTACCAGAGGATAAGCTGATTGTTCTAGACCTGAACAGTGAAGTATATCCCGTATGGAGCCGAACAGAGGCATTTTATGGTGAAAACTGGATATGGAACATGCTCCATAATTTCGGAGGAAGAGTAAGCATGTATGGCGATATGGAGAAAATTGCGAAGGATCCTGCCGACGCTCTTAATGATCCGAAGTCCGGAAAGATGGTTGGCATAGGTCTGACTATGGAGGCTATAGAGCAGAATCCTGCTATCTACGCGCTGATGTTTGAAAACGTGTGGCGGAAAGAGAGGATTCCCCTGGGAGATTGGCTAAAAGACTATGCGCATCGCCGTTACGGCAGCCGGAATCCGGAAGCAGAGAAAGGGTGGGAAATTCTTGAAAAAACCGTCTATGGGCACCAACCCTGGTGGGGAACCTCTTCTATCATAACAGGCAGACCAACTTTTGAAAAGGAGACAACGTGGACTTATACTCATATTCCTTATAATTCACTGGAGCTGTTTGGCGCATTGGAGCACTTCATAGCTGCTTCTGGTAATTTGAGGAAAAGTGAAGGGTTTCAATACGACCTGGTGGATATTACCAGGCAGGTACTTGCAAATTACTCCAACGTTTTGCAACAGGACTTTGCTAAAGATTACCACAATAAAGACATCCGCGCCTATTTGGAAAAAAGAAATCGTTTTCTTCAACTCATTGATGACATGGACAAGCTCCTGGCAACCCGAAAAGACTTTTTGCTGGGCCGGTGGTTGAACGAGGCTAGACGCCGCGGTTCCAACGATAGAGAGAAAGACCTTTTTGAGAAAAATGCGCGTGACCTGATCACACTGTGGCTCGATAAGGATTGTAATATCCATGAATACGCGGCAAAGGAGTGGTCAGGTATGCTGCGCGGATTCTATAAACCGCGGTGGGAAAAATTTTTCGCCTACGTTGACGAATGCGACGCCTCAGGGAAGGCCCCGGATATGAAACAATTTGAAGAGAACATTAAACACTGGGAATGGTCCTGGGTGAACGCAAATGAACCATACACCGAAAAACCGACTGGCGATCCGGTTAATGTGGCATTAGCCATGTTCAAAAAATACGCACCATTGATTAAAAGTGCTTATCCAAACTCGACACTTAGTAAAAATAATAAATAAACCCTACGATTATGACGAAAAAGAAATGGATGCTTTGCAAGCTTATTGCAATGATTATTTTCTTCACAGCCATTAGCAGTCATTTAGCACAAGCGCGGCAAGTTGATGAGACCAAGTTTAATAAACAAAGTTGTCTGGATCTCATTAAGAGAATACTTCCAAAATATGCAGATCGATTTGAAGTGGAGTATGTTCCGCAAAAAAATAATAAAGACGTATTTGAACTGGAAAGCAGAAACGGCAAGGTGGTCTTGCGAGGTAACAACGGGGTCTCTGTTGCCAGTGCGTTCAACCATTGGTTGAAGAATTATGCTCGTTGCGACATAAGCTGGAACGGAACAAACTTGGATATTCCATCGCCCTTTCCAATGCCGCAAGGCAAAATACATAAGGTGACACCTCATGACTACCGGCATTACTTTAATTACTGCACATTTAATTACACATCATCCTGGTGGGATTGGGAGCGATGGGAATGGGAAATCGACTTTATGGCTTTAAACGGCATTAATATGCCTTTGGCCATGACTGGACAGAATGCGCTCTGGGATCGGGTTTACCGAAGCATGGGATTCGACGACGCGGATATGGACGCGTTCTTCACTGGACCGGCCTACTTTATGTGGTTTTGGGCGGGAAATATTGACGGCTTAAACGGACCTCTCCCAAAGAGTTGGATGAAAAGCCATGAAGAGTTGCAGAAGAAGATACTCGCTCGCGAACGTGAGCTCGGGATGAAGCCGATCCTTCCGGCTTTTAGCGGACACGTTCCACCAACCTTTAAGAAGCGATTTCCAAACGCTCAGGTCGATACCCTCAATTGGGAAGGCCGCTTTGCAGATACATACGTTTTAAGTCCTGACGATCCTTTATTTCAGGAGATTGGTGATAAATTCATGCAGGAACAGGACAAGGCGTTTGGTAATACCGACCATCTTTATGGTGCCGATACCTTCAATGAGATGTTTCTTCCACACGAAGACACTGCTTATGTAAGAAAGATCGGTAGAGCTGTATACAACGGGATGGCCAAAGTTGATCCCCAAGCAGTGTGGGTAATGCAGGGATGGATGTTTTGGGACAAACGCGACTTTTGGAAGCCAGAACGGGTGAAGAACTACCTCAGCGACGTACCTGACGATAACCTGATTATACTTGATTTGTTCGGGGAAGAACAACCCATCTGGAACAAAACGGATGCCTTTTACGGAAAAAAATGGATCTGGTGCATGCTTCACAACTTCGGCGGCAAAAATCCTTTGTTCGGAGACCTTGATTATATAGGCCGAGAACCTGCAGAAATGGTGCACGATCCAAACAGGGGACGCCTGTCGGGAATCGGTCTGGTGCCTGAAGGTATTGAACAGAATCCGGTGGTGTATTCTCTGATGCTTAATCACGTTTGGGATGATCAACCTGTGAATGTCAAAGAGTGGCTTATAGATTATGCACACAGTCGTTATGGGAAGAGAAACCAATTTACGGAAGAGGCATGGAGGACGTTACACCAAACGGCTTATGCTCAGGAAGGGAGTCATGAAACCATCATTGTTGCGCGGCCTACCTTCGAAAAGGATAATGACTGGGCTTATACAAAAACGCCTTATGCACCTGAAAAATTGATTCCTGCCTGGGAAAGCTTTCTTAACGCAGCCGATGAATTAGGCAAGAACGATTGCTTTCAGTTTGATCTCGTAACTGTAGGCAGGCAGGTGCTTGCCGACTTCGCTTTGGTTGAACAGCAAAAGATGGCAAAGGCCTTTAAGGATGGTGATATGGAAGGCTTCAAGAGGTCGAGCTCGGATTTTCTGCGCTTGATTGAGGACATGGACAAGCTGATGGCAACCAGACGGGATTTTCTCTTGGGAAGATGGCTTAATGACGCCAAAAAATGGGGTACAAATCAAAGCGAAAAGCGCTTGTACGAAAAGAATGCCAGGGACCTGATCACCCTTTGGGGAGGAAAAGACGCTTCCTTACATGAGTATGCAAATAAGCAATGGTCTGGTTTGTTCAATGGGTTCTATAAAAAACGCTGGGAGATGTTCGTACGTGAGGTCGAATCTACAACAAGAGCAGGGAAGAAATTTGATCAGCAAGCTTTTAACGAGAAGGTCAAAGATTGGGAGTGGAATTGGGTAAACAGCACAGAAAGCTATCCAGACAAACCTAAGGGGAATCCCATAGCGGTTTCTAAAGCGATGTTCAAGAAATACGCTGATAAAATGAAAAAAGCTTACAGTGTTGCGCTGGCCGACAGGTAACCTGCAACCATATTAATAACAACAACGATACTAAATAACAACAACAGGAAAATTTATTGACATGATAAGAATTACAGAACAACCTTCTTTGTATAACGATTTGGAACAAAAAAGAATAGAAGAAATCACCGCGGGGATCAATACAGAAGACAAGAAGGTGGCTCTAGCAATAGAACAGGCACTCCCACAGGTAAACAAACTCATAGAAGCTATAGTAAATAAGCTGAAAAATGGAGGGAGGATGTTTTACCTCGGTGCGGGTAGCGGCGGGCGGCTCTCCGTTCTTGATGCGATAGAATTGCCTACCACTTATGGAGTGGACAGCGACCTTGTGAACGTTGTGCTCGCTGGAGGTGTGGAGAATCTGGTCAGTGCGCTTGAAGAAAAGGAAGATGATGTCGAGGAAGGCTGGGACACATTAAAGGAAGCGAATATCACTACTAAAGACATCGTGGTCGGGATCTCAGCAAGTGGTACGACGCCTTTTGTTATATCCGCACTTAAAGAGTGTCGGAAGAATAATATCACCACCGGATGTTTAGTGAGTAATGCAGACTCGCCGATCGCTGCTGAATCCGATTTTCCGGTGGAGGTGATTACAGGGCCGGAGTTTATCACAGGTAGTACCAGAATGAAATGTGGTACCGCACAGAAAATGCTATTTGACATGATTTCAACCACAGTAATGATCCAGTTGGGCAGGGTAGAAGGCAATAGTATGGTTAACGTGAAATTGATAAACGATAAGATCGTCGACCGTGGAGTAAAGATGTTGATGGCCAAGACCAATATTATCAATTACGACCAGGCCAAATCCTTTCTTCTGCAATATGGTAGCGTAAAAAAGGCTCTTGAAAATTACCTGACTATCACACACTAGTACGCCATTGATTGCTTATGAATTTCAAATTTATATTCAGTTGCCTCTTTCTCTTTTTCGCAGAAATCTGCAACGGGCAAACAAGTGAGCTGCCTATTATACCCGCACCTGCCAACGTGGTGCGGGGCAAAGGCAGCTTTGCGGTGACAACCCGAACTGAAATTGTTTATTCAAACGAGCAGTCACGCAAAAAAGCATCAATCCTTGCCGACTATTTCAAGAAGAACTACAATTTGAAGTTAGCACTTAAGAAAAAGCGGGAGGATAGCGAAATCAATACCATCAACTTTGTATGGGAAGACCGGCCAGAAGCGGAGAAAGAAGCCTATTTGCTTTCTGTTAAGCCGGGTTTAATAAGCATTTCAGGGGATGATGCCGGGTTGTTTTATGGACTTCAGACGCTCCTTCAAATGATGAGCAGCAAGGACGGAAAGGTCTCGATCGCATGTGCCGAGATCGTTGATAAGCCACGTTACCCATTTCGAGGTATCATGCAAGACGTAGGCTATCATATCTATCCGATATCGTTCATTAAAAGTCAGATTGAGATGCTTGCGAAGTATAAAATGAATGTCTACCACTGGCATTTGACTGAAGACCATGGTTGGCGTATCGAAATTAAGAAATATCCAAGACTGACTTCTGTTGGTGCTTACCGGGCAAGTAGTCCAGTAAGCCACTATACAGATTCACTTAGTGGAAACGACCACCTTGGTTATGGAGGTTTTTATACACAGGACGAGATTAAAGATGTGGTTGCTTTTGCGGCGGAACGACACGTTGCGGTTATTCCGGAAATTGAGTTACCAGGGCACTCACTCGCTGCACTGGCAGCATATCCCGAACTGGCATGCGGAGATAGTCCGGGCCCCTTCAAGGTAGCCGAGCAATGGGGCATTTATGAGGACGTTTATTGCGCCGGAAAGGAACAGACATTTAAATTTCTACAGGACGTTCTGACCGAAGTAATCGATCTGTTTCCGGCCACCTATATTCATATCGGCGGAGATGAGTGCCCAAAGGTGAAGTGGAAAGATTGCAAATATTGCCAAAAGCGGATTCAAGACAATAAACTGGAGGATGAATTTGAGCTGCAAAGCTACTTTGTAAAACGGATCGAAAAATTTGTCAATTCAAAAGGAAAAAAGATTATTGGTTGGGACGAAATCCTGGAAGGTGGTCTCGCCCCGAATGCGACAGTGATGAGTTGGAGAAATATCGAAGAAGGGGTGAAGGCAGCGCGGCAGGGCCATGATGTGGTCATGGCTCCAATGTCTCATCTTTATTTTGACTTTATTCAGGGAAAACGAGAACTGGAGCCCTTGGCCATAGGATGGGGATACAATACACTTCCTCGCGTTTACGCATACGATCCGACTCCGGGAGAACTAACCAGCGAGCAGAAAAAACACATTATTGGTGTGGAAGCACCAATCTGGACCGAACACATGGACACCCATCGCAAGGTGGAGTACATGCTATATCCCAGGTTAATGGCGCTTTCAGAAGTGGCCTGGACACAGCCAGAAAGAAAGGACTCGATTAGCTTTTTTGAACAGCGTCTACCTGTACATCTTGCACAGCTGGATAAGACCTCGAGGATTTACAGAGTTCCCGAACCAATCGGAATCTTGGATACTACATATTTCGGAAATGAATTTAAGCTCGAACTGAAAGCTCCGGTTGCTGGTGCAAGCATATACTACAATTTCGAAGGTCAGGATGCGCGGGAAACGGACTTCTTGTACGAGAAGCCGATTCATATCATTCTTCACAAAGGAGAGAAGAGACAAGTTAAAGCAATCGTAGTCACACCTTCCGGAAAACGGAGCCTGAATACTTCTGCGTTATTTATTAATCCCTAAAGGACGCACTTAATGCTCCTTCGACAACATAAGAAAACATGCAGCGAATATCTCATACATTATTTTCACTTATCTTTCTGTTGAGCTGTTTGACAGGTACAAGTCAAACCTCGTACCGCGCCGGTTTTGCAAAGGCAAGTATTGAACCCGGCTCGTTTCCCTTTTCTTTGGCTCTTGCCGGGTATGGCGCGCCAAGGGAAGGTCGTTTCTCTCTGGATTGGATTAAATGTGATAAGGTTAGTCCTGCTACGGCATTTACCGGACAGGCGGGCGATCTGCTAATCATAAGTGACGGTGATGTCAGACAAGCCTCGGTGTCCCTGATGAATTGGAGTACTTTAGCCGGGGCAAATGGAATTAAACTTCTGGCAGGCGGACAAAGAAATTTGTACGGCATAGATTCCCTTGGCAATGTGTATTTGTCGGCACCTCGGAAACGCCTGGGATGGAGAAAAGTGGGCTTTGTGAAAGACCCGGTAGCAGTTGCTGCTTCGGCTAAGGAGCTTTTTGTTGCTGACAGGTCTGGCGTCATATATCGGGCCGCTACATCTCAGAGAACGCTTAAATGGGATCGCTTGACGGGCCTGCCGGGTGTACAAAGCATTGTTTCCCACCTCGGCAGCATCTATGCCCTTACCAGTAATAATGATATTTTAAAGTTTGACTTGAGTAACAGCGGCGGAAAATGGCTCAAAGTTGCCGGCTTTAATAACGTCTCATATGATGTTCATATTCAACATTTAGCTGTTTCTGCAAATACGCTGTACGGTATCGATGACGATGGCAACATTTATAAAGGAGCCCATCAAACAGATGGCAACCTTTCTGTAACAGCACTTGCTATAGGATCAGGCAAGCAAACAGCGATCATCGTGGGAGCAGATTTATGTGGCTTCAATCATGAGTTCATCTCAAGTATAAAGGAGGAGGTTTTTAGAAAGCTTAAAATTCCTGCCTCAGCCATATTGATAAACGCATCCCACACTCATTTTGCTCCTGTAAGTCAGAATTGGCTCACCTGGGGAGAGCATACTCAAATACCTGATAGCGTTTATCTTAATAACACTGTTCGACCAGCCCTTGTAAATTCAATTGTAAACGCCGTGCGAAACATGTCGGATGCGGAACTCTTTTTTGGGAGAGGAAGCACCGCTATAGGTGCAAACCGCAGTATAACTGAAAGCCCTGTTCCGCACGACAAGGATGTCGATGTGCTAACTGTAATTCAAAAGAAAAGTAAAGAAAAGACCGTTCTGTTTTCAACGGGTTGCCATCCGGTATTCAACAATTCTGGTGCAGAGGGTTTTAGGATCAGTCCTAATTTCCCGGGGGTCACACGCAGCATACTCGAAAAGGATAGTGGCATCAGTAACGGGATATTTATTCAGGGATGTGCAGGAGATATCAATCCCCTGGACATGAGTCATCAGGTCACCGGAGAGAAGTTAGCATCAGAAATCAAAAAGGTTTTAGGTCGCCCCATGCAAAAACTCAGCGGCGGGGTTTCCTGCTTCCTCGACTCTTTGAATTTTCCGGTGAAGCACTGGGATAAGGACCGTATCCTCGCTTTCAGAAAGGAGAATCAAGAAGATAAGGGAAATGTGGGTTTGGAAAAAAACGTGAGGTGGGCTGATCTTATGTTAAAACTGGAAAAAGAAAATAACGTCCCCTCTACATTGCCGGTTTACGTTCAAACACTGAATATTGGTAGTTGGAAACTTGTGGGTCTATCCCGAGAAGCGGTTACGGAGTACAGTATCGGGATTAAAAAGATTTGGCCAGACAAGCTTGTTAGCGTAGCCGGATATTGCAACGACGTATCTAGTTATCTGCCAACCGAGCGTCACATCAACGCTGGTGTCTATGAGGGGATCGACTCTTTTTTCTGGTATGGACAGCCTTCGTTGTTTCCTGAATCAGTACTGGGAGATATTATTAGCAGAATAAAGGAAAATAATCATTAAGGCATGACCATAATAACAGACGAAGTACAACCAGTACGTGTTACAAAACCGGGAATGAACCCCCTGTTTATTATAGGAGCATTATTCTTTGTTTTCGGTTTTATCACCTGGCTAAGCTCCGTTTTAATACCTTATCTACAGATTGCCTGTGAACTAAACAACTTTGAATCCTATTTAGTCGCCTTTTCATTTTACGTCTCCTATCTGGTTATGGCCATTCCTTCAGGTTGGTTTTTGAAACTGACAGGCTTCAAGAATGGGATGTCGTATGGATTACTTATAATAGCAGTAGGCTCCCTGATTTTTATCCCTGCGGCTTTAACACGGACATATGGGTTGTTCCTGTTTGGATTGTTTGTTCAAGGCACAGGCCTGGCTGTGCTACAGACAGCCTCAAATCCATATGTAGCCGTGCTCGGCCCACTGGAGAGTGCTGCCAGGCGAATAAGTATTATGGGAATTTGCAATGGGATAGCAGGTGCTATAGCACCCGTAATATTGGGAGCTGTGATCTTGAGCGATGCCGACAAAATTAAAACCGATCTTTCCGCAATGTCTGCACAGCAAAGGATAATGGAATTGGATTCGCTCGCAAGAGAAGTCATCTTGCCATATGTATTAATTTTTCTTGTTCTCGGAGCCCTGGCATTCATCGTGTACCGATCGTCTTTGCCAGACATTGATACAGATACAGAAGACGACTTGAACGGTGTAGTGAATATGGATAAAACCAGTATCCTTCAATTTCCGCACCTGTTGCTAGGTGTGTTGTCACTATTCTGCTATGTGGGAGCCGAAGTTATTGCCGGCAATACCATTGTGGGCTATGCGAACTGGCAAGGGATGAACTTATCCGATGCCAAGTTCTTTACCTCATTGACCTTAATCGGCATGCTTGGGGGATATTTTGTCGGAATAGTTTGCATCCCAAGATATGTCTCCCAGGAAAATGCACTGAGGATATCAGCTGTCCTGGGTATCATTCTAACCCTGGCCGTATTGCATACTAATGGTGTCACTTCTGTGCTATTCGTTGCCCTGTTAGGTATAGCGAATTCGCTGATTTGGCCTTCGATTTGGCCACTTGCCATTGCTGATCTCGGGCGGTTTACAAAAATAGGATCCTCTTTGCTGGTGATGGCTATAGTTGGAGGGGCAGTGATCCCTCTTTTATACGGATACGTTGCAGATCTATCTGATCTCAGGACTGCCTATTGGTTATTGGTGCCATGTTATAGTGCGGTTTTATTTTATGCCCTATGGGGATATAAAATTCGTGCCGTAAGAAATACCTTAAATGAATTTAAATAATCGCACATGATATTAATTGCAGATGGAGGCTCTACCAAAACCAGCTGGTGTTTGGTTAACAATGAAGGCCGCGAAACTTATTTTGAAACGGAAGGATACAACCCGTATTTTGTAGATAGCAGCTATATTCTTAGATCTTTACATGAAAGCCTTCCTCCCCATCTAAAAGCCGATAAGGTAACTTCAGTAAGTTTTTACGGTGCGGGCTGCGGGAGTGAGAAAGACAGTGTAGTCATGGAAGCGCTTCAAGTTGTCTTTGCAAATGCCAGAGTAGAGGTGGCAATGGATCTGGTCGCTGCCGCCAGGGCACTGCTGGGTTCAACAGCAGGATTTGCCGCTATCTTAGGGACGGGAACCAATACCTGTTTATACGATGGGCGGGAGATAATTCAGAATATAGATTCCCTTGGCTTTATCCTTGGAGATGAAGGCAGCGGGGGAGCTATGGGAAAGAGGTTCCTCGGTGATTATATTCGGGGACTTCTTCCTCAAGAATTATCTGAGATCTTCGTTAAGACATACGACCTTAGTCCTGCTGAGATCATCGACCAAATCTATTCAAAACCGATGGCTAACAGGTTCTGTGCGGGTTTTAGTAAATTTATATATGACCACCTTGAATTTGACTATGCAACCAACCTGGTGAGAAGTAACTTTGACACCTTTTTCTCATCTCTGGTGAGTAAATATCCTGACTATACGAGTTACTCCTTCAACTGTATCGGTTCGGTAGGGTTCAGCTTCAGGCCCATTCTCGAAAAGTCGGCAGCCAGTTTCGGTATGCCCGTAGGTCGTGTGTTGAAATCACCCATGCCTGGTTTAGTTTCATACCATATGGAGTTAGCCGGTTGTCACCAATAGTGGAACCGTGTTTTAGCTCTTTTTAGTCATGGTCTAAGGCATGCTTATTCTGCAGCTGGGGTCATATTAGGTTTGAAAATGATTTAGATGTATATATTAATCATAATGGTATTCATCTGCACTGTTGGTTTTTTTGTTGCTGTCAAAATATTCCCTAGGGGTCATTCCAAATTGTTTTTGAAAATTCTTCGCAAAGTAGCTTTGTGAACTAAATCCGACAATATCACACACCTCAAAGATCTTATATTCTCCCAGTGCTAACAATTCTGCCCCCTTTTTCAAACGTGCAATCTTTATCATTTCATTAGGAGTTAAACTGGATATTGCTTTTATTTTCCTGTAAAGGGTAGGTCTGCTCATGTTCATTTCGCTCGCCAAAAACTCAATATCCAGATCTGTATCAGCCATGTTTTGTTGGATGACTTCGTTCAGTTTTTCAAGGAAAAGTTGGTCAGTTTTCGAACACCCTATTGATTTCATGTTCAAAAGGGGAGTGCGAGCGAAATACTCCTTAATTTTGTTTCGGTTAGAAAGTAGATTAGAGATCTGTACGTGAAGATGTTCGGGCGAAAAGGGCTTCTCAATGTAGGAATCAGCTCCGAGTTCCAGCCCTTTGATTTTTGAGCTTAAAGTATTCTTCGAGGTAAGCAGAATTAACGGAATATGGCTGAATTCTATGTTTGATTTTATGTATTCGCATAATTCAAAGCCATCCATTACCGGCATTCTCACATCACTTATAATCAGCTGGACCATAGTGTTTTCAATTATATTTATCGCCTCCCGGCCATTGGGTGCAGTGGAGACGGCATAGAAGGGAGATAGTTCTCGGGATAAATATTCAAGAATATCTTTATTGTCTTCGACGAGCAGGACAGTAGGTTTTAAAGTAGAAGGTACTTCATTTTCTTTCGATTCAACTGGATGGATTTCCTCTGTTTGGTCTTTTTCGTGATGTAATTGAAACTCTTTTTCATGACGAGCCGGTAGCGTTAATATAAATACATTCAAGTAGCTTATTGAGGTGACACATAAACTGCCTTTATGCAACTCAGTCAACGACCTCGCGATGGGTAAGCCTATTCCGGTCCCCAACTCGTTCTCAGACACCTCCATTCTATAGAATGGTTCAAATATTCTATCTCTTATCTCCTCTGGGATATATACCCCGTCATTTTTAATGCGTATGACAAAATTTTCTTCTTCCGCATCATGGGGAGCGAGTTCGATATAGACGTTTTTTTCCGAATATTTTATTGCATTGCTAAACAGATTACTCAAAATCTTGGTCACTGCCGCGACGTCGACGTAAGCCAGCACGTCTTTTTCCGGAAGCTCGATAATATAGGTTAAACCTTTGGAGTCTGCGGCGAGTTTGAATCTAAGAAAGGTCTCATGCAATAATTTTGAAATATTAACTCTGATGAAGGATAGACTGAAGCCCTTCGATTCTGCCTTTCTGAAATCCAATAGTTGATTAGTCAAATCTAAAAGATGATGTGTATTCTTTTCCATGATCTTCAGGCTATCTTTTATCTCCAAAGGACTCTTTTCGTTTTTTATTATATTTTCAAGGGGAGCCAATATGAGTGTAAGTGGAGTCCTGATTTCGTGTGTGACGTTGGTGAAGAACTCAATTTTGGCGTGATAAATCTCTCTCTCTTTCTCCGCTTCAAGATGTTCTATTTCACGCTCTTTTTCTATTTCTAATAGTTGTATTTTTCTTTTGTTTTTTTGTTCTTGTCGCTTATGGTAGTCGCGAACACAATAATACGTTGCTGCCAAAGCTAGCATAAAATAAATAATATATGCCCAATTTGATGCCCAGTATGGAGGGGAAATTTCAATAGTTAACCTCGCCGGCTCATCATTCCATACGCCGCTGTTATTAGCACCTTTCACGAGAAAGGTGTAGATTCCCGGAGGGAGGTTTGTAAAGTATATTTTTCTGTTGGTTTTTAAATAACTCCACTCATCATCCAGCCCTTCCATCTTATAGGCATACTCATTTACTTCTGGTGCGGTATAGCTTAATGCGGCAAAATCAATGCTGAATGTGGCCTGATTGTAATCGAGATGTATATAATTGGTAGAGGTAATCGATTCTTTGAGTGGCGAGTTCTCTTGGTTGATAGTTAATTCCCTGTCGTAGATCTGAAAGCCTGTTATATAAATTGGCGGCGTAAATCTGTTTCTCGAGAAGTTGTTAGGATCAAAGCTTATCATTCCGTCCACACTGCCGAAATACATTCGTCCATTGGTATCTTTATAAGCCGAATTGTAGTTAAACTGGTCTGTGAGCAGACCGTCAGCTTTTGTGAAAACCTTCACCGTTTCCAGTTTGGGATCAAAAAAAGTTAGACCCCTCGATGTACTTATCCATAGCTTCTTTGTTTTGTCTTCCAATATTCGGAACATGATATTGCTCGGAAAACCATCCTTAGTTGAATAACGCTTGAAAGTATTGGTCTTTCTGTGAAACTTGCAGAGGCCTCCCCCCTCAGTAGCAAACCACAAATCGTGATTGCTGTCTTCAAAAATGCTGTTGATAGCATTGCTGCTTATACTGTTACTGTCAGTTGCATGGTACCTATAATTACCACTTTCTTTTGTTTTGGGTCGGAAATAAAAAACACCGTTCTCAAGAGTTCCAGCCCAGATTGTTCCCGTGTGGTCTTCGAACACGGAGTAAATAAAGTCATTGGTAGCTATATCAGGCACCACGGTGAAGTTATCTTTAAGTGAATCATACCGATATAAACCAAGTCCGGTGCCGGCAAATATTTCCCCCGCAGATGTTTTATAAAGGGAGATTATAAAGTTGCTTCTGGAGGAACTGGTTCCATTATTCAAAGAATAGTGCTTGATCACATTGCCGGTATGGATATTAAGAACATCCAGACCTCTCTCAAAAGTGCCAATCCACAGCTCGTTGTCATTGGCTAGCAAACCATGGATATTAGAATAAGCCAGGCCTTTGGCAGTCCCTGTTGGCTTAATATGAATGAATTTTCCCGTCCTTTTGTCTAATTTGTTTAAGCCTGCATCCTCTGTTCCTATCCATAGGTTTTCGTTTTTATCTGCACAGATTTCTCTAACAGCATGTCCGCTTATGGAATTAACCAAACTTTGCGGAAAGAACTTTTCGAAAGGAGCATAAGGCTTAGGGAAATAGCTGATACCGCCGAAGTAGGTTCCTGCCCAAATTCCGCCTTCTTTATCTTTACACAAAGTATAAACGGCATTGTCAGCTAGCGAATATGGATTCGTATTACTCTTTTGTAGGTTGATAAAGTCGTTCTTGCCTGGATTGTAGATATAGATACCTGATTCGGTCGCTATCCAATACTCTCCATCCGCATTCTTGATGAAATCCCTGGCATAAATCTCTGTCTTATCTTGGTTGTAAGTTAAAACATCCTGATATGTCTTCTTTTCAATATCAAAAAGCTTAACACCCTGGCTGGAAGTGCCTATTAGTATGGTCTGATCACCTGTATAGTATATTTTTTTTATCCATTTGGAAGATGTATACTTTGATTGATTGAAGAGATCGAAATTCAGAAACGAATTGTTTTCTGGCAGGTATTTCTTAATATGACCATCGCCGGTAGATATCCATATATTATTATTTTCGATGCAGATAGATGTAATATTAAAGTTATCCCTCGCCTTGAAAGGTATCAGCTTTCTTGTTTTGATATTGTATTTTACAAGCGTTAAGCCTGAAAGGAACCACAGATTTCCCTGATCGTCCAGTTTTACATCACCAATATTATTACCGGCAGTGATTCCCAAGAGTGTAAAATCTTCTGTTTTTTCATTATATCGATATAAGCCTTTTGTTGTTCCAATCCACAGCGTACCGTAAGCATCTTCATAAATAGAACTTATGTAGTTGCTGCCTAGCGATTTCTTTTTTTTAGGATTGTGTCTGAACACTTTAAAGCTATATCCATCAAATCTGTTAAGGCCATCCCTCGTTCCGAACCACATAAATCCTTTCTTATCCTGAAGACTACAAAATACAATGTTATTAGAGAGCCCGTTTTCTACTTTAAAATGCTTAAAATAATACTGGGCATTAAGGTTTTGACTGCCTGCTATAAACAGGATAAGAAAGTAGGCTAGATATTTCAAGATTATAAATGGTTTATGCAAATATAAGTTTGAGAACCAATAAAGAGCGTTGTAGAGTAAGATTGAGACTTTCTTTTTCAATTCTGTTACGATTTTACTAATCATAACAGGTCAAAATAGTTTCCTTTGAACTACCAATTATACGGACCTGACGACCAACATTTAAACTTAAATAAACCTTAAATTATGAGACCAATTTTACGCAAAGTAGAGGGTGCCTGCCACTACGAGCATACATCTCTCGAGGATAATCAAAAAGTCAAAGAGACAGATTTCCCACTGTTCTTATTATTTTTTTTCTTGTTTATGGCTGCTGCAATCTTTGTTCAAGCACAGACAACCATCAAGGGAAAGGTTTCAGATGAAAAAGGTGAAGCTCTTCCCGGAGTAACAGTAAAAGTGAAAAACAGTACTATAGGCACTTTTACTGATCTTCAAGGTAATTATAGCATCTCCATTCCAGAACCCAATGCTCCTCTTGTTTTTAGTTTTATTGGATATACCCAGCAGGAGGTCGCGGTAAGAAACCAGCAGATTATTGACGTAACGATGAAGGCTCAAGCTGGAAGTTTGGAGGAGATCGTCGTTGTGGGTTATGCCACACAACGGAAAGGAAGCGTTGCAGCAGCGGTGAGCACAGTAAGAGCTGATGATCTGGCAAGAACAACCTCAACTACGGTAAGCGGGGCTCTGGTAGGTAAAACTTCGGGAATTTCATTCAGGCAGAAATCCGGTCAGCCAGGCAACGCTACCGCCATACAGATAAGAAATCTAGGCACTCCTTTGTATGTCATTGATGGTGTAATGAAGGACGAGGGCCAGTTCAATAATCTGGATGTAAATGATATTGAAAGCATTTCGGTGCTTAAAGACGGTTCCGCGGCAATTTATGGTGTCAAAGCGGCAAACGGAGTTATATTGGTTAGCACAAAAAAAGGGGGAATTAACCAGAAACCAGCCGTGACAGTTAATACCTATTACGGCGAGCAAGAGTGGTTCAGGTATCCTCAGTTGCTCACTGCATATGAATGGCACTATGCTAATTTGATGAAAGATGTTAATAACGGATCGTACACCGGAAATGTAGAGGCAGATAGAGCGATGTTGGAAAAATGGAGAACTGGAGTCTATAATTCTGAAACTGGAGAGGATTACAGGGGGTATGACTGGAAAGATAACTTTGTTAGCAACTCGGCGCCGCAAAAGTATATCAATGCGAACGTTTCGGGAGGTTCAGGAAAGTCGAGCTATTATATCTCATTAGGTCACATCGATCAGGACGCTGTATTTGCAGACTACAACTTCAACAGAACGAACGTTCAAACCAATTTTGAGACGAGTTTAACAGACCGATTTAAAGTTGGTGTTCAGGTTAATGGACGGATAGAATCAAGAGATAATCCAGGAATGCCCGGCGGTGATGATTATGAAGCTGCAAGAGCCGCCGTCTTTCTTCTTCCACCCATTTACAGACCATATGCTAATGATAATCCTTTGTATTTGAATGCAATACCGAACCGACTGGGTGCTAACTTAGCCGCAATGACAAACGAAAATGCAGGTCACTTTCAAAGCGATTGGCGGGTCTTGCAGTCAAACTGGAATGCAGAATATAAAACAGTCGTAAAGGGATTGACTTTAAGAGGATTATATTCATACTATTACGCCAACAGAACTACAGACAACTTTGAGAAAGGTTGGCAAGAATACACGTATGACAGGATCGCAGATAGCTATAAAGTAGCTTACGATAAAACCGCAGCCGGTAATACCTATTTAGTAAAAGGACGTGAAAATATCCAGGAACATACGGGCCAGCTTACATTAAATTTTGACAATACATTTAACCATTTGCATCATATTACGGGTGTTGCTGGCTTCGAATTCTATGAAAGAGGCGGCAATTCTCTAAGCGTACAGCAGAATCCGGTAGATAACAATTTTATAGATCTTATTGCTACTAATCCCCAGAATACAGTTTCAAATACTAGGTACACCCATTCCACAGCAAGTTTCGTTCTAAGGGCGGGGTATGATTATAAGCAAAAGTATATTTTAGAATTTGCCGGTAGATACGATGGTTCATGGAAGTTTCCCAAGAATAAACGCTGGGGATTGTTTCCATCTGTGCAAACCGCTTGGAGACTATCTGAAGAAAGTTTCTTTAAAAACTCTTCCATCTCAAACTGGTTTACAAGTGCTAAACTCCGCGCTTCCTATGGAGAAATGGGAGATGACAATCTGGGCTTCTATCCCGATTTCGCTTATTTGCCAGGCTACAACTACAATGCAGGAGGCTATTACATGACACCTTTCCCAAGTAGCACCACAGAGGGGAGAAGAATTTCAGGCATTCAATATAAAGGATTACCTATTACCGACATTTCATGGATGACATCTTCGATGCTGAATGCCGGAATTGACTTGGGCTTTTTAAATAATCGCCTTAACGCGGAATTTGATTTGTTTAAGAGAAAGCGTTCCGGAATCCCAATTATTCCGAATGATATTAGATTCCCGTTAGAAACAGGCTTGGGCGCTCTGCCTCAAAACTTAGATGCAGACCAAACAATAGGGTTTGATGCTTTTATCAGGTGGAATGATAAAATCGATCATTTCGGATATCATATTGGTGTAAATGTAACGCTCGCCCGTCAGAAGTTTGGTGCCAGGTATGGTGAACTTTTCTTCAATTCATGGGACCAGTATCGCTGGTCTCAGAAAGATCGTTGGTCTAATGTATCCGGAGATACACAAACCTGGATGTGGGAAGTGATAGGCCAGTTCCAAACTCAGGAAGAAATTGATAATTACCCCGTAAATATAGATGGTGCAAATAACGCGAACCTTCGCCCGGGCGACTTGATCTTCAAGGACATCAACGGGGACGGCATCATGGATCAGCATGATGAAAGGCCCTTAGGCTATGCCGGTGCAGACTTTCCTGGGAATTCTTCGCTTGGCAATAGAACTCCTCTGATGACTATGGGTTTTAATGTGGGACTTACTTGGAAAGGGATAGATATTGCTGCAGATTTTGCAGGAGGGTTTATGAACACCTTTGTCGGAGATTGGCAAACAAAATGGGGGGTTGACAGAACAACAAATGGCTATTATTATAACAGCATGGACGTTTGGCGGCATGAAGATATTTTAGATCCCAAAAGTCCCTGGATACCGGGCGAATTCCCTTCTATAGGTACGGTATCTGCCCGCTGGTGGAATAACTTTTATACCACCAATGTGAACTACCTGCGCTTGCGAAACTTAGTTTTTGGCTATACGCTACCATTGAAATGGACCCAGAGAGCAGCAGTCTCGAAATTCAGGCTGTATTTCCAAGGTTCTAATCTCGCCTCATGGGATAACCTGAAACGACAGGGATTTGACCCTGAAATTTCTACTGTGAACGGTCAAGACTATCCACAGCATAAGATTTTAACTTTTGGATTAGCAGCAACTTTTTAAATCAGTAATCCTATCGGATTTTAACAAGAGAGATTCTCTTTTGAAAGGCACAATTTATTATGAAAATGAAAACTTTAAATATTTACGAATGCATGCTACTGGTTTTAACATCCTTGGGATTAGGAGCCTGCAGCGACAATTTTTTAGACCAGGAACCTAGCAATCTGATATCTACAACCCAGGCCTATTCATCGCTGGAAGGTGTCAACGGCATCGCCGCGAACTTGTATGCAAGGATCCGGTATGAGCAAGATTTTGCCAGAGACAATGAATCATATGACATCTCAAGGATCGATGAACTGTATAACAATAGCGCTTACAGCTTCGGGCAAGACCCCCTGGGAAATGGTTACAGGCAGTACTATGATTATGGCCTAATTCGCGAAATAAATCTTCATCTGCAAGGCCTTAACAATGTCGGTAATGCGATAACCCCGGTGCAACAAAAATATTTCATAGCAGAAGCACGGTTTATCAGAGCAATGGTGTATTTCCAGATGGTATCGAGAATGGGAGGAATACCCATTATAACAGAAGCCTATGATTATACGAATCAGCCAGCAGTATATGCCAAAGCCAGAGATAAAGAAAGCGATGTCTATGACTTCATCGCTAAAGAGGTTGATGAAATATCAGACGATCTGAATCTCTCAGTAAATGGAAATTACAGTAAAAACAGGGCAACAAAAGGTGCCGCCCTTGCACTTAAATGCCGTGCAATGTTGTATGCTGGTTCCCTTGCACGGAATGAAGCAAAAAGTCGTTCCAAAAACGTTTTCCTTCAAAGTGGAGCTGTTGGTATTCCAGCTAGTATGGCAAACGGATATTTTCAGAAATGTCTGGATGCATTTGAGGAAATCAAAGCGATGGGCTATACATTATACCAGGCTGACAATAATCTTTCGGAGAATTTCTCCAATGCTTTCCAAAGAAAGGGTAATGAAAATAAGGAATTGATCTTTATTAGAGATTACGATGGTGTAACTGTTTTGAATACGTTTACCCAAAGAGCTATTCCTCGTTCACAACGCACAGTAAATAACTCAGGTTCTCAGGTGAATCCCACCTTAAACCTGGCTGAATCTTTCGAGGTGGTTGCAACGCGTCTAAACAGCCCTTTTAGAACCAATGCATTGGCAGAGGTGGTCGAAGAAATGGAGACTCAAAGCTCGAGGCTTTCTTACGTGGTTTACGACCGTCCCAATGATATTTTTAATGGTAGAGATCCACGTCTGGCCGGTACAATTTTAACCCCGGGCTCTCAGTTTCGTGGCAAAGACGTACAGCTTCAGGCAGGATTAGCTGTCTGGAATGGTACTGGTTACGATTTCAAAGCTGTCGACGTGATAGAAAATGTAGGTGCTCCAGTAGGTTTATTCAATGGAATACCCATGACGGGAATAGACGGCCCACATTTCAGGAGCTTCTATACCTCACATTCGGGGTTTTTATTAAGAAAGTTTGTAGATGTAGACCCTGGTTCTGAATCTGTCGGAAAGAGCGATGTGCCCTATGTGATATTCAGGTACGGAGAAATGCTTTTAAACGCCGCAGAAGCAGCCTTTGAACTTGGACTTATGCCTCAAGCCCTGGCTTACATCAATCAGCTCAGAGAAAGGGCTGGCGGTAATACATTTAAGATCACGGAGGGGGAATTAACATTCGAAAGAATCATGAATGAGAGAAGAGTGGAGCTGGCCTGTGAAGACCATCGTTTTTATGATGTTAAACGGTGGAGAACAGCAGATGAGATTTGGAACGGAAGCCAGACCAATCCTTCGGCGGTATTGTACGCCCTGTGGCCTTACAGGATTTACCGCCCGGGGCATGAAACTGACGGTAAATGGCTTTTCAGACGTCTTAGGTTACGGGGAACTCACATCGTAAATGGAGCTGGAAGACAGCCGTTGAAGTTTAACCTCGGAGTTTATTATTCAGACATTCCAGGAAACGCTCTCGGTAATAATCCTTTACTCGAAAAAAACCCTAACCATTAAGTTCCGATATCCAAAGGATGAAAAAGATAAATTTATGAAAAAGACACTATATACATTGACGCTTTTTATCGTTGTTTTCTGCGCTTCCTGCGAATACGATAATTATGACCCACCCCAAATAGAATTTTCAGGTAGATTGACCTATGCGGGCAAAACACTTCAATTCGACGGCGCAGATGGAAGTTTGTCGAAGATAGTAGAGCTTTACCAAACCGGATTCGACAAAGCAGGTGGTGCCATTCCTGCAGTGGTATCGGCAAATGGGACTTTTAAACAACTCGTTTTTCCGGGAGATTACCAGGTTGTCATGAGGAACACACCTTACCCCTTTACTTTCGATAGTTGGGCAACCAAGCCTAACGGAGGGTATGATTCTCTCAGGGTTAGTATAACAGACAGCTATAACCTTGATATACCAGTCACTCCATATTTTGATATAAGTGATGTCAAATGGGAGACGTTAGGGACAAACCTGAATGTAACTTTCAAAATAAATCAGATACAACCAGGTGCTAGGGTAACAAAAGCCCGTGTATTTGTGAATACAGCTGCTATCGTGAATAGCAGTGCGAGGTCAAGTGCGGAAACAACTGTTACCGATATTTCAAATCCGGTAACGGTGCGAGTTAGCATACCAGATTACAGGTCAAAATATGCCAATAACTTTCGCGAATATGCTTTTATAAGAGTGGCACTCGAAACAGACAAATCCCCTACATACTTTCTCTGGTCGGAGGTATACAACGTCAAAGGTCTTCCTGTTGAATTTAATGACGTAACAGCAGACTATTTGACTAATTACAAACAGGAGTTCGAGCATACTCCATTAATTGATGGTCGAAGAGCAACCGTGATAGGCTGGAGCTTCGACTCATCGATGCAAGCAACAATGTATGACGGCTGGAGCGACCGCAGGTTTATGGGAGCCGAAAACTGGGGTGGACCGAATCTCCTTGCAGGATCGGTATGGCAAAGTCCAACATTGCCTGCAGGTAAGTATGTATTCGTGGCGCGGCGTGGCTGGAATTCAGGTGATCTGGGAGGACGTACCGACAGAGCTTACCTTGTGGTCTCCAAAGGAGAGACACTACAACTTGAAGGCTCCGGTCTTTTAGGTAAAGCCGATTGCGGCTTACCTGCAAACAGCCAGTCTATGTCTATAAATTTTGAATTAAATGAACAAACCAGAGTGAGCATGGGCTATAGTGTAAACTTTAAGGCGAGAGAAACCAACGCGGTATCCTTTACAAGTTTCTCGATTCTTAAGGTAGATTAAACTATGTGACCTGCTCTTTTCCGGTTGATGATCAAACATTATTTAAATGATTTTATCTAAATATTTAACTGCTGTGCTCATTATTTTTTGCTGCAGTAAAGTAATCTCGCAGCAGTTATCTTATAAGGAGGCGCGATTAGTTGTGGTAGGAATTGGAACTCAAAACAAAGGAATAGCGTTTATCTACAATGGCAATACTTATACCGGTCCGACAAAACACCCGGTTACTTTGATTAAGGATTCCGTTCATCTGAACAGCTATTATTCCACAGTGAAGCAGGAGGGTAAACTAATCATTTGTAAGGCGACTATCAAAACGGAAGCAGGCTCGGTATTTGACGTTACGGATAAGTACAGCAGTGATAGTCTGGGTTTCCGGCTGGACAGAGAAATTAAGGTGGCCAAGGATAATCCTGCCGATTTGTGGTTCAACTCTTTTTTTACATTAAGGACTGCTGTTAAATCCGAACTGGATGATTTTGAGTTTTTCGCGCCCGGGATATGGTATAAAGACAATAATTATCTGTCTTCGAATGCATTGGCCAGTGATTACAGTCACCATTACTTTTACTTTAGGGAAGACCGGCTGCCCTTGCCTGTTGTCATGCGCAGGAATAAAGTATCTGGAGCAACGGTCACCTTAATTCATTCTAATGCCTTTCCCAGAACGTTCAATAAAGATTTTGGGCTCAGTCGAATTGTAGATGAGCGAATGCAGTTCGGTGCCCTTGGCTTTAGCCAGTTAAACGAGAAGAATGCTATCACGTTCATGTTTCCGGGATCAGAGGGAGAGAAGACTTATATTTCTGCGAGAAGAATCCATGGCAGAGAGAACAAGCAATGGGCTTTGCGCAGTCATCCGGTGAAGAAAGTTGTATCCCACCGTTACCAATTAATAGTTAGGTTTTCTAATTCTAAAACTTATCCACAGGCTGTAAGTGAGGCCTGGAGAACAGCTTATAAAGCCTATGATCCTATCATTCACAAAGAGAACATGCAGCATGTCTATCAGGAAGAGATAAAGCTTCTGAACGACTATTGGAGAAATATCAATGGTGCGCCTGGATGGCCATTCTCTATTTATATCCCGAATGGAAATGTACGAGCATACAATTACCAGATGGGCTTTATTGGTTTTCAATTACCCAATGCCTATTACCTGTTGCGGAGTGGTTTGGAAAACGGGAATGCTGAGATGATTAAGAAGGCTTCTCTTGTAGTGGATTTTTGGGTGAATAATTCCTTAACGGCCCAGGGTTTACCCAAACCCTGGGTAACTCCAAATATAGACCAACCCGCAGAGTGGCGTAAATACCCATCGTATATGAGAATTTCAGGAGACGGGATGGAAGGGGCTTTAAATGCCTGGAGCATCATGAAAAAACATGGTATAGATAAACCTGAGTGGCTAGAATATTGCGAAAATTTCGGCGAATGGTTGGTTAAGAATCAGAACCCTGATGGCAGCTTTTACCTTGCGTACGACTGGTGGGACAAAGCGAAAATATCGAACGATAATAAGCATACTTCCACTAATGTTATTCGATACCTCCTGGCGCTTTATAAAGTTACCAGGAAAACCCAATACTTGAATGCAGCATTAAAAGCAGGAGACTTTAGCTATGATTTCATCCATGACGACTATTTGTATGTAGCGGGCGTAATCGATAACCCTCGGGTGAAAGATCGTGAGTCCGGCCAGCAGGCACTTTATGCTTTTCTCTCGCTTTATGATGTTACTGCGGATCAAAAATGGCTTAATGCGGCTACGCAGGCGGCATATTATACAGAAACCTTCATTTACGCTTACAATGTGCCTATGGCTGAAGGAGACAGCTTGACAGATTTTCCATCGCAAAAATCCACTACCGGACAAACGCTTATTGCAACCGGGCATTCCGGTGTAGATAACGGTATCTCCTTCTCCTCTTTTCAGTATTACAGGCTATACCTGCTCACAGGTGACAGGCATCTGCTGGATATATCCAAAATGCTCATGTACAACACCCTTCAGACCATGGATTTAGATGGAAAGATGGGCTATAAATACGCGGCTCTCCAAACAGAGGCATTTTCGCTGGTAGGAGGGACAAGGGGGCATAGCGTACGACAATGGCTTGCCTGGAATACCGCGGCCGTGCTGGATCCCTTATTACGTTTTAAAGATGCATTTAATGAATTTGATATCGAAAAGCTTGAAAAACTGCCTATAGAAGAAAGACTGAATATGAGCAGGGCTTACGCAAAATCTTTCGGCTTATCTCAGCAAACGGAGGCGGCAGATGGAAAGAATTAAACGAATACTCGGTATGATCCTCTTTCTTTCTTCTACGATCGTCGTAGTCGGTCAACCTATCGGAAAGAAGAATTATAACTGGCATGGCTATGCGCCTTTTTACCTAAGCGCAACTTTTACAAAAAGCTTTTGGATAGACGATTTGTTGCCGTTTGGATTTAAGTTAAGCAAGCAATCCCGTGTGAAGATGGATACTGTGGAACAGAGCGGTTCCCTACCTGTCACCGACAGCACTTTTTTCGCCTCTGCAACTTATTTTTTTAATGATTCGGTTGTTCAAAAAGTAAGGCTTTATCCTGTTAAAGATAGGGCTATATTGAAGATTCGTGATACGTTAGAGAACGTGCTGGATGCCTATTTTCTTCGAAAGGACTTTTCTAACACAAAAGAGACCGTTTACTCTGACGAAGACCTACTGGTAAGTGTAAATATCGAACATAATTTTTTGGAGATCAGTTCTTTGAACCACCAGCGTTTGTTTGAAGAAGTTGTGTCTGTCATTGGACTCAGAAATTATAGCATTGATAGCCGAAGCAGTTATAGCCTGGCCTTAGACGAGGTTCTACACCTTAGCTTCTTCAATCAAATCACGAAAGAAAATAATGTACAGCTCGCTTTCAGCATTCGGTATAATAGTACCAAACCTATCTATTTTGAAGAGATAATATTCGAACTATCCGAAGGCAAAAAGATTCGCTTTCCGGTGAAGCCTTTAAAAGAACCGTACGAAGAAAAAGTAAGTCGTTGTTTCATAGGGGTAGAAGAACTAAAACGAATTTTGAAATCAGAAAAAGTGCGGATAATCTTATCAGGAAGTCAAACCAGATCGTATTTGATGCCCGACTATCAAAGGCACTCCTTAAAAACAGCCTTACAGTTTTATAAAGAAAATGTAACCCATCCGCTTATTCATTATCCCGGCTGGTGAAAATTCCAATAATTACTTAACAAAGCACCGTAAACAAATGAAGAAGATCCTCATTGCATTTATTACCCTCCTGAATTTCTCCGGCGATTTACTTGCTCAGGAAAATACAACCCGGCAGATGCTCACCCCTTGGTCGGGGAAATTAGATAAAGAAAAACCTCTGAATAACTATCCACGGCCTAGCCTGGTAAGGGCAGGATGGGAGAACCTCAACGGCCGGTGGGATTATGCCATAACGCGCCAAAGCAACGGAATTCCCAACAGGTGGCATGGTGAAATTATCGTTCCCTTTCCGGTAGAATCTTATCTGTCAGACGTAAAAAAAAGCGTCGGAAAAGATAGCTTACTGTGGTACAAAAGAACTTTTACTGTAGATAGGGAAAATTCTGGTAAGAAAATACTGCTGCATTTTGGCGCATCTGACTGGCGAACGGAAGTGTACATCAATAACAGGAAAGTAGGTCGCCATGAAGGCGGTTATACTGAGTTTACTTTTGACATATCACCGTACCTAAAAGGGGGTAAAGAAGAGCTGATGGTTAGTGTATGGGATCCTACTGATGACGGTAGGCAAGCCCGAGGCAAGCAAGTAAAGAAGCCGGGAGGGATATATTATACACCTGTAACCGGTATTTGGCAAACTGTATGGTTAGAGATAGTGCCTGAAACTTATGTAGAGTCATATCGGATCAAGACAGATATAGATCAGTCCATTGTAACCATCAACCCTGTTGTTCTTAACGCCCAAAACAGAGATTCACTTATGTTGACCATTTTAGATGGCGCAAAAGAGATTTTAAATAGAAAGTTTACAGCAAATATGGAAATGACTTTTAACCTTCCGGGCGCAAAGCTATGGAGTCCGGATGCGCCAAACCTTTATAATTTCCAACTCAGGGTTCTAAGAAACGAGAAAACTCTCGACAGGATAGACGGCTATTTTGGCATGCGTAAAATAGAGGTGACTAAGGATGAAAAAGGGGTAGATCGGTTGTTTTTAAATAATAAAGCGGTGTTCCAATATGGACCTCTGGATCAAGGCTATTGGCCTGATGGTATATATACCGCCCCAACAGAAGAAGCCCTTGTCTCAGATATTATGATGATGAAGGAATCCGGTTTTAACATGGTGCGTAAGCATGTAAAGGTCGAACCTGCCAGGTGGTATTATCACTGTGACAAACTTGGCTTAATTGTTTGGCAGGATATGCCAAGTGGCTACGGCGAGATTGTACCCGTTAAGGATCATGATCAGTCTGTTAATGGCAGTTGGCTGGATAAAAACTATAAAGATGTAGATCGGGACAGTATTTCCGAATTATCATTCCGTAAAGAATGGTCAAGTATCATTTCCCAGCTTTATAATCATCCAAGCATCTGTGTGTGGGTGCCTTTTAATGAAAGTTGGGGACAGTTTAAAACCAACGAAATCTTAAAGTGGACGAAAACTTTAGATCCAACTCGTATAGTTGATGGTCCGAGCGGATGGATAGACAGGGGAGAAGGCGAGACCCGCGATTATCATCTATATGGCGACCGTTTGAAAGGAATACCACTTGAAAAGGACCGGGCACTGGTGATCGGCGAATTTGGAGGATTAGGATACGCAGTTCCCAACCATATTTACTCGAGCAATGCCTGGAGTTATAAGGGATTTAAAAATAGTAAGGAATTGGGAATTGCCTATAAAAAGTTAATAGATAAAATTGAAATATTAAAGAATCAAGGCTTTTCAGGTGCAGTATATACCCAGTTAACAGACGTGGAGACTGAAATTAACGGTCTGATTACCTATGACAGGCAGAAGATAAAGATTCCTGTAAGCAATTTGAAGAAATTACATAACAGGCTGATCAGAAAAGACAAGTGAAACGGAGTAAGACAGGAAAATTGAGGTACCTTGCCGTATTTCTATCCTGTATATTTGACGATAAAATAAGCTAATCGGGGTTGCCTGGTATCTGCTTTTATCGTCAAACTTCCGTCTATTAAGGTGGTACATGAAACCCGATATTGGAAGACACAGAACCAGAGGCAGTCGTGATAGAGAAAAGCGACTTCAATATCGCATAGCTCGGATATATTAGTAGGCTTCTCATCACCGAATTATTTAGCCAAACGTTAAGAGGAAAGTTTGGGATTCCACCGTCTTAATATTTGCAGATGAAGCGTCAATCTTATCAACAAAGAGGGATTAAGGTTGAATCCCTCTTCAACCACTCCAATAGGTTCTCTGTAATCAACACCACCATACACAGCAACGGTTAAATTTTGATAAAAGTACAGATCAAACAGTTGGTATAGTTCCTCCATCAATCACATACTCAGTCCCCGTCGGGTAGCCAGCCCGGTCGGAAACCAGGAAGCCAACCAATTCCGCAACATCTTCCGGTTGGGCCGGTCTGCCGATAGGAATACCTCCAAGAGCATCCATACGCTCTGCGTAGCCTGCTCTATGGTCACTTTAGCACTATCGGCAATACGCTCCATCATTCGCGTAGCAGCATGTGTCATGATCCAGCCGGGAGAGACGGTGAGTACGCGAACTCCCTTAGCTGCAACTTCGTTGGAGAGACTCTTGCTGTAGTTTAACAGAGCCGCTTTCGCTGCCGCATAGGGTAGGGTTGAGTCGTACAGAGGAAGTCTGGCCTGAATAGAGGCAATATAAATGATCACCCCGCTGCCGAGCTGCAGCATCTGCGGTAGAAAGCCCCTGTCGAGACGTACCGGTGCCAGCAGGTTGGTGGATAGGGTTGATTCCAAATCCTTGTCCGTCAGAACAGCAAAGCCACCGCCAGGCGTTTCAGAACCTCCAAGATTATTGATCAGGATGTCGAGCCTTCCCCATTTTTTTAGTACTTCATCGATAACCTTCCTGGTTCGTTCAGGCTTACTCAGGTCCGCCTGAACGAAATGCAACGCTCCTTTGGTAAGTCGCTGATACCCGTGATCAGCGCAATAGGCTTGTGGGGCGATGAGCATCAGGATCGTTTAAGAAACTTGATATGGAAGCGGTGTTCCATATTAAGAAAAGGTGATTATATTAGTAGTGCATCCTTGTATCATAGGTAATTAATCCAGTTACTTAAAACCGATTAGAATTATGGTAACCATCGACAACATGCGGAAATTAGCGCTTTCGTTTCCTCAAACTACGGAAGAACCGCATTTTGAGAAGACTTCTTTCAGAGTGAAAAAGAAAATATTTGCAACGTATGACGATAAAAACAAAAGGGCTTGCCTTAAACTTTCGGAGATAGACCAAGACGTCTTTTCTTCAGCAGACAGAACAATCATTTATCCCGTAGATAGCAAATGGGGCAAACAAGGATGGACAACAATAGAAATGGAAAGGGTAAATAAGGATTTGTTCATTGACGCTTTAACAACGGCATATAAAGAAGTTGCGCCTAAAAATATTCAGTGACAAAGCACAGCGGCTGTCCGGATCTTCACGCTTATTTTAGTTTCAGAACTTTTATACCCCCATCACCTGTAGCATTTGAAAAAAACATCTTTCACTTACTGCCATGCTGGACTCCATCTACATAGATGATCAGTTTTAAGAGTACGTCTTAGGTGCAACTACTCCGAACTCAATCGATAAAAGAACGTTAGGTTATAATTATTCAAAGCCACATTAGGTTAGGCAGAGCCAATAACCTAAGCATAGTATCCGCAGAATTTTACTTAATTTGCTTGACGATGAGGTTTTTAACGATTTTAGAAAAACGTGGACGCATTAACCCTTATCGTAGTAATAATAAGATTTGAAATTATAGCAGTATTAGGCCATGTTAGATTTTGTAATAAAAAGGCTAACCTATTTATGTGAGATCATACCACCGCTTTTAGCAAATATAGGTGAGCCTTTATTCTCAACGAGACCAGATATCAACAAATGGAGCAAAAAGGAAATAATAGGTCACCTGATAGATAGTGCTACAAACAACCATCAACGCTTTATACGTGCCCAATTTGAACTTTGCCCTTTGATCAGTTATGACCAAAATAAATGGAATCAGTTCAATTTTTATCAACATATAAATGGAGAGCAAGTTATTTTATTTTGGACAGTATATAATAAGCAATTGATAGAGTTGTTTAAGCAAATTCCCGAAGAAAGTTTGAAGTTAGAATGTAAAACAACCCCGGAGAACTCGTTAACCATTGACTTTTTAATCAATGATTACCTTGAACATTTGGAGTATCATTTAAGGCAAGTAGTAAATTATCCACCTCATAATGCGACCTAGCATATGCTAAAGCAAGAACCGCCGGAATTACTGGTGCCTTGTTGTCTTTTGCAATAAGAAAGTGAGTATAGAGCGGAGACCTCGTCAAAGCCATTAATAGCAAAATTCATTTATGGATTAGTAAACGTTGAGTCAGCAAAAGGAATATCAATATTTATACCTATTTACTTATTGATGACCAAAGAACCTAGCGGAGACAAATATTTTTATTTACTTTCGTAAAACATACTAGTTAGTATCTTATGTCAAAAGCAGAAGCAACACGCAGCTATATACTTCAAAAGTCATTTGATCTAATCTATCAAAAGGGTTATCAGTCGACAAGTATTGATGAAATCATTGCAACTACGCAAGTAACAAAAGGTGCATTTTTTTATCATTTCAAAAATAAAGAAGAAATGGGTCTTGCTGTTATCAGTGAGATTATGTCTCCGAGTATGAGTGATTTTTCTACTGCATACTTGAAAGAAGGAGGAGATGTGCGTACGAATATCTATAAGATGATGGAAGCGCTGTTACTTAAAAACGACTTTTTCAAAGTAGAGTACGGGTGCCCTTTAGTCAATTTGATTGAAGAAATGTCCGCACATAACCAAGCATTTAGAAAGTTGCTTAGACGTGTGGTCGTTGCCTGGCAGACGGAAATTGAGTCCGCGCTGTCAGTGGCTCAGAACGAGGGGCAAATTGCGGGGGAGCATGATCCCACGCAGATCGCACAATATATTACTGCAAACTATGGCGGCGTTCGTTACCTTGGTAAGGTCTTTGGCAAACAGTCCTACAAAACATTTCTGCACGAATTCAAGAAATACCTAGACTGTCTACACTAATTTCTTTAAACAGAAACATACCATTCAGTATGTTCACAAACCCTATTTCTCATGTACACATTTTTATTACCTCTCCATTCTTTATTCCGGTGGCTGGTACTCGGCAGTCTGCTGTGTTCTATCTTTTTCTCCTATAAGGGCTTGTTACAAAAGAGCGTGTTCACACCAATGGCAAATAACTTGCGTCACTGGACTGCAACTATTGCTCATATCCAACTTCTTATCGGTATGACGCTTTATTTTCAGAGTCCCATTATTATGTTCGGGATGTTTGAAACGACTGGTGGAATCTTGAGCGATCATAACTTTTTTCGTTATCTGCACGCATCACTGATGATCTCCGCAACTGTGGTGATCACAATCGGATCAGCTAAAGCGAAACGCCAAGCAGATGATCAGGCCAAATACCAGACCATATTGCGATGGTTTATCTTGGGATTGGTGATTATTTTTATCGCTATTCCATGGCCTTTCTCCCCACTCGCAACCAGGCCATTGTTCAGACATTTTTAAAATGCCCTCTGATTATATCTAAACATTTTTTATGACGAATAATACTATGAAACAATTACTTGCAACACAATTAGGGCGTTTAAGGTTGGTAAGCTACCTGGAGGGCATATCGCTTCTCGTACTGCTCGGAGTCGCAGTTCCACTTAAGTATATCGCCTCAGATCCGACTATGGTTAAAATTATTGGCCCATTGCATGGGTTGTTATTCCTTTGGTTTATCCTTAGTACGCTAAGCGTTGGGGTAGAAAGACAGTGGAGATGGCAAACTACCTGTAAGGTCTTAGTTGCCTGCATTATTCCATTCGGCACATTCTACATTGATCGCCACATATTACAACTAGCTTCAGAAACCGGGGGCCAGACAGGTAAATAATCCTTACTGATCACCGACATGTAAAGATTTAGAATCTTAACAACAGCCTGCATTTAGCCGGGAGATAAACATTTGTTACATGAAATTGACTACTCGTACCATCACCATGGCTTATTACTCCAGATATTTGATTGCAAATCCCTCGACTTTCTCTCCTAGCCAATTATACAGACTGAGTACACAAGGATTAAAGATTGACATGAAAACTAAATAAGTACTGATAGAGGCTGTAAATAGATTTCTGAAAGAAAAGCTAAACGGGAAAGGATTTGTGTTCAAAATTTAGTCTTCTATCCCGGTATAACGTAATCGAGTATGAAAAAAATAGTTGGTTTATTGATCACTCTGGCAAGTTTTACAGTGTCAGCACAGCAGTCGAATTTTGAAAACGTTTATCCTTTCATCGAAAATGTAGAGGTATTTGAAATCAACCAGACTGAAGGCCACACGGTTTGTATCCCTATAAAATCGGTTGAAGAAGCATTAAATCTTCAGAAATGGAAGTCAGAAAATGTGCTTTCGTTGAATGGAAGCTGGAAATTCCATTTTGCTAATACTCCGGAAGGTACACCCAGGAACTTTTTTACATCAAATTTTAATGATCAGAAATGGTCTGAAATTAAAGTTCCTTCCAACTGGGAAATGCAAGGCTTTGGAGATGCTTTTTTCCGAAATGTTGCCCATCCGTTCCGCTCCAATCCGCCTTTTGTCCCTCGCGAATACAACCCGACTGGCTCGTATCGAAAAACATTTAACCTACCTGCAAATTGGAAAAGCAAACGCATTTTATTACGCATGGAGAAAACCGCTTCGGCATCGTTCGTCTGGATCAACGGACAGGAAGTTGGCTATAATGAAGGAGCGCACGAGCCTGCTGAATATGATGTTACCAGATTCCTTAAACCAGGAAAAAATACCATTGCCGTCAACGTAATTAAATATTCAGATGGAGTGTATCTTGAAAGTCAGGACTATTGGCGCCTGGCAGGTATTTTCGATGATGTCTGGCTGTATGCAAAATCGGATGTACATATCTTCGACTGGCATGCCACTACCGATCTGGACAATAATTATCAGAACGCAAAACTGAATCTGCAGATTACGGTAAATAACCAATCGAAAACTGACAAGAAGAATTACAAGGTTCGAGCTTCGCTATTTAATTCAGACAATGTGTTGGTTAAGAATTTTACCTCTGATGCAGTTCAAATAACTGCTGATAATAAGCAAATTTTTAATATTTCATCAGATGTAGTTGACCCTAAAAAGTGGACTGCTGAAACGCCCAATCTTTACCGGTTAACGTTGGAATTAATCAACAGCGAGGGTAAAACCGAAGAGATAGTTGCCGGTCGCATTGGCTTTAAAGAGACTGAAATTCGTCATCAGGTTTTCTATCTGAATGGAAAAGCCATCAAACTTAACGGCATCAATACGCACATGCAGCACCCCGATTTAGGACACACGATGGACGAAGCGACCATCCGGAAAGACTTTGAGATACTGAAGCAATTCAATATCAATTGTATACGCATATCACACTATCCACCTGTAAGACGCTATTTAGAATTGGCAGACGAATATGGGTTTTACATCATCGATGAAACCGGAAATGAGGCACATGCTACTGAATATTTGAGCGATAAGGCCGAGTGGGAACCCATGTACCGTGAGCGGGTGCGCAAGATGGTGTTGAACGACCGAAATCATCCATCCATTCTGTTTTGGAGTGCTGGGAACGAAAGTGGCGAAGGAAAGAATATTTGTGCCGTAATTGATGAAGGACGGAAATTTGATACTACCAGATATTGGATGTATGGAGGAAATGCTTTTTCGCATTCTTGCGAAGAAATCATCGGCCCACGATACCCATCACCTTTTGATCTTAAAAATCAGGTAGGGATGGTTCCTGAGAGTGTTGATCCGAGACCATCATTCATGGACGAATACCTTTCGGTGGCTGGAAATGCCGGTGGCGGACTTGACGAATATTGGGATGTGATTTACCAGTATCCACGCATTATGGGCGGGGCAATCTGGGATTTCGTGAGTCCGGGATTGCGCGAGACAGTTCGCAAATTGACAGATACTTCGCCAAATAAGGTCGCCACTCACATCATGGGACGCGCCAAGCTGGTTGCCGGACACGATGGAAAAGGTATTGATCTGAATGGTCACGATCAGTGGGTGGAAGTTTTTCAGGATAGAAAAATTGAAATCTCCGGTAATGAACTAACCGTTTCCTTCTGGATCTTTCCACGCGACTTAATGAAAATGGGCGGAACACTACTCACCAAAGGAAACAATCAATTTGGTTTGCAGCAGATTGGTGCAGATTCGCTCGATTTCTATATCTACACTTCAAAAAAGACAGTTGCACGTGGTGAATTACCCAAAGATTGGACACGAAACTGGCATCATGTCGCAGGTATTTATAACGGGAAGTCAATATCACTATTTATCGACAACAAAAAGGTGGCTGAAAACCCTGTCACCGGGAACATTACTAACTTCCCTTTTCCTCTTAACGTGGGCAAGAACGCCGAGACACATGGCCAGCATACCTCGGTGTATTTGTGCGATGCTATTATCGATCAGGTGGGTATTTTCACAAAAGCGATTGAAATCAATGACTTATTTGCAGCGAAACCTGACTTAAAAGACCGTGCAGCTTTGTGGCTCGATTTTGAACAGGAGCAAAACA
>NZ_JAZQRL010000092.1:0-2568 GCF_045629565.1 Arcticibacter sp.
TAGCCCAGTATCTCACCTTTGGCGGAGATCACAAATGCCACATTAAACAACTGGTTATTATTGTACCAATCCATCGGTACAATAATCGCGATGGAATGCTCTGCTGCAATCCCGCAAACCTTATCAAGCGCAATCTGCAGAACCTCCCTTGTCCTGTCGGCTGCCGAATAGCCCATTCCCGGATAACCTGGAAGATAAGATTCAGGAAAGCATATAATTTCCGCCTGCTTCCCAGCAGCATCTTTCACCAGTTTTTCAAGCCATGCTAAACCGTCATTTATGTCGCTTGGAAAAGGAGGAGAAGCCAGTGCTATTTTCATGAACTAAAGATACTTTTAGAATCGCATAGCTCCCAAACTGAGAACCCCATAATGCAATCTCCAGAATTACAGGAACGAGGCCACTACCCTTTTCCGTCAGACCATAAATAAACCTGGATTTTTATCCGGAGCAACACGCTTGGTCCTAAACCCATACGTCTAAAGCTCGTTAGGCGGCCGGCTAAAATATTTGCGGGAATCTTTTCATCTGAATTCAGGAATTCACCATAGCTAGACTTGTCTGTAAACATCAAATCGCGAAGAATCATCAGCGATCATTTATCGCCTAAAAAGCCCGAACTATAACTCACAGGGCATTTTGGCGGCGAAACCAATGGTATGCCGGCAACTGAAGTTGCACGGGAGCTTCTTGGCGGCTCCAATACGGAAAAAGGGATAGTCGCCATGAACCATGCGCCCCATTTCAATGTTGATGAGACCTGCATACGAATTGCGGTCAGAAGTTTTTCATCCCTGATCAATGCCAGTTAAAGGGATTCAAACAAGCAAGTTCAACCACCGCGCCCAGAACCGCGATATTCAAGTATTAAATGCCGGCCGTGTATTCAAACCTCCCCGTTTTTTCGGTGACAATGATTTTGTACACAATCAGATCCAGATTCTCCAGGTCAGACTCGCGCGAGGCAATCCCGTGGGAAGGGTGGCCGGTAGGCGTGGTAACAAACGGCATCAGCCGGTGTGTAATTCCCTGCATCGCCTGGTGTTTCTTCTCCCGGTTCGTAATTTCTTCAAAGGTTCCCCACACAATGGCGCTCTGCCACCGGAATATACTGCTGATTTCGTCTACCTGGAAACATACATTTGGATTTTGACGCATCATATCAATCTTTTTCCCTGCTGCCGAATGTGCATAGACTGTAGAATCCTTGTAAAAGTAGTTGATTGGTACGATGTAAGCTTTATTTTCCGTGACGCAGGCCAGCCTTCCGGTAACCTGTTGAGTCAATAGGTAATCGATTTCCTTTTCGGTGAGTAGTCCCAACATATCATCTGATTTTAAGTGCCTTCTACTCGTTATGAGTACGGAATAAAGATACAGGGTCCCGGCATCAATACAATTGACCCAAACCGTAACATTCTGTGATCGTCATCATCTTTTAAAACTACTGAACGAGGCTAAACACTACCCCGATACAATCCATCGTCGTGATTATATAGGTGTACATTTCAAAAACAGTATAGAAGAAACAAGCTTATGGCCTTCAAACACTTGAATTAGAGCCCCTACGGGACATCAACGCAACAGTCCATCTATAACCGGGGAACTGATCTTGACACACCCCCAGCGGCAACGATAATAATGATTAACATCATCTCGTAATCCCTTGGTGATCACCCGGAACATGGATTCTTTGACGCACCTTCGTGGGTCGAGGTAGATCTTATGTATCAAAAATGATTCAAATCCGAAGTAAATGTCTAATTGTATGTCTTGGGCTCTTTTGCATAAGCCAGTCGGGCTGCGGTCAGCCAGCAGAGAAGACAAACCTACGTTCCACCCTCCCGCAGCACACAACTTCGCTACAGGAAAGCCGGCAGTCAGCGCTTACTTTTGACAGCACCCGCATTGCTTATTTCTTTAAACGTTTCCCCAACCTAAAGCCATACGAGCAGAACATTAGAAATTTCTACAGCAAAAGAGGCCATACATACGCCTGGTTTAATGAAGATGGCCTGGTAGAGCAGGCCGCATTCTGGTCAAACAGATTCCTGAATCCAAAAAGCGATGGCGTATACAAGCATTTTTATTATCAACAAACATTAGATTCCCTGATTGACAAACAGAAAGTTAAATCAAAAACGGTACAACCCGACCTTAGTCTGGAACTGCTGCTCAGTTCTTTATACTTTCAATATTCAAAAATTGTATGGACAGGCATGGACGATGCTGCAAGCCGGTCTGCCAACTGGCTCATTCCTAGAAAACGAATTACTTATGAGGACTATCTCGACAGCATATTGAAAACTCCGGTGAATCGCCCTTTGCCGCAGGCGCCTGTATACCGGCAGTATGAACTGCTAAAAAGCCAGCTTAGGAAATATGAAGCCCTCCAGAGAGCCGGCGCATGGAAGCCCATTGTTGCAACTAAAAACGCAAGTGAGACTGGCGAAAGATCAACCCTTGTTGTTAATGTAAAAAGGCGATTGTATCGATTAGAAGATTTCCGGGGCGATACATTGAACAACTTGTATGACCACAATCTTGTCTCGGCTATTGAACGATTTC
>NZ_JAZQRL010000093.1:0-90168 GCF_045629565.1 Arcticibacter sp.
CGCCGTGGTGCTGGAAAGACCGAACTCCGTGGAGGCACGGAGGCTGGCGCTGGTCTGCTTGAATGTGCGGGGTTTCCCCTGCATGATGGTCATACCGCGGTACCCGCGATAAACGACGGGACCTGCCGTGCCCCGTACCCTGCCTTTGTTGTCTACTTTTGCCATAACGCTATTTCTTTTTGCAGAACAAGGTAGAGCAGCGGAAAGGCTGGTGACGATTTTTTTGCGATTTTTTCCAAAATCTTCCGGAATTGAGCCGATTTTGCACTAAAAAGACAAGGGGAACAGGATAGAACGTCTTTATATGCAGGAGTATACATCGTCGGTATGCAAGTGGAGACAACCAGTGAAAAGCCAGTCAAAAGTCCGACTTTTCATACCCCAGGTCGGACTGATCCCGGGAGAATCTGCGCCTCTTATCGCCTGCATATAAACGTTGTCATTGCGGAGACCAAGCGAGCTCACTTCTATTATTTCAGAATAGTATTATTCACGAACGAGGGAGGAAAAATCGTCGATGCAAGAATCCGCCGTGGCGGGGATTCTTTTTAACCTCTGATTCACATTCTTTTATAAAAGTCATCCGCATCGACGAAAATTCTATATTTTTACTTTTAAGCATAGATCGAGGTGTTAACAAAATTTATTCACCATCAATTTTGTGTATGATAATAGTATCTGTGCAGGATTCTATAATCTTTTTGATTCTATTTTTTTATCCCGAACCCACTTTAACTACAAAAATATGAGAATCATCATTGAACTTTTGCTTACAGGAATAGCGGTTTCAGTAGCGGCTTTCCTCTCTCCCGGCGTTAGGGTTGACGGATTTCTTAGTGCTCTTATAGCCGGGATCCTGCTAGCGCTTGTAAATGCGACTGTTGGTACCCTACTTCGCATTTTTACTTTTCCTGTTAACATTCTGACCCTGGGTCTGATGTCGTTTGTCATCACCGTCTTAATGGTGTTACTGGTAGACGCGATGATGAAAGGTTTTGAAACTGACGGCTTCTGGGCTGCTCTGCTTTTCGCCCTCATCCTTGCTGTTATCAAGATGGTTTTTAGCTCACTTACCAGTGATCGCGATCGCTGACGCCGAATATCTCACATCTCGGCAGCTTAAATAATGCCAAAGCACACCCCCGTCCAGACAGCTCACAGTTATCTGGATGGGGATGTGCTTTTATTCAGATAGCGCTTTTACTACAGACGGTGATACATCCCGCTGAGCTTTACTGAGGATCTCATCAGTCTTTTCAGCCTTGTATACTTTCCTCAATACCTGGATGGCAGAAGCCCTCACATAGGAACGGGCATCGGTTAATGCAAGATCTTTTACTTTATCATGTGCCGATGCCTGTGCTTCCTTATTTAATAATGCGATCGATTTTACCGCGAGGCGACGGATGGCCCAGTGTTTATCGTTCATGGCGCTGATGATAAGAGGGGCAGATAACTTATCTCCTGGTACTTTGGTTATGGCAAGCAATGCCTCCATCCTGTCGAGGAACAAAGGCGCTTGTTGATATTGAACAGCATATTGAGCGATGGTTTTATTCTCTTTCCTGGTGGCCAAGAGGTATTTTTCAGCGTCGAAATTGATCAGTTCGGGTTCTTGTGGCATATCAAACGAAAAGCTCTGCTCAGCCTTATCTATCACTACTTGCTTACTTTCGATCTTGCCATTAACGTAGAAATCGATTTTTACAGGTAGACGATACATCGGCGATGTGGTGAGCGGCTGGATTTGCTTTACCGTTACAGTCGCTTTCCTGGTCGTTACGTCATAATGAGTTAAAACCTCCAGCTCGGGATTTCCCGATGCCAGAAACCATTGGTTGAAGAACCAGTTAAGGTCTTTTCCCGTAACTTCCTCAAAGGCTAGACGAAGGTCATGGATTTCTGCAGTTTTATAAGAATGCCGCTTCAGATAGAGCGTCAGACTTTCAAAAAACGCTTCATCGCCAACTGTTTTACGTAGCATGTGCAGGATCCGCCCCCCTTTCTGGTAGCTAACGACGTCGAACATCTGCTCCCTGTCAGGATAATTGAAGCGGATCACATCTGCTTGCCTGGCCTGTTCGGTGTTAAAATAAGCGTTTGCGTCGTTCCAGCCTTTATAGTCGGCTTCATCGCGGCCATATTTATGTTCATTCCACAGATATTCTCCGTAGGTAGCAAAAGATTCGTTAAGCGGAAGGTTAGCCCATGATTCGGAGGTCACCAGGTTGCCAAACCAGTGATGGAAGAGCTCATGGGAAATAATGTCTTCATGATTTTCATCCAGATACTCAGCAGGAGTCATGTTCATGCCTTCGAAAAATGTTGTGGCTGTGGTATTTTCCATAGCTCCTCCGGTGAAGTCGCGCAGTACGATCTGGGCGTATTTTTCCCAGGGATACTCCATTTTCAACTTGTTGGAAAAGAACTCCATCATCTCGGGTGTCTTGCCAAAGATCAGTTTCGCATGATCAGCGAATTTGGGTTCCATATAGTAGCTTACTTCTTTATCTCTCCAGGAGTCTTTTGCAATCTGGAACTCGCCGCCGGCGAGCATGGTCAGATAGGTGGAGTGAGGGAGCTCCTGACGCCAATTGTCGGTATGGGTGCCATCACCGTTGTCGGTAGAGAAGTCGAGAAGCCCGTTTGATAAGGAAACCATACCTTCGGGGAGGGTGATACTGATATCCTGGGTCATCTTTTCCTGCGGATCATCTATTGTAGGAAACCAGCAGGAGTTGTTTTGCGTTTCTCCCTGGGTCCAGAACTGCCTCGGCTTGCCAGGTTCGGAATTATCTCGGTTGACGAAATAAAATCCCTTACTTCCCGGGCCGTCGATATCTTTGCCGATCTTCAGCTTCTCCGGCATGGCCACATAATCAATCTGGATCTTGAACTTTTGCTTATCGGTGTACGTTTGGTCCAGGTTGATGGTTAGCTTTTTATTGTTGTATGTGTATTTAAGCGGTTTGTTATCATAGCCTTCGATGAGAGATACCTGGTTGATCCTGAATCCCTTGGCGTCGAGAACAACTTCCGACAGGGGGTAATTGTATGGTTTGGCCTCGATGATTGCACGACCCATGACATAGGCGCTGTCCCAATCCAGTTTGAGGTCCAGGCTGGTATGGATGATGTCGGTCAGGCGGGTATAGCTAGCCTGGTAGATATTCGAACCATGTCTGGCTCCATGTACGGAGATCGGATCGAGAGAGACTTTTTGTGTACTGGAACAAGAGCCTAGGAAGAGCGCTGCCATTAGTGAACAGCGCATCAGGAGACTGTTTTTCATCGGAACAATTTGTTTTTTAACGGTAATGAGACTTTCATGAGCAATAATACACGCTTTTTGCTCAGCGCGGTCATGATATCTTCGTATTATTTAGCTGCAAGCAGGTTGTTGATATGGTTTTCGAACTCGTTGACGTATTCAGTATAGTGTTTGCCGGTGCCCGGTCCGCTGAATCCGGTATGTATTTTATTTACTTTACCTTGCTTGTCAATGATGATGGTGGTAGGAAATGCTTTAAACTCGTTCAGCTCGGGCATGCTCTTTAACACTTCTTTGTTTGTATAGCCGGTTAGAAGGATCGGGTAGCTTACATTAAACCGCTTACGCAGTTGTTCGAGGCTCTTTTTTGATCTTTCGATATCATTTGTCCGCTCATAGGCGAGTCCGATGACTTCAACTCCTTTGTCTTTGTACGCTTTGTAAAAATTAGTGAGATAGGCTGTCTCATCCATGCAGTTGGGGCACCAGGAACCGAGGAAGCTAACGATGACAACTTTGCCTTCATAACGTGGGTCTGTCAGCGATATGGGATTGTCGTCAAGGTCAAAGAAACGGAACGACAGGTTTGAGTAGCCGGGTTTCAGGTTCGTCAGGGTATAGGCATCGGGAAGAATGGCCTGTTCGTCTCTCCGGGCGGACCAGTTGCGGACTGTAGATAAGCCTGAATAGAACTTGCCGTCAGTGATGGTGTTGCCGTCTATCGTTCCGGTGAACAACATACAGTTGGATCCGTCGAAGGCTGATAGAAACAGCCGGCCGCTGGATACAGCGCCTTCAAGGAACCGGTAGTCGCCGGTACTGGTGAGAAATGAGCCTGTTACACGGGATTTTTCCTGGCGGAATTCGCCGACAGCAATGGTGGTATCGCTGTTATCCTGGCTGATGATTGTGGTAGACCATCGTCCGCTAAGCTGATTGGGGGAGTCGGGATTGTCTTTGAAGAAGCGATAGCTGACATTTTTCCGGGCCTTGATCTCCATGGCGACGTCATTGTCCACGAGGTGTCTTATCCATTTCCCTTTGAAGCCATCCGATGTAAGTGCAGCCTTGATCTCTGAATCAAACAAAGGAAGCCTGATGTTTACAGAGTCGTTATTGACCTGAATATCGTCGACCAGCAGACGGTCATCTGCGTTTAAAATATAGAGCTTTTTTACTCCCGAAGAGTCGGTTACTTCGAAATTGAAAGGTACTTCCGTTCCGGATTCGTTTTGTATTGTTGCTCTCCATGTTCCGGCTGGAAAATCCTTGTTCTTATTTCGGCAGGAGAGAATGGTCACCGTCAGGAACGACAGCAGAACTGCCAGCTTATGGACGTTTTTTGGAAGCATCTAAACCCTTATTAATGATCAATAGACTATTGTTGACTACGTATTTTCTTTTCTATAGCGGTAGTTGAATAACCTTCTATCAAGGGAATGGTTTTTACTTCGCCACCGTAGGAGAGAACGGTATCAGCTCCTACAATCTGATCTACGGTGTAATCGGCGCCCTTAACCAGTATATCAGGCTTTATAGCGGAGATGAGGTCCGCCGGTGTGGGCTCATCGAAAAACACGACTGCGTCTACGAAGAAAAGTGCTGCGATGAGGGAGGCACGCGACTGTTGGTCGGTAATTGGCCTGGCGGGTCCCTTAATTCTGGAGACTGAAGCATCGGTGTTCAAACCGACAATCAATTTGTTTCCCAAAGAGGCAGCCTGAGCCAGATAGTCAATATGTCCGAGATGCAAAAGATCGAAACAGCCGTTGGTAAAGACTATTTTTTTGCCCAGAAATTTCCAGATCTTTACTGACTTAAGGATCTCCGGCAGGCTAAGTATCTTATTATTGAGGGTTTCCAGATTGTTCATAAGTACTTATTTAAGCTAGGGACTATTACTTTATCAGACGGTTATTGTCATCAGGGAATATCAGAATGGGCTGGTATTTTTTTCCTTCTTCTATGCTGAGCTGTCCATAAGACATCACAATGATGATGTCTCCTACCTGAGCAAGACGGGCACAAGAGCCATTTAAACAAACAATACCTGAGCCTCTTTCGCCCTTGATCACATAGGTTTCAAAGCGAGCGCCGTTGTTATTGTTCACGATCTGTACCTTCTCATTAGGAATGATATTGGCAGCATCAATTAAGTCTTCATCAATAGTGATACTTCCTACATAATTCAATTCCGCCTGAGTCACCTTCACCCGGTGTATCTTTGACTTCAAAACTTGAATAATCATAATGCAAAATTAACAAAAGGTATTGAAAGAGTTGTAGTTTGGTATCATACCTCGTGTTAATTTAAAATCATATTATCGATGAGGCGTGTCTGTCCGACTGATGCCGCGATGAGGGCCACGAGACCTGATGTTCCTTCGCCTGGTTGTTTGAGTGTGTCTTTATCGAGGATTTCACAGTAGTCAAGCTTGATTTCGGGCTCCTGGTTTAAAACATGGAGGCCAATCTCCTTCAACTTTTCGGGATGGGCGCCGGATGCGTGCTCCTTCATTTTAAATAGCGCGCGACTGATGGCGTAAGCCTGGCGTTTTTCCTCAGGCGACAAATGAATATTTCTTGAACTCAGCGCCAGGCCTTCCTGGCTGCGTTGTATAGGGCACATCACAAGCTCAACAGGCAGCTGGAAGATGGAGACCATTCTTTTAATCACCAATACCTGCTGGTAATCTTTCTGGCCAAAAAACGCTTTGTCGGGAGATGTGATCTGGAACAGCTTGTAAACAATCTGCGTGACACCCTGATAGTGCCCCGGACGTGATTGTCCCTCGAGAATGGTTTCCAGATAACCGAGGTCGATCGTCCACTTTTCGTTCTGACTATACATCTCGGCAACTTCAGGGAGAAAAAGTATGTCGCACCCTGCGTCTTCCAGTTTTTTGATATCGTCTTCGACAGTTCGGGGATATTTCTCCAGGTCCAGGGGATCTGTGAACTGCGTAGGGTTTACAAATATGCTGCAGACAACGACATCTGTTTGTTGTCTGGCTATATTGATGAGTGAGGTATGACCATCATGCAGTGCTCCCATTGTAGGGACTAAGCCAATCTGCTTTTTCTGTGCTTTAAGATCTTGAAGCGCGTCTGAAAGTTCGGATTTCGAGGTGAAGATTTTCAATTTTCAATTTTTTTAAGACGAATTTTAACGGCTGAGCATGTTAAGGCAGAGTTAAAATAGAATGACCTGGCATTTACCTTTGAATGGCTTGTGAATTTCTTAATATTCAAGCTTTTTTTAATTAATACGATAATGAAAATGCCGCTGCAAAGGTGTGAAATCCTGCAATTATATCAAAGGCTATTGCGTAATTCATTGATATGTCATAATATATATGTATATTTGCAGTCCCAAATTCTTTCATAAAATTTAACATTTGGAGATGGCAAAAACGAAGTTACTGTTTATTACTCACGAGATGTCGCCTTTCCTCGAGTTAACAAAAATTTCTGAGATAACGCGGAAACTTCCGCAAGCGATGCAAGACAAAGGGTTTGAAATCCGCATTTTAATGCCTCGTTTTGGCAACATCAATGAACGTCGTAATCGTCTGCATGAAGTTATCCGTCTATCAGGAATGAACATCATCATTGATGAAAACGATAACCCGTTGATCATTAAAGTCGCATCAATTCCTTCAGCTCGCATGCAGGTGTATTTTTTGGATAACGAAGAATACTTTCAGCGTAAACATGTTTTCAGGGACAATAATAATAAGTTTTACGAAGACAACGATGAGCGTACAATCTTTTTCTGTAAAGGAGCATTGGAGACGGTTAAGAAATTAGGTTGGTCGCCTGATGTGGTACATTGCCATGGATGGATGAGTTCTCTGGTTCCCGTTTACATGAAGACGACCTACAAGGACGATCCGACTTTTAAAACAGCTAAGATTGTGTATTCTGTGTATGACAATTGCTTCAGCGAAAAGTTAAACGCTGATTTTGCAAAGAAGGCAATTATGAGCGGAATGGACGCATCTCATCTGGTACCTTACGGAGACGGAAGTTGTGAAGCGATGCATTTAGGTGCCATATCTTATTCGGATGCTGTTGTATTGGGCGGACCTAATACCCACCCGGCAGTACTGAAGGTGGTTGAAGCTACCGATAAGCCGGTATTGACTTATGATGCTACGGCTGATTTTGAAAATTACTTTAATCTCTATGAAGAGATGCACAATGAGGAATTGGCGTCTTTAGCTTAGAAAGCTAATAAAGGAAATGGAAAGGCTGTCTCGTAATGCGTGACAGCCTTTTTGCATTATAGACTTTGTGTTCACCACCGCCATGGGAAATGATCAGATGGTGTAGACTTTTGTTCGTCAAAGTCCGTTTCTTTAACAGACTTTAACTTAAGGCGCGGAAAACGGAAGTCCTGGTTAACAGTTTTTAACAACAGAAGTGGTCTGTGTAGCCTATCTTTGACAAGCTTCAACAAAGCATGAAAAGAAAACTAAAATCTATATCTTAGCGCGAAATATTGAATGACAAAGAATTATTTTATACATATGAATTATTTAAGCAGGGGCTTATTCATTTTTGTAAGTCTTATCGCTTTTAGCAGTTGCCAGAAGACAGATAGTGTTGGACTGGACATTAACCCTAACGATACGATCAACAGTAAATATATTGAAGACTATGATATAAGCACTGTAACCGTTCGGGAGGATAGTATTCTGGCTTCCAATCAGCCTCAGTATCCTGCGGGATCGATGAGCGACCCGGTGCTGGGAACTACTGATGCGGCTTTGGCTATGGGCATATCCTTGCCTTCGGCAACGCCTGCTTTTGGTGAAACGGCATCATTGGATTCGGGTGTCCTGGTTTTGAAATATGGAAAGGGTTTCTTTGGCGATTCAACGAACACAACTTATAGTGTTACGGTTCATCAGCTGAAGGAAAATTATATTCCTACATCGGGCTACTATACGAACCGGAAGTGGGACTATGACAGTACTACAGTTATCGGATCAGCACCGAACGTAAATCGTTTCAGATGGAACGACAGCATATTTGTTAACCAGATTGTTAAGGGGGCACCGGATACTGCTCTGAAGGTGGTTCCACAGATCCGGATTAAGATGACACCCGAGTTTATGAGAGCGTATTTTCTGAATGCTCCATCTGCCAGCTTTGCCAATGCCGCTGCGTTTCAGAGCCATATTAAAGGTCTGTACGTGAGGGTTAGCAAACAACAACCCGATGGAAGAGGTGGCATCGCCTATTTTGACCTTGCAACGGCGAATGTAAGCGGACTGGAGTTGTATTACAAGAACACGACCGGCACAACAGTTGATACGAATAAAGTGGTTTTTGGCGTGTCGCATACAACAACTTCTGCAGCGATCAGGCATAATTATGCAGGGACTGTAGTGCAGGCTCAGCTGAATAATCCGGAGCAATCTTTCAGTACGGTTTACACGCAACCACTTGCTGGCTTACGTACGAAAATTTCGTTTACGAATCTGGATGCGCTGCGTGCGCTTGGTAAAATTGCGATTAATAAGGCTGAGCTTGTGGTATATGTAGAGCCTGGTACCGAAACCATATTTAAGCCGCTGCCACGATTGACACTTTACCGTACGGATATTGCCGGACAGCGTCAGGTTGCCGATCAGGTGTCTTTTCTGGGCACCCCATACGATACAGACAAGAAGCGATATGTGTTCAATGTCAGCTCGTATATACAAAACCTGGTGAATGGAAAAGATAAGCAATATAACACTTACATAGCGCCGGTGGATGTGAATTTCCTCAATACGCAAACGGCGAATATTTCGCCTGTTATCACTACAGCAGCACGATCTGTATTAGCAGGAAATAACCACGAGAATTTAAAGATAAAACTGAACATTTATTACACAAAGCCTGATTAATATCAGGCTTTGCCATGTTCTGCATTTTTTTTTTATAATTTCGCTCCCCTTGATCTTATTCATTATTTATGTGTGGAATTGTTGGATATATAGGCCATCGCGATGCCTGGGATATTGTTATTAAAGGGCTTAAGCGATTAGAATACCGGGGCTATGACAGTGCTGGTATTGCGTTAATGAACGGTGGGTTAAAAATCCACAAAAAGGCCGGAAAGGTTTCCGATCTGGAGGCTCATACACTACATGAAGACCGGTCGGGGACAACAGGGATGGGACATACCCGTTGGGCTACCCACGGGGCGCCATCTGACCGGAACTCTCACCCGCACCGCTCGGGAGATGGAAAGCTTTCCATTATTCATAACGGCATTATCGAGAACTATTCTGTCATTAAGGAAGCTCTGCAGGCAAAGGGCCATGTATTCAGTAGTGATACGGATACCGAGGTTCTTATCCACCTGATAGAAGACATTCATAGTGATACCACTGACTTGTTAGAAGCTGTGCGCCTGGCTTTAAATGAAGTTATAGGTGCCTATGCGATTGTGATCATGAGTCAGGATAGCCCTGATCAGCTTATTGCTGCCAGGAAGGGAAGTCCGATGGTGATCGGCGTAGGCGAAGGTGAATATTTCATTGCCTCCGATGCGACTCCTATAGTAGAGTACACTAAGAACGTTATTTATCTGAAAGACTCGCAGATTGCGCTGGTTAAGCGTGATGAGCTGGTAGTGAAAACTATCGATAATATTATTCAGACACCTTACATTCAGGAACTGTCACTGCAGCTGGAGATGCTGGAGAAGGGCGGCTTTGAGCACTTTATGCTTAAGGAAATCTATGAGCAGCCGCGTTCTGTACGGGACTGTATGCGTGGTCGGATCTATCCGAACGAGGGAAAAGTTCAGCTTGGCGGAATAAAAGATTATGCCGACAAACTGAAGAATGTTGAACGCATAGTGGTTATCGCATGCGGGACTTCCTGGCATGCTGGCCTGGTAGGTGAATACCTGATTGAAGAGTATGCAAGGATTCCGGTAGAGGTTGAATATGCTTCAGAATTCAGATACCGTAACCCGATCATTTCTGAGAAGGATATCGTTATTGCGATTTCACAGTCGGGTGAAACGGCAGACACGATGGCTGCCATTGAGTTGGCGAAAGAGCGGGGTGCAACTATTTTCGGTATTTGTAATGTAGTAGGTTCATCTATTCCGAGGATTACTGATGCGGGGGTATATACGCATGCGGGTCCGGAGATTGGTGTGGCTTCGACAAAAGCTTTCACTGCACAGGTTACGGTATTAACGCTGATGGCCTTGTATATGGCTCAACAGCGCGGAACTATTAAGCAATCGGATCTGGTAAGCATGCTTACGGAGCTGGACGAAATACCGTCACTTATCGAGCAGGCCCTTAAGTCGGATGAGAAAATAGCGGAAATTGCTGAAAAGTTTAAAGACTCATCCAACTGCCTGTTCCTGGGTCGCGGCAGCGGTTTCCCTGTTGCACTCGAGGGTGCACTGAAGCTGAAAGAGATCTCTTATATACATGCTGAAGGCTACCCTGCGGCAGAGATGAAACATGGACCGATCGCTTTGATCGACGAAGATATGCCTGTTGTGTTTATTGCAACAAAGAATTCTTCATACGAAAAGGTGATCAGTAATATACAGGAAGTAAAAGCAAGAAAAGGTAAGGTCATCGCTATCGTAACAGAGGGCGACAAGACGGTTAAGGAGATGGTAGACTATACTATTGAAATACCTGCTTGTAATGAAGCCTACCTGCCGCTTCTGGCGACAATACCACTACAGTTATTATCTTACCACATTGCTGTCCTGCGGGGCTGCAATGTAGACCAGCCGCGTAATCTGGCAAAGTCGGTTACGGTAGAATAAGACATAAAAAAAACCGCCTGATTCACCCAGGCGGTTTTTTTTATGTTTATGCCGGCATTTGTTTCATCACCGCATCCAGATCAATTTTCAGACCTTTCGCAACACCAATTCCAAGGCTTATGTCGGCCCTGAACCAGTGGCATAGCTGTCGGTTTATGATTTCCTCTCTTTTGGGCCCCTCAATGCCACTCATAGAACCTACAATGTTCGAGATCAGATTCGCTTTATCCGTTGCGCTCAGCAGCCTGTAGAGATCGCCCGGTTGGGTGTAATGGTCGTTCTCTCCTTCCGCATTGCGGTCATACCAGTCAGCTGTGGTCGCTTCGATAGGCAAGCCGGGCTCTTTGTAAGCAGGGTCGGCTTCTATATTGTCGAAACTGTTAGGGAAATAGTTAGGCGAAGATCCACCGTTTCCGTCCATGCGCATGGCGCCGTCACGCTGGTAGTTGCTGACCATATAGGGGCAGCGGTTTACCGGGATGTGCTCATAGTTTGTTCCGAGGCGGTAGCGTTGGGCATCGGTGTAGGATAAGATCCTTCCCTGAAGCATTTTGTCTGGTGAGAAGCCAATTCCGTCTACTACATGGGCCGGAGCAAACGCAGCCTGCTCTACATGAGCGAAATAATTGTCGGGGTTTTCGTTCAGCTCCAGGATGCCTACGTCGATTAAAGGGAAGTCTCCCTGAGGCCAGGTTTTGGTGAGGTCAAACGGATTCCAGCGAAACGCTGCAGCTTGCTTCTCAGACATAATCTGAATTTTAAGCGCCCACTGCGGGAATTCGCCTTTTTCGATAGATTGTACCAGGTCGCGCTGTGCCCAATCCGGATCAGTACCGCGCAGGGCAGCAGCTTCAGCATCGGTAAAGTTTTTGATTCCCTGCAAAGTTTTGAAGTGGAACTTAACCCAATTGCGCTCGCCGTCTTTGTTGATCATGGAAAAGGTATGGCTGCCGAATCCATGCATATGACGATAGCTGTAAGGGGTTCCTCGATCGCTCATCAGGATGGTAACCTGGTGAAGGCTTTCAGGGTTGAGCGACCAGAAATCCCACATCATGGTTGCGCTCTTGCAGTTTGTGTAAGGATCTCTCTTCTGGGTGTGAATGAAATCGCTGAACTTTTTGGCGTCCTTAACAAAAAACACGGGGGTGTTGTTGCCCACGAGATCCCAGTTTCCGTCTTCTGTATAGAATTTGAGGGCGAACCCCCGGGGGTCACGCTCTGTATCTGCCGAGCCTCTCTCTCCGCCTACAGTGGAGAATCGGAGGAATACCCGCGTTTGTTTCCCCATCTCACTGAAGACTTTCGCTCTGGTATATGGAGTGATATCGTGTGTAACAGTGAAAGTTCCGTATGCACCGGAGCCTTTTGCATGGACGACGCGTTCGGGAATCCGTTCCCTGTTAAAGTGCGCCATCTTTTCATGAAGTATGAAATCCTGGAGCAGCACTGGTCCTCTTGGACCCGCAGTCATCGAGTTTTCATTCTCGTAATAAGGTATTCCGGATGCAGTTGTAAGTTTTTGCTTATTGTTAGCCATGTACTTTGTATTAGAAATGTCCTTTCTTGTTTGTCTGATAAAGATCATCCTTTTAAATGGATGGAAAAAATCGATATTTGTTATTACTTCATAGATTTTGCTTATATGACCCTTGTTCAATTAGAATATATCGTTGCAGTGGATACTTACCGGAACTTTGTTATCGCCGCAGATAAGTGCTTTGTAACGCAGCCCACGTTAAGTATGCAGATTCAGAAACTGGAAGATACATTGGGTGTGATTCTTTTTGACCGGAGCAAGCAGCCGGTGGTCCCTACTGAAATAGGTATTTCGGTTATCGATCAGGCAAGGGTATTGCTCGCGGAAGCTGATAATCTGAATGAAATCATCAATTCTTATAAGAAAGAGTTGAGCGGAGTCATTAAAGTGGGCGTGATTCCGACAGTTGCACCTTATCTGTTACCTAAGATCATCACCAGGTTCACTGAAAAATATCCGAAGGTGCAACTGCTGATTTGGGAGTACACGACAGAGCAGATCGTGCAGAAACTGAAGGTGGGTTTGCTGGACTGCGGGATATTGTCGACCCCCCTGGATGATAAGACGCTGAATGAGCTTCCCTTGTTTTATGAGGCTTTCGCGGTTTATGCTTCAAAGGGTAATGGGGTTTTGAACAAGCGCAGCGTTACTGCGGAAGATATTGATCCGAATGATCTTTGGCTGCTTAATGAAGGTCATTGCATGCGAAACCAGGTGCTGAATTTGTGTAGTAAGAAAGCAGAAGGCAATAAGCTTAAGCCATTTGAATACAATACGGGGAGCGTTGAGACGCTTAAGCGAATGGTGGACATCAACACAGGGGTAACCGTGTTGCCTGAGCTTAGCATTCTGGATCTTAATAAGGAAGAGATGAAACGGGTAAGACGCTTCAAAGATCCTGTGCCTGCCAGGGAGATAAGTATTGTTACTCACCGCAACTTCCTGAAGCGCGGTATTATATCTGCTCTGGAGAAGGAAATCGTAGAATCGTTACCAGAAGAGATGATAAGCAATTCCAAAAAAGAAATACTGGAAGGCTTTATGTAAATGGTGCAGCCTTCCGGTATTTTATCTTCTTCTGAAGAAGCTGAACAACCAGTATATCAGGATGAGCACGGCCACAACCATGAATATTCCGACATAGGCGCCTGCTTTGAAGATGTCTCCGACAAGCTCGCAGCTTGATAGCATGCTGATAAAAAATAGTGCTGAGAGGAATGTTATTTTCTTTTCCATAAAAAAAGTAGTATACGATTAAGTACACTACTTTTCATTAAATGTTTTTAGAACTTATTTTTTGAAGCGCTCAGCAACTGCAGACCAGTTCACTGCGTTCCAGAAAGCCGCTATATATTCAGGGCGTCTGTTCTGATATTTCAGGTAATAAGCATGCTCCCATACGTCAAGGCCAAGGATTGGTGTTCCTTTGACTTCGGCAACATCCATTAGGGGATTGTCCTGATTCGGAGTTGATGAAACCTGAAGTTTTCCTTCAGAAGAGATCGATAACCAAGCCCATCCTGATCCGAAGCGGGTTGCTCCGGCTTCAGCGAACTTCTTTTTGAAATCTTCGAATGAACCGAAAGCCTCGTTGATCGCTTCAGCCAGCTCACCTGTAGGTTCGCCACCGCCATTAGGACCTAGAATAGTCCAGAACAAGCTATGGTTGTAATGTCCACCGCCGTTGTTACGAACAGCAGGAGCATAAGAAGAGATATTCGCTAATATTTCTTCGATTGTTTTACCTTCAGCTTCGGTACCAGCGATAGCTTTATTCAAATTGTCGACATAAGCCTGGTGATGTTTGCCATGGTGGATCTCCATAGTTGCTTTATCGATATTTGGTTCAAGGGCATCAGTTGCGTATGGTAACGCAGGAAGTTCAAAAGCCATAATATTACGTTTTATGAGTTAAAATTTTAAGCTCTACAAATATAACTTTTGTAGAAGTGTTTTGTTCAGTGCAGTGTCAATTTACTTTCTTTTCTTCAGGAAGAAGTCTTTTATGAGTGTAGCGCACTGCTGTTGCATGACGCCGGAGGTGATCTCTGTCTTGGGGTGTGTAATGATCGTGTTGATCTTACTGAAGCCTCTTTTCTCGTCTTCTGCACCATATACGATCCGGCTGATTTGTGTCCAGTATGATGCTCCGGCACACATCACGCAAGGTTCAATAGTGACATACAGGGTGCAGTCTTTAAGGTATTTACCTCCCAGATAGCTGGCGGCGGCGGTGAAAGCCTGCATCTCGGCATGTGCGGTTACGTCGTTGAGCCGTTCGGTAAGGTTGTGTCCCCGGCCAATAATTTTGCCTTTGCTGACGATCACGGCACCGATAGGAACCTCATCTTGTTCGAGGGCTTTTTGGGCTTCTTTTAAGGCTTCCTTCATGAAGATCTCATCAGGCACCGTTACGGGGTCATCGGTAAAGCTTATATATTTCATAATAAAAGTGGTCTTTAAATTAATTTTGAGCCGTTAGGGACAGGTCTCTCGACGGCCGCCAGAGCGATATCACCGTTTTCATTCTCAAAACCAGTGACCAGAAATTCGGATATGAATTTGCCGATCTGCTTCCTGGGAAAGTTTATTACGCCGATGATTTGCCGGCCTGTTAACTCCTCAGGGGAATACAGTTTCGTGATTTGTGCGCTGCTCCACTTGATTCCAAAAACGCCAAAGTCGGCCTTTATTTTGTAAGCGGGCTTTCGCGCTTCGGGATATGGGATTGCCTCCAGGATTGTCCCTATCCGGAGTTCTACTTTTTCAAAGTCGTTCCAGGTAATCTCGTCCATAGGCAAATGTAGTAGTATTACGATAAATTGGCGTGATCGTGTTACCTTTGATCCTATGTCGGAAGTGCGTCTTAAAAAAGGAAAAGAAAAAGCAGTGCGTCAATTGCATCCGTGGATATTTTCGGGAGCAATTGAACATATAAAAGGAAAGCCGGAGAACGGCGATATAGTAGATGTAAGGGATCATTCGGGAGAATTCCTGGCAAAAGGGTTTTATAACGACCAGTCGCGCGTGGCTGTGCGCCTCCTGGAGTGGAACCAAGAGGTCACAATTGACGAGTCGTGGTGGAGGTCGAGGATTCAAAGGGCGGTCTCTGCACGGCAGGATTTGCTGGCGTCGGCTGAGACCAATACGTGCAGGCTGATTTTCAGTGAGGCTGATTTTTTGCCGGGCCTGATTGTGGATCGGTATGCCGACTATCTTTCGGTGCAGATTCTGACATCGGGCATTGAAAAGATGAAGGATGTAATTGTAGATGAGCTTGTTAGTCTCTTAAAAGTAAAGGGAGTATTTGATCGAAGCGATGCATCCGCGAGAGCACATGACGGTATGGATGCTTCCTTCGGAATTCTCTATGGTGAGGAGCCGCCTCAGTTTGTAGAGGTGATAGAGAACGGATTAAGATATCATATCAACATCGCAGAGGGTCAAAAATCAGGGTTCTTTTGTGATCAGCGGGAGAACCGCAGAATAGTTGCAGGATATGCAAAAGGCAAAAGAGTGCTTGATTGCTTTTCGTATTCGGGAGGATTTACTTTAAATGCTTTAAAGAATGGTGCGGCTGAAGTGGTAAGCGTAGACAGCTCTGCACTCGCTGTGGAAACGTTGAGGCAAAATATGGTGCTGAATAGCTTTGGTGAGGATAGACATATTGCAGTGCAATCAGATGTGAACAAGTATCTTCGTGCTTTGAAAGAGGAAGGCCAGAAGTTTGATATGATCGTACTGGACCCGCCTAAGTATGCACCTTCACGTTCTTCACTTGACAAAGCTTCAAGGGCGTATAAGGATCTAAACAGGATGGCAATGGGGCTTTTAAACAGCGGCGGGTTACTGGCAACGTTTTCGTGCTCCGGCGCTGTTGATATCAGTCACTTTAAACAGATACTGGCATGGGCGGCCCTGGACGCAGGAAAGGAAGTTCAGTATATATACCAATTCTGTCAGCCGGAAGATCACCCGGTGAGGTCATCATTTCCTGAGGGTGAGTATTTGAAGGGTTTGTTTTGCAGGATCGTTTAAACTAAGAAGGAGTACCACTTTGGTACTCCTTCTTAGTTTATAAGCTCATTCGTTTTGATTAAGGTTTGCTTTCGTCGGGAAAGTTTTTCAGGCTTACCGGCGACTGGGAGCTGCCTTTCATTTTCAGGTTAAGCATTTCAACCAGCACAGAGAAAGCCATTGCGAAGTAGATATATCCTTTCGGTATATGTTGATCAAGGCCTTCTGCGATCAGGGACACGCCTATTAACAGCAGGAAGGACAATGCGAGCATTTTAACCGTTGGGTGTTTATTAACAAAGGCGCTGATGGCACCGGCAGAGAACATCATAACGATGATGGATATAACCACCGCTGCGATCATCACCAGAACCTCGTCAGCCATTCCTACTGCGGTGATGACAGAGTCAAGAGAAAATACGACATCGAGTACTAGTATTTGGGCAAGAACGCCGGTAAAAGAATAGACTTTTTTTACGCCGGTTTCATGCTCATGTCCTTCAAGTTTGTCGTGTATTTCGGCTGTACTCTTATAGATAAGAAATAATCCTCCAGTTAACAGAATAAGATCACGGCCTGATATAGCCAGTTTTTCGAGCCAGTCGGGACTTGTTAACCCAATCCAGGAGCCGATATTGAAAAGCGGATCTGTAAGTGTCATGACCCAACTTAGTGACAGTAAAAGAAGGATACGTGTGATCATAGCCAGGGCCAGTCCGATCTGTCGAGCTTTCTTTTGCTGGTGTTCAGGCAACTTACCTGACAGGATGGATATGAAAATGATATTGTCTATTCCCAGGACGATCTCAAGGACAGTTAAGGTTAGGAGAGAAACCCAGATTTCAGGGTTAGATAAGAATTCCATAGATGATTTTTTACGAAGCGAATATAAGCATGTTGCGCAAAAAAAAAAGCCTTCTGAAGAGCAGAAGGCTTTTTTAATCATTAACTAAAAAGAACGTATACTTAGGAGAGCTAAGTCATTAATAAAAGTACCTGGCACCAAATAAATACATCCCAGTCTTTTCCCTCGTCTCCATTTGTGCCTTAGTTAAGCAGATTCGTTTAACTCGTAAAAGCGAACCTGCTTGATAGCATATCGCTTTATCTAATTGGTATAGTGGTAAAACTATGAAAAATCTTGAATAATCTTTGTTAAATGATGTTAAAGAATTGATTTATTGTATTAATTGCATTCCTTTTTCTCACATCATGGGTTCCACTGATGATATAATAGCTGGCGTTTAGTGCCTGAAGTTCCTTTTTCCAGACATCCATAAAGTACTCTCTCAGCTCGGGAAAGTTTCTTAAAGGGTCATCTTCCCAGGGAAGGTCTATGTCCATCAGCAGGTACAGGTCATAATGACGCCTGGGTAATTCACTGAGGACCTCTTCTGGTGCTTTACCAAATACATAGTCGCTCCAGATTTTCACTGTTATGAATGTAGTATCGCAAATGAGTAATTTGTTTGCCTGAGGTGAAAGCTGTTCTTCAAGAGCCAGCTGTCCTTTAAACATATTGATTTCATCTTCCCAACTGCAGGGACCGGTAAGCTGGCTGCAGTACTCGCGGGAGTATTCGGGTACCCATACGGTTTGATAGTGATCTGCCAGTTGAGCCGAAATGGTAGATTTTCCGGTCGACTCTGGCCCTACCACTGCTATTTTCTTTATGCCTGAGCTGTTCTCCATGTCTTTTTCCAATCTTTATACCCCACTGCTGCAATAAATAAAAATACTACATAGAGGATGGCCGTCAGTGCCAGTTCCTTATACAGATATAGCGGTACATACATAATGTCAACGATGATCCATAATAGCCAGTTTTGCAATACCTTCCGCGTAAGCAATATCTGAGCAACGAAACTGATGGCTGTGCAGGCGCCATCTATATAGGGAACATCTGTTGGGGTAAAATGATCAAGGAAGAGACCCAGCAGGCCTGATAAAATAAGCACGGCAATTCCGACCAGTATGTATTCCCGAGGTTTGAGGGAAACTACCGGCTTGTGATCTTCCTGCTTGTTTTTTCTCCAAAAATACCATCCATAGATAGCCGTTCCAAGGAAATAGATTTGCAAAGCAGCGTCACCAAACAGGTGGTACTGGAAAAAGAGTACGGAGTAAGCAAGCACGCTTATAATCGAGACAGGCCAACTCAGGATATTTTCCTTTGCAGCGAGGTAGACGCAGAAAAATCCGGTGACTGTTCCAAGCCATTCCAGCGCTGAGGTCTGAACGAGCTGATTGAGAATAAGTTCTCCGAAATTCATTGTATAGGCGATCACGGTGCAAAGGTATAAAAACCGTACGCGGACGCAACAGGCCGGATGCAGGTAATGCAATTCCGTTGAGGCTTTATGTTGAATGAGAAGTTGTTTAATTTTTTAATCTTAATAATCAAAAAAGGATTATTATTCCTTACCTTTGCATCCCGACAATCAGGCCGGGATTTTCATAAACAGCATAGGAAATCTCGCTGGTTATGAAGTCTTAAGACTTCGATTTAACTTTTGACTTTTAACAACCCTATGCCAAAAGATCCATCCATTAAATCAGTCCTGATCATCGGTTCAGGGCCAATTATTATCGGTCAAGCTTGTGAATTCGATTATTCGGGATCGCAGGCGGCTTTATCTCTTAAAGATGAAGGGATTGAAGTTTCCATCATTAATTCCAATCCGGCTACTATTATGACGGATAAAGTGATCGGAGATCACGTTTATCTTCTACCGCTTAATTGCGAGAGTTTAGAGCAGATTCTTACTGAACGCCAAATTGATGCTGTTTTGCCAACTATGGGCGGACAGACAGCATTAAACTTGTGTAAAGAGGCTGAAGAAAGAGGTATCTGGGCTAAATACAATGTCCGTGTGATTGGTGTTGACGTTGCAGCGATCGAAAAGACAGAAAACCGCGAGGAGTTTCGCCAGTTAATGGTGGATATCAACGTGGGGGTAGCGACATCTAAAATTGCAAACTCTTTCCTGGAAGGTAAGGAAGCTGCCCAGGAAATCGGATTTCCTTTAGTCATTCGTCCTTCGTACACCCTTGGTGGTACCGGAGGAGGTATCGTTCACAAGAAAGAAGATTTCGATGCAGCTTTAAGCCGCGGTCTGCAAGCTTCTCCAACCCACGAGGTATTGGTTGAACAAGCAGTGCTTGGATGGAAAGAGTATGAGCTGGAATTACTGAGAGACAACAAGGATAATGTAATTATTATCTGCTCGATTGAGAACTTCGATCCGATGGGCGTACATACCGGCGACTCGATTACCGTTGCTCCGGCTATGACCTTAAGCGATCGTTGTTACCAGGAGATGCGTAATCAGGCGATGAAGATGATGCGTGCGATCGGTAATTTTGCCGGAGGGTGTAACGTTCAGTTTTCAGTTAATCCTGCAGATGAATCGATTATAGCTATTGAGATCAACCCGCGGGTTTCCCGTTCATCCGCTCTTGCATCGAAAGCGACAGGTTACCCTATCGCGAAGATTGCTGCTAAGCTAGCCATTGGATACAATCTGGATGAAGTTGAAAATCAGATTACAAAGACTACTTCGGCTTATTTTGAGCCTACGCTTGACTATGTTATTGTAAAGGTTCCGAGATGGAACTTCGACAAGTTCAAGGGTGCTAATACGGAGCTAGGACTTCAGATGAAGTCTGTTGGTGAGGTTATGGCTATAGGCCGTACGTTTATCGAGGCTCTCCAGAAAGCCACTCAAAGCCTTGAGATTGGACGTTCTGGATTAGGTGCGGATGGCAGGCAGTGTCGTAACCTGGATGAGATCATGCATGGTCTGGAGCATCCGAGCTGGAACAGATTGTTCCTGATCAAGGATGCGATGAGCATGGGTGTGCCGCTGGAGTCGATCCGTAAGGTTACCCGGATAGATAAGTGGTTCCTTGTTCAGATTCAGGAACTTGTTGCTCTGGAGACGGAGATCAAACGTTATTCTCTGACTAACATCCCAAGAGATTTCTTCCTGACTTTAAAACAGAAAGGGTACTCTGATGTTCAGATTGCCTGGTTGCTGGGTAATTCTGTCACTGAAGACGATGTCTACGACCGTAGAAAAGAGCTGGGTATTAAACGTGTTTATAAAATGGTTGATACCTGCGCTGCAGAATTCCAGGCACAAACACCGTATTACTACTCTACATACGAGGACGAGAATGAATCTTTCCCGTCTGATAAGAAGAAGGTTATCGTACTTGGATCAGGGCCTAACCGCATAGGACAAGGTATCGAGTTTGATTATTCTTGTGTTCATGGTCTTTTGGCAGCTAAAGAAGCCGGCTATGAATCGATCATGGTGAATTGTAACCCTGAAACGGTGTCTACCGATTTCAACATGGCAGATAAGCTTTATTTTGAGCCTGTGTTTTGGGAGCATGTACGCGAGATTATTGACCTTGAGAAACCCGAAGGTGTGATTGTTCAGCTGGGTGGCCAGACTGCTTTGAAAATGGCAGAAAAGCTTCATGAAAAGGGCATCAAGATCATCGGTACTTCATTTAATAACATGGACATCGCTGAGGACAGGGGGCGTTTCTCTGACCTTTTGAAGGATCTTGACATTCCTTATCCTAAATACGGTGTAGCGGAGAGTGCTGAAGAGGCTATCGAGGTTGCAAGCCAGGTAGGATATCCTGTTCTTGTTCGTCCGAGTTATGTATTGGGCGGTCAGGGTATGAGTATCGTTATCAACGATGAAGATCTTGAAAAAGCGGTGGTGAAATTACTGGGTGATTTGCCGGGTAACAGAGTATTGATTGACCATTTCCTCGATCGTGCAGAAGAAGCTGAATCAGATAGCATCTGTGACGGTGAAGACGTACATATCGTTGGTTTGATGGAGCATATCGAACCTGCGGGCATACATTCCGGAGACTCAAGTGCAGTACTTCCTCCGTTTAATTTACCGAAGAAGGTTACTGATCTGATGGAGGAATATACTGTTAAGCTTGCAAAGGCGCTGGATGTGAGAGGATTGCTTAATATACAGTTCGCGATCAAAGGTGAGGATGTATATGTGATTGAAGCTAATCCAAGAGCTTCAAGGACCGTTCCGTTTATCGCAAAGGCATACGACGTTCCTTATATCAATATAGCGGCTAAGATCATGTTGGGTGCTAATAAACTTAAGGACTTTAAGATTGAGCGCAAGCTGGTGGGTTATGCCATTAAGGAGCCAGTATTCTCTTTCGATAAGTTCCCGGAAGTTGAAAAGCAATTGGGACCTGAGATGAAGTCTACGGGTGAAGCGATTCGGTTTATAAAGGATTTGGAAGATCCGTATTTCGTAAAATTATACAAAGAGAAATCGATGTACTTAAGTAAATAGATTAAAAGGCCGCGTTTAGCGGCCTTTTTTATGCTCTCTATCCGAAGAGGGAAGCAAATACATCTTCAATCTTGGAAGCAGTTTCTACTTTGATCGAATACTTGCTAAGATCCAAACCTTTTTTATTGTATTTGGAGATATAGATTCGCTCAAAGCCGAGCTTCTCTGCCTCCGCGATACGGTGTTCTATCCTGTTGACGGCTCTCACTTCGCCGGATAATCCGACTTCAGCCGCGAAACATGTTTTAGAGGATACTGCTATATCCTCGTGAGAGGAGATTATCGCGACGATAATTCCAAGATCTACAGCGGGGTCTTCGACGCGTAAACCGCCGGCAATATTGAGGAATACGTCCTTCGCGCTCAATCTAAAACCACAGCGTTTTTCCAGAACGGCAAGGAGCATATTCATTCTTCGTGTATCGAAGCCTGTAGCGGACCGCTGAGGGGTTCCGTAGGCTGAGGGACTGACCAATGCCTGCGTCTCAATAAGCATCGGTCTGACACCTTCCAGCATGGCTGAGATGGTGATGCCCGTCAGCTCCTCATCTCTTTGAGAAAGGAGAATCTCTGAGGGATTGGAGACCTCTCGCAGGCCTGCCCCCTGCATCTCGTATATTCCGAGCTCTGAAGCGGAGCCAAATCGGTTTTTCACGGCTCGCAAAATACGGTAAACATGATGTCTGTCTCCCTCAAACTGCAAAACGGTATCAACCATATGTTCCAGGATTTTGGGTCCGGCAATGGATCCATCTTTCGTGATATGGCCAATGAGGAAAACAGGGGTAGAGGTTTCTTTAGCAAAGCGCATGAGTTCAGCAGTGCATTCCCGTACCTGTGAGACGCTGCCGGGCGTTGATTCGATGTGTGCTGAGTGGAGAGTTTGGATGGAGTCTATTACTACCAGGCCTGGCTCTAATATTTCAATCTGTTTGAATATATTTTGTGTGGATGTTTCTGTGAGAATGAACACTCCGTTCTTGTCTTTCGGAAGAGTTTGCGGACTAAGCCTTTCAGCCCTCATCTTAATTTGATGCTCGCTTTCTTCTCCAGATACATAAAGTATCTTTTTCATCTTCAGTTGCAATGCCAGCTGAAGCATCAGGGTTGACTTCCCGATGCCTGGTTCTCCTCCAATAAGTACGAGCGATCCTGGTACAATGCCGCCACCTAATACCCGGTTGAATTCAGCATCAGGACTTACCCACCTGCTCTCCTCTTTGTAAGTTATCTCGTGTATGGATGATGGTTTTGCAACTTTGGAGAGGGCTCCAGAGCCTTTCCATTCAGGCACAGAGTTGCCTGGTTTTTGTATCACTTCTTCAACAAACGAGTTCCACTCATTGCATGACGGACACTTACCCAGCCATTTTGCTGATTCGTAGCCACAGCTTTGACAGAAGTATGCGGATTTTATTTTTGCCAATTGTATATAATCTATTTCACACGAAAATAGCATTATGTATCGGCAATTGCTTACTATTTGTTGGTAGCGTGGTCACGTGTGGCGGATGAGCCGCATCAGGAGAATGTCAAAGACAGACGGCCCGGGCTTGGAAAAGGTACAAAAAACAAGGACCCGGCGTGTTTCCGGGTCCTTTCGAAGCTAAAGCTTAATTTCTTCGTCTTTTGAATTCATAAAGTGGAATTCGGTAAGATAGTAGGATGGCGAGGATTTAACTTTAATCCATTTGCCGTAATTTAAGAACCACTTCCATTGTCTGGAGATGATTCCCTTCTTAATGTAGGCCTCAATGTAAGGGTGTACAGTGAGCGTAACACTTTTCTCATTCTGCTCACTTAAGATATAGTTCAGATTGTTCTCGATGTCGTCCATCAAGACAATACTGGCTTTAATCTCTCCTGTTCCATCACAGGCCGGACATTTTTCATTGGTAACAATATTCATCTCTGGTCGTACCCGTTGCCTGGTGATCTGGACAAGTCCAAATTTACTTGGAGGCAGTATGGTATGTTTGGCACGATCAAGAGCCATTTGTTGCTTTAAGTAGTCAAAAAGATCTTTACGGTTATTGGGTTTGTGCATGTCGATAAAATCGACAACAACTATACCTCCCATATCTCTCAGACGCAGTTGCCTGGCGATCTCTTTAGCTGCTTCCTTGTTTACCATGAAGGCGTTTTCCTCCTGATTTTCAGGGTTGGCCGTTCGGTTTCCACTATTTACGTCAATGACATGCAACGCTTCGGTATGCTCAATTACCAAATAAGCACCACCCGGGAGGTTGACAGTTCTGCCGAAGGTTGATTTGATCTGCTTCTCTACCCCAAAGTGCTCGAATATTGGCTCTTTGTGTTTGTAGAGTTTTACGATCTTCTCCAGTTCGGGAGATATGTCTCTGACATACATACGGACTTCTTCAAATATGGCCGTGTCATTGACATGGATATTGGTGAAGTCTGCGTTTAGTAAGTCCCGGAGAATTGTAGACGTACGTCCCATTTCTCCGAGGATTTTTTTTGAAGGCTCAGTGGCTTCTAATCTTGCAGAAATGGTTTCCCAACGGGATATCAGATCCAGTAGATCTTTTTGTAGTTCTGCAACGCCCTTGCCTTCAGAAACAGTACGTATAATAACGCCAAAATTCTTTGGCTTAATGCTTTCAACTATTTTTTTAAGACGAACTCTTTCTGTATTGCTTTTGATCTTTTTTGAAATAGATATAGACTCCGAAAATGGAACCAATACTACAAATCGTCCTGCAATGGAAAGGTCTGAACTTAAGCGTGGGCCTTTAGTTGATATAGGTTCCTTAGCGATCTGAACGGGCAACAGCATGTTGCGGTTTAGCACTTCGGAAATTTTGCCGGATTTATTAATGTCCTCTTCCAGCTTAAAATTATTCAGCAATTTTTCTTTATAACTGCCGTTCTTTACAATCTTCGTCAGCTTAATCAGCGACTGAACCTGAGGCCCCAGGTCAAGATAGTGCAGGAAAGCATCCTTTTCATAGCCCACGTCAACAAAAGCAGCATTTAACCCGGGCATGATTTTTTTTATCCGCCCAAGGTAAATGTCCCCAACAGCATAGTTGTTGTTAATGTGCTCTGTGGTCAGTTCTACGAGTTGCTTGTCTTGCAGTAAAGCTATAGTTACCCCATTAGGGGCTGAATTGATTATTAATTCTTTTACCAACAGCTACCTTTTTAATGACAGTTTACCTGTCAATGTTTGACACAAGAAATGATTATAACACAAGAACCTCCGGTCGCATGAGCGTGGAGGTCTTTTTCACTGACTAAGTAGTTAGACTACTTTTTCTTGTGTCTGTTCTTTCTTAAACGTTTTTTACGTTTGTGGGTAGCCATTTTATGTCTTTTTCTTTTTTTACCGCTTGGCATAATTTTAAGTTTTTAAATGTTTTTATTGTTAATTAATTACTTTTTAATGTGTTGATACGCTGATCAATGTAGGAACTGAAGCCAGGGTCAGCAGCAAGTATCTTGCTTTGCTCATAGGCATGTATGGCCTCCGCGTTTTGTCCGATATTCTCGTAACATGTTGCCAGATAGAACCAAGCTTCGGGCATTTGCTCCTGCTCGATGATAGTCTTAAAGCGATTGATTCCTTTATCAAACTGGCCTGACTTAATCGAAAACAAACCAAGGTTCATATTGGCCTTGATATTTTTAGGATCTTGTTTGACAACTTCAAGTAAGAGAGTGATCCCTTTCATTGGTTCAGGTGTTCCGCTGACATATGCTACGCCTAGCCCTGTTTTTGCATTCAGATTGTTGGCATCGAGGTCCAGTGCTTTCTGGTAGGCCACGATAGACTTAGCAACAAGTGTCGGCTGTATCAGTGAATCTTTAGTGGTGCTGTAAGCACTTGTGTAAAGGTCTCCTGTTTTCAGCCATCCAGACAATGTGTTTTCTTTTTCAGCGATTTCTTCATTATAAAACGCGCTGGGAGCTGGTTGATTAACATCATCCCATTTCTGAGCAAGTTCTTTTAAAAGAGGTAGCCTCTCTGATTCTCCTGCTGATTTGAGCTGAGTTTCCAGAGAGGATATCTGAGCAGATAAGTTAGCATTTAGCGTTAGTTTAGCCGTTTCAGAAACAGTTTGAACTGTCACTAAAGAGGCTTGTGAGGCGTTTTCGGCAGCTTCCCCCGAGTGCTGGCCATCCTTAACCAAACCTTTGATGTCTAATGAAAACAGAAGTCCCATTAGAACAACAACGAGTCCGATTACTGCTATTTGCTTACCATTGATCATATTCAGAGATTATGCTTCTGCTGCCGTTTTTGCTTCTTCGGCTGCTGCAGCCAGTTTTGTTACATTGCCGTTCTTTACTTTTTCAACGAAAACCTTTGCTGGTTTAAAGCTTGGAACGAAATGCTCAGGGATGATGATAGCAGTGTTTTTTGAAATGTTACGTGCCGTCTTTGTTGCTCTTTTCTTTACAACGAAGCTCCCAAAACCTCTCACGTAGACATTTTCGCCACTAACCATTGAGTTTTTAATTACTTTAAAAAATGCTTCTACCGCTTCCTGCACATCTAGCTTTTCGATTCCTGTTTTGGTGGATATCTCTGCGATAATTTCTGCTTTAGTCATATCTTATTGGGTTAAACTTTTTCGTAAACTCTTAATTGTTTTGGGGTTGCAAAAGTATTGGTTTAATTCGAATTCGTAAAATAAATCCGTTTATTTTTCTTTTAACTTCTGAAATGCCAGATAGATAGCACGAAAAAATGGTCTTTTTATTTTGTTAAAATAGTGTAAATAGTCTGAAAATCTGCGTTCTGCAGTGGTTTAAATGCATTTTCTGAGCCAGCGAATTGGCCTTATGTATCATTGTTGCGAGTTCTCAAATGCCGCTTATGATTTCTGTTGAAGCTCGTTCTTATTCTTTCGTGGGCGCGCTGGGCGTCATATTCATGTCTCCTGTGTCAAAATTCTTTAAGTTTTTAGGAACTTCGCATATGCAATTTATTGACGAGGTTGTTGCCTGGTACAGGATGAACAAAAGAGATCTGCCATGGAGAAATACGCGGGACCCGTATATTATCTGGCTTTCTGAGATAATTCTACAGCAAACCAGAGTGGAACAAGGGCTTCCCTATTTTAACCGCTTCCTGGAAAAGTACCCCACTGTTGCAGACTTTGCTGCTGCAGATGAGGATGAAATACTTAAACTATGGCAGGGTCTGGGATATTATTCAAGAGGTAGGAATATGCATAAAACCTCAAAAATAGTGATGGAAGAACATGGAGGATATTTTCCGCACCGGTACGACGACCTTTTAAGGTTGAAGGGAGTAGGCGAGTATACTGCCGCTGCGATTGCTTCGTTTTCTGCTGATGAGGAAAGGGCGGTAGTCGACGGAAATGTCTTCAGATTGTTGTCACGTTTTTTTGGGCTTCAGGAAATCATCAATAGTCCGCAAGGAAAGAGAGCGTTTACTGAACTTGCAAACAGCGTCATCGATAAGAATGATCCGGGAACCAGCAATCAGGCTATGATGGAGTTCGGTGCCATGGTTTGTAAACCTCGTAATCCTGACTGCCGTGTATGTCCGTTAAGCCAGCAATGTTTTGCCTTGCGAAATGATAGGATTGCCGAACTACCCGTCAAGAAGAAAGCACAGCCTCCCAGACCGAGGCATTTCAACTATGCAGTTGTTCTGTCGGGTGATTTGATATTGTTAAATAAGCGCGGGCCGAAAGATATTTGGGAAAATTTATATGAGTTCCCTCTTTTTGAATCGGAAAGACCACTTGATGTATCGGAGGTGCTTGTGTTACCAGATTTTGTAAGGGCTTTCGGCGAAGGGGTTACTGTTCTTTCGGTTCATGGTCCGACGAAGCATCAGTTAAGTCATCAGACGATCCATGCACAGTTTGTGGTAATAGAAACGAATAAGCCTGGACTAATAGCTGAAAAGGGCTGGCAATTTGTAGGGTTGGATGAGCTTCAGATGCTAGCACAGCCAAAAATAATTTTCTCATTTCTTAGAAACTTCCTACATTGACTTCATAATTAAAAAGTTAAATTATGGCAGGAGTTAACAAAGTCATTTTGGTTGGGCACTTGGGCAAAGATCCTGAGATCCGACACTTAGAAGGCGGCGCCAGCGTTGCTAATTTTACGCTAGCCACGTCAGAAACGTATACCAGAGATGGTAAAAGAGTTGAACAGACCGAGTGGCATAACATCGTTGTTTGGCGGGGACTTGCCGATGTAGCCGCAAAATATCTGAAAAAAGGCGAGCTAGTCTACGTTGAAGGGAAGCTTCGGACGCGCAGCTATGATGATAAAAACGGCACGAAGAGATATGTGACGGAGATTGTGGCGGATAATTTCAATATGCTAGGAAGGAGGGGAGCATCAGGCGATGAAGGCACTGATACTTCGAGCCACAAAAGTGCTTCTGATTATCAGGAACCGCAGGTAGATTATTCTGCTGATTCCTCAGATGATTTGCCATTCTAAGTTCGGGTGATACGCTATCCTATGATTAAATCCTTCTCCGCGGAACGCAAAATAAAAAGTGAATTGCTTATATCTTGACTCACAGATGAATAAAAATGTTTATTGATGTTGCAATACTTACATTTAATTCAATAATTTTGTATTGTAATTATAGGTTTTACATATCGTAAGTTAACTGAAATGAACAATTCTCTTTTTAACATTACTTCAGCATGTCCCTCGTTATCCGGGCATGTTCCTGTAGTGATAGGTGAAAAGAATATCAATGGGAAATTGGTGTTCAGGCACCGACGACCATTTATGCCGAGAGTTTGATAACTGCCGGCATTCCTCCCCTTAAAGGCTCTTGGTATCGTCAGAGTCAAATCAATAATTTTTCTGGAAAATTGTCAAGACGCGGAGTCTTCGTCCGTTAAGAGCGGATTTCTTTAAAATGAACGAAAAAGATTTTTCTGTAATAGTAGCTTCGGATATCCATACTGGTTATGCAGAGCAAATTTGTAATGAGATGGCAGAATCTGCCAAAGCTCGTGGAACCGGGATTGCACGGAGAAGTCCGGAGTATGTGGCCACCAAAATGCGGGAAGGGAAGGCTGTGATTGCGCTTCACCAGGATGGCACGTGGGCAGGATTTTGCTATATAGAGACCTGGCAGCATGAAAGCTTTGTTGCGAATTCGGGTCTAATCGTGAATCCGCAATTTAGAAAATGCGGATTGGCAAAAGCAATCAAAAACAGGATATTTAAACTTTCCCGGGAGAAATATCCTGAAGCGAAAATATTTGGCTTAACTACGGGTCTGGCCGTAATGAAGATAAACTCTGAACTTGGGTATGAACCAGTCACCTATTCAGAGCTTACGCAGGATGATAAGTTTTGGCAGGGGTGCAAAAGCTGTGTGAATTATGATATCCTTACCATGAAGGAGCGCAAAAATTGTCTCTGCACCGCCATGCTCTATGATCCGGTGGAGAAGATGAAAGAGTTAGAAGAGCAGCAGCGTATACAGAACGAAAAGCTCAGTAAGGTGACTCGAAAGGCCTCACTGTTCGAACGGATTGAGGCTAAGCTTAAAGGTTCTGCGAAAGTGCTTTTAGCAGCCGTTCATTCGTAATAAACTGACAATCAACGCGGGCAATGCGACCCGTTTATATATAACAATCTGGAAGATCCGGGCTCTTTGACCGTCTTCCTGTTACTAAATGAATATTAAATGAAAAAGAAAGTTGTTTTAGCCTTCAGTGGTGGATTAGATACTTCTTACTGTGCGATTTACTTGTCAAAAGATCTTGATCTTGAAGTTCATTCCGTAATTGTAAATACCGGTGGGTTCAGTGAGGAAGAACTTAGACAAATTGAAAAACGAGCATATGAGTTAGGAGTTGCTTCTCATCATGCTGTTGACGCAGTTAAAGGCTATTACGACAGTTCTTTACGTTATCTGATCTACGGAAACGTACTTAAAAATAATACTTATCCCTTGTCTGTAAGTGCCGAAAGAGTTACTCAGGCAACTGCTATCGCCAACTATGCGAAAGAAATAGGCGCAGATTTTGTTGCTCATGGAAGTACTGGCGCAGGTAACGATCAGGTGCGTTTTGATATGATTTTCAATATCCTTGTTCCCAAGGTCGGCATAATAACACCTATACGGGACCAGAAGCTTAGTCGCGAAGCCGAGATCGAATATTTACATCAGCATGGTGTGGAAATTAATGCGGAGAAAGCAAAATACTCCATAAATAAGGGTATTTGGGGAACATCAGTAGGTGGAAAGGAAACGCTTACCTCAAAAGGAATGCTTCCTGAAGAAGCCTGGCCTACACAGGTTACCAAGAGTATAGCAGAAGATCTGGAGCTTGAATTTGTGCAGGGGGAGCTCGTAGCAGTTAACGGGCAGAGGTATGAACATCCGGTGGAGGCGATACAAGCAATTCAAGCGATCGCAGCTCCCTTCGGAATTGGACGGGATATACATGTAGGCGATACCATCATTGGGATTAAGGGTCGTGTAGGCTTTGAGGCTGCAGCTCCAATGGTCATTATCAAAGCTCACCATGCTTTAGAAAAGCATACTTTAACCAAATGGCAATTGAGCTGGAAAGATCAGTTGGCAATGTTTTATGGAAACTGGATGCATGAGGGTCAGTTTCATGATCCGATCATGCGGGACATTGAGGCATTCATGACAAGTGCTCAGAAAACGGTAAATGGAAAAGTGTTTGTTCAGTTACTTCCTTATCGTTTCCTTGTTATCGGTATCGAATCTGAAAATGATCTGATGAGCAGCAAGTTTGGTAGCTATGGAGAAATGAACGAAGGCTATACTGGAGAGGATGTGAAAGGCTTCTCTAAGATTTTCGGAAACCAGGTTTCTATCTGGCATAAGGTTAATGAAGGGATCTCGTAATCTTTCGTTATCATATAGTGAACGGGCTGCCGGAAGGTTGACGCGTTATGAAGAAAAGTTTACATAAATTATATTATGCAAAAAATTAAGGCTGGAATTATTGGCGGCGCTGGTTATACGGGAGGTGAATTGCTTCGCCTGCTGGTAAATCACCCTCATGTGGATATACATTTCGTTCATAGTAATAGCAACGCAGGAAATCTGGTTTCTGACGTTCATACGGACCTTACAGGCGAAACTTCTATCGCTTTCACTGACACTTTATCTCAGGATATAGATGTGCTGTTTCTTTGTGTCGGACATGGGGATGCGAAAAAGTTCCTGGATAAAAATCCAGTAGACCCCAAAGTCAGAGTAATCGATCTGAGTCAGGATTTCAGATTAGAAGAGAATGCTGATTTTAGAGGTGGCTTTGTCTATGGCTTGCCGGAACTTCAAAAGGAGAAAATAAAAACGGCCCGTAATATTGCTAATCCGGGTTGTTTTGCTACTTGCATACAATTAGCTTTGCTGCCTCTGGCGCAATCTGGTAATCTGAATAAAGAAGTCCATATCTCTGCGACCACAGGCTCGACGGGAGCTGGGCAGAGCTTATCACCCACTTCTCATTTCAGCTGGAGAAATAACAACTCATCTGTATATAAGCCGTTTGCCCATCAGCACCTGAAAGAGATTACTCAGTCGCTGAACCAGGCAGGCTCATTAATTACCAGGGACGATATGAACTTTATCCCCTACAGAGGGGATTTTACCAGGGGCATTATCGCTTCTTTATATACGGAGTCTGACCTTAGTTTAGAGCAGGCTTCAGAACTTTTCTCAAAATATTACGAGGATCATCCTTTCACACATGTTCTTAAAAAGAACATTGATCTTAAGCAGGTTGTCAATACCAATAAGTGCTTCCTTTATCTGGAGAAACACGACAATAAGTTGCTTATCATCAGCATAATTGATAATCTTCTTAAGGGTGCTTCCGGGCAGGCAGTACAGAATATGAACTTGCTTTTTGGATTTGATGAGCAAGCCGGATTAAGGCTGAAAGCAGCAGCTTTCTAATGACCGAATAGCAAAAGCTTATCGGAGGAGTAATTATATAGATAATGCCAATGAAATTATTTGATGTATATCCCTTAAATCCAATCGAGATCGTAAAAGGTGAGGGAAGCCTTGTTTGGGATAACAATGGTCAGGAATATCTGGATCTCTATGGAGGCCATGCTGTTATATCGATAGGTCATAGCCATCCTCATTATGTTAAGAGGCTAACTGAGCAACTAAATAAAATCGGTTTTTACTCAAATTCGATTCGTATAAAGGGGCAGGAAGAACTAGCGGAGAAACTTGGGCAAAGCTCGGGAAAATCGGAGTACCAATTGTTTCTTTGCAATTCAGGAGCGGAGGCAAATGAAAATGCCCTGAAGCTTGCTTCTTTCTACAATGGACGAAAGAAGATCATCGCTTTCAAAGGTGCTTTTCACGGGCGCACATCTTTGGCTGTCGCAGCTACAGACAATCCTAAAATCGTTGCTCCCGTTAATGAAACGTCTAATATAGTATTCCTTCCCTTCAATGATCTTGATGCGCTCAATGAAGCTTTTCAGTCTTATGGTAATGAGATAGCTGCGGTTATTATCGAAGGAATTCAAGGCGTTGGAGGAATTAAGCCGGCAAATGATGATTTTTTGCGGCTCATACGGACTTTGTGTGACACCTATAACGCTGTTTATATAGCTGATTCCGTTCAGTGCGGTTACGCCCGATCTGGCAAATTTTACTCTCATGACCACGCCGGGGTAGATGCAGATATATACACCATGGCAAAAGGTATGGGAAATGGTTTTCCAGTAGCAGGGATCTCCATAGCAGCCAAATTTAAGCCTTGGCATGGAATGCTCGGCACCACTTTTGGCGGAAACCATCTGGCATGTGCCGCTGCGCTTGCTGTGTTAGAGGTTATGGAGGACGAAAATTTACTTTTAAATGCATCGACAGTAGGTAAATACCTGATGGAAGAACTGAGAAAGTTTCAACAGGTGCGCGAAGTAAGGGGCAAGGGGTTAATGATCGGGATCGATCTTCCTGAAGAACTTTCTCACGTTAAGAAGGATTTATTATTTAAACATCATATTTTTACGGGGGAAGCCAAGCCGAATGTTATTCGCTTGCTTCCTGCGCTGAATTTAAATAAAGCACATGCTGACAGGTTTCTGGAGGCATTCAATAGAACTTTAAATCCCTAAAGGGAGAGAACACCCAAAGATGAATCTATTTACTTCTGTTAATGACGTTGCTGATGTAAGTGAGCTGGTAAAGAAAGCTCTTGCAATTAAAGCAAACCCTTATGCTGACCAAAGTCTCGGAAAGAATAAGACTTTAGGACTTATCTTTCTGAATCCCAGCCTCCGTACTCGTTTAAGTACCCAAAAAGCGGCTCTTAATCTGGGTATGAATGTAATGGTGATGAACATGGATAAGGAAGGTTGGGCTCTTGAAACGCGCGATGGGGTGATCATGAACGGTACAACTGTGGAGCATATTCGCGAAGCGGCAGCGGTAATTGGTGAGTATTGCGATGTCTTGGGAATCCGCTCTTTTCCTGGGTTAAAAAACAGGGAGGAGGATTACAGCGAAGAAATCTTCAACAAGTTCATCAAGTACAGTGGCATTCCTGTGGTAAGTCTGGAGAGCGCGACCCGGCATCCGCTGCAGAGCTTTGCCGATTTGATCACTATTCTGGAGCATAAAAAGATAGCCCGGCCGAAAGTGGTATTATCCTGGGCTCCCCATATAAAGCCCTTGCCTCAAGCAGTTCCAAACTCATTTTCCGAGTGGATGTGCCGTGCCCAGGCTGAAGGTTTGCTTGACTTTGTTATTACGCATCCCGAAGGTTATGAGCTTGCTGACGAGTTTACCTCCGGTGCGCAGATAACGTACGATCAGAATGAGGCGCTAAAGAATGCAGATTTTGTCTATGTTAAGAATTGGTCGAGCTATCAGGACTATGGGAAAATTATCTCCTCAGGAGATGGATGGATGCTTGACCTTGAAAGATTGAAAATTACTAATGAAGCCAAAGTTATGCACTGCCTTCCGGTTCGGAGAGATCTTGAACTTTCTTCGGAGATACTGGATAGCGGGGAGTCCATTGTCATACAGGAAGCCGCAAATCGTCTCTGGGCAGCTCAAACAGTTCTAAAGAACTTGCTTTCATCAATATAGAGAGATGATGGATAATAAGAAACCGCTATATGTCATTAAGATCGGAGGAAATGTCATTGACAATTCAGAAAACCTTCATTATTTTTTAAAAGACTTCTCCGCTCTGCCAGGCGATAAAATACTTATCCATGGTGGCGGCAAGATTGCAACTGATCTGTCTCATACGATGGGAATTGAACCCAAGATGATTGATGGCAGGAGGATTACTGACATAGACACGTTAAGAGTAGTAACTATGGTCTATGCTGGTCTTATCAATAAGAACATAGTTGCTCAACTGCAAAGGTACAATTGTAATGCAATCGGGCTAACCGGAGCTGATGCAAACCTCATTAAGGCTATCAAAAGACCTGTAAATGATATAGACTACGGCTTTGTGGGTGATCTAACACCATTGTCAGTAGATCGGGATAAACTGCGAGGGTTTCTGCAGACAGGCGTCGTTCCTGTATTTTCGGCTATTACCCATGACGGACAGGGGCAACTTCTCAATACGAATGCAGATACAATCGCATCAACTCTTGCCATTGCGCTATCCTCTCTTTATCAGGTGAGTCTTGTCTACTGCTTTGAAAAAAAGGGAGTACTTTTAGATGTTACTGACGACAGCTCAGTTATAAGAGAGATAAGCTCTTCGGAATTTGACCGCCTTAAAGCGGATAATATTATTGCAGGTGGAATGCTACCTAAACTTCAGAATGCTTTTCAGGCAATAAATAGCGGGGTTAGCGAGGTTTATATCGGTAAGTCTGAAGAACTTGAGATGTTAGGTATAGCACAATTTGGTACGCGACTATTTGCTTAGCAAAAGTTTAAACGAAGTGATTGCAATCCATGGAGAACTGCATGTATGATGCATCGCTATTTATAACCATATATTGATGAAAAGTATAATCGGTAATATCGCTATCCTCGGAAGCGGAAATATAGGGCTTTCGTTAGCCTATGGATTGGTAAAGTCAAATTACCAGACCGCTTCGTCTATCATATTAACTCGACGGAATGTCTCTGGATTATCTGAGCAGTCAGGGCTTGGTTACCAGGTATCACGCGATAATAGCGAAGCAGTTTCAAACGCTTCTATCATTATTTTAGCTGTATTGCCCCAGCAATTGAATGGCTTGCTTAACGAAATTAAACCGGTTATCGAAGCAAAGAAACATACTGTAATTTCGGTCATTTCCGGTGTTTCCTGTAATGATATTAAATCCAAGCTTGGAGAGGATGTGCAGGTGGTAAGGGCGATGCCTAACACAGCTATTTCGATCGGTCAGTCCATGACCTGCATAGCTTCAGAAAATGCCACAGCTGAAAATGTTGATCTGGTAAAAGGAATGTTTGAGACGGTTGGTTCTGTAGTCGTCATAAACGAAGAGCTGATGACATCAGCAACTGCACTTTGTGCATGTGGTATTGCGTTTTTCCTCAGGGCTATCCGTGCCGCCTCGCAAGGTGGAGTGGAGATAGGCTTTCATGCAGAGGATGCACTTAAGATGGCTGTACAGACAGCTAAAGGAGCGGCAGATCTGCTATTGATACACGAGAGCCATCCTGAAAGCGAAATTGATAAAGTCACATCACCTAAAGGTTGTACTATTGCAGGCCTGAATGAAATGGAATATCACGGGTTCAGTTCCTCGCTGATAAAAGGAATAAAGCTCTCAGCACTGAAAGCCGGTGGTTTATACTCAGAAGAAAAGTAGATGATTGATCAGCTTGCAGAGGATAGTATTAAGTTACTGAGGGAACTAATTAAGATACCTTCTCTAAGTCGGGAGGAAGATCAGACAGCCGCCTTACTGAAGTCTTTTTTCAGAACGCATCAGATTCGTTTTCACGAGAAAGCTAATAATATATGGGCTTATAATGCTCATTACGATCCGTCCAAGCCTACAATCCTTCTGAATTCTCATCATGATACCGTGAAACCTAATCCCGGTTATACCAGAGATCCTTTTGCTGCAGATATGGAAGACGGTAAGCTCTTTGGCCTGGGGAGTAACGATGCCGGGGGCGCACTGGTATCATTGATAGCTGCTTTCAGATACTTTTATCCGAACCCTGATCTTCAATACAACCTTTGCCTTGCCGCTACCGCAGAAGAGGAAATATCCGGATTAAATGGTATTGAACTCATTTTGCCTGAATTGGGGACACTTGACTTTGCAATAGTAGGAGAGCCGACTGAAATGAACCTTGCGATCGCGGAGAAGGGGCTTATGGTGCTTGACTGCGTCGCCACAGGAGTGGCCGGACATGCAGCTCGTGATGAGGGGGATAACGCAATATATAAGGCTATTAAGGATATCGAATGGTTCAGTACCTACAGGTTCCCCCGCGAGTCGGAAGTATTCGGACCAATCAAAATGTCGGTTACCATTGTTAATGCCGGGTCGCAGCACAATGTTGTACCTGCAACCTGTAATTTTACCGTTGACGTACGCCTGACTGATGCCTATAGCATGGAGGAAGTCCTGCAAATAATCAGAGAACACGTGTCAAGCGAGGTACAACCGCGCTCCATGCGTCTAAAACCCTCCTCTATAGATAAGCACCATCCTATCGTGCTTGCCGGTCTTGGAATGGGCAGAAAGACATATGGATCTCCCACAACAAGCGACCAGGCCCTGCTAAATATTCCTTCCCTGAAGATGGGACCAGGATTTTCTGGACGATCACACATGGCAGACGAGTATATCTACGTTAGAGAGATAGAAGAGGCAATATCGATTTACATCACATTACTGAATAAAATAATCATAAATGAAGCTTTGGCAAAAAGATAAAGAAGTATCAGGTTCGGTCGAACATTTTACCGTAGGAAAGGATCGTGAGTTAGATCAGTTCCTTGCCGAAGCCGATGTTCTGGGCTCGCTTGCGCATACACGTATGTTAGCTAGTATAGGACTGATGGATGCGGAAGACCTCGAAGCAGTTCAGGCAGAGTTAAAGTCTATCTACGGGGAAATCCTTCAAGGTAAGTTCCAGATCGAAGAGGGAGTTGAAGACGTACATTCTCAAGTGGAGCTGCTTCTTACCAAGCGAATTGGTGAAGCGGGAAAAAAAATACATAGCGGACGCTCTAGAAACGATCAGGTACTTGTAGATCTTAAGCTCTTTTTCAGGGCTGAAATAAAGAACCTGGTACAGAACACAACATCGTTATTTGAGCTGTTGGTAAATCTCAGTGAACAACATAAAGACAAGCTTCTTCCTGGCTATACACATCTTCAGATTGCCATGCCTTCATCTTTTGGATTGTGGTTTGGCGCGTATGCTGAAAGTCTTGTAGACGATATGGAGCTTATGTTGGCAGCCTGGAAGGTGTGTAATAAAAATCCGCTTGGATCTGCTGCCGGTTACGGGTCATCCTTCCCTCTCAACCGCACTATGACCACTCAGCTCCTTGGGTTCGATTCCATGAATTATAATGTGGTCTACGCGCAGATGGGTAGGGGTAAAACGGAGCGGATCCTGGCTCAGGCCATGTCGTCTGTTGCTGCTAGTTTGGCTAAGCTGGCTATGGACGTATGTCTGTTCATCAATCAGAACTTCGGATTCATTAAGTTTCCCGACGAGCTGACCACAGGTTCAAGCATTATGCCGCATAAAAAGAATCCGGATGTGTTTGAACTGATCCGTTCTCGTTGCAATAAAATACAAGCCCTCCCCAATGAGATCACACTGATGACCACCAATCTTCCCTCAGGTTATCACAGAGATCTGCAGCTATTAAAAGAAAGTCTCTTTCCAGCCTTTACTTCATTAAACGAATGTCTGGAAATGACCACATACATGCTGAAGCACATTTCTATTAAAGCAGACATATTGGATGATCCAAAATATGCGTATCTGTTTAGTGTGGAAGCAGTGAACGAAGAGGTGCTTAAGGGACTGCCTTTCAGAGAAGCATATAAGAAGGTTGGACTGGAGATCGAAAGTGGGAATTTTCAAGCACCAGCTTCGGTAAAGCACGTACATGAAGGGAGCATTGGAAACCTTTGTAATGCGCAAATCACCGACGCATATAAATCCGTAGTCAACAATTTTAATTTTAAAAAGGTAGAGGACGCTATAGATGCTTTAGTATCTTAATACCATAAAGAGAAGAAATGAGTGTATCACGTTTAGCACAAAAGTTAAAAGGCTCCGAAATTATCAAGATTGCTGGAGAGATTAACGAATTAAAAAAACAAGGACAAAAGATCGCAAACCTTACGATCGGCGATTTTGATCCTGCTCTTTTCCCAATTCCGGATGTTCTGAAAAGTAACATAAAACAGGCTTATGACGAGCATCAGACTAACTATCCACCGGCTGACGGAATCCTTTCGCTACGACAAGGTGTAAGCGATTACCTGGCAAATGCTTATAAATTAAATTTCAACACAAGCGAAATTCTGATATCATGTGGTTCCCGTCCGTTGATTTATGCAGCCTATCTTGCACTTATCGATCCGGGTGATACGGTGATCTATGCCGCTCCTTCCTGGAACAATGATCACTATTGCTCCTTAACCGGCGCTAAAGGGATTCCCATTACCACGAACCCGGAGAATAATTTCATGCCGACTGCAGATGACCTTCGTCCGCATATTAAGAATGCTAGTCTTATAGCACTATGTTCCCCGCTGAACCCTACTGGTACTATGTTTTCGAAAAAAGACCTGGAAGAAATCTGCGACCTGGTTCTTGAGGAAAATAGCCGTCGCGGCGAATCTGAAAAGCCGTTATATGTAATATACGATCAAATATATGCCATGCTGACGTTCGGTGAGCATAGACATTATGATCCTGTATCGCTTCGCCCCGCCATCAAAGACTACGTTGTATATATTGACGGCGCTTCTAAATGCTTTGCTTCTACAGGGGTGCGTGTCGGTTGGGGATTCGGTCCCGAGCTGATTATTGACAAAATGAAGACACTCGTCATGCATATGGGAGCCTGGGCTCCAAAGGCGGAGCAGTTTGCCATGGCTGCGTTCCTTCAGGACTCAGCAGCGGTAGAAACCTATCTTACCGCTTTCAAACGGAAGATTCAGGATAGCCTTGATGCGATTTACCACGGCTTCAAGAAATTCCGTGCAGAAGGCTTAAATGTTGATGTTATCGAACCTATGGGCGCAATTTATCTGACCATTAAGATCGATTACTCGGGAAAAACCACGCCTGACGGACAAGTTCTTCAAAACAGCGAGGACATCAACTTCTATTTAATAAAAGAAGCAAAAACTGCATTTGTTCCATTTTCAGCTTTTGGCGCAGACAGCTCGGTTAACTGGTTCAGGTCTTCTATTGGTGCTTGTTCGTTAAGTGATATACAGGAGATGCTTCCACGGATTAAAGAAGCGTTGCTTAAGCTAAGCTAACAAAGAAAAATAGTGACTATACAAGAAATGCGGGCTTAACCCGCATTTCTTGTATAGTCACTATTTTAATATACTTAGCCTTCAAGCAGAAAGACGATAAACTCTTTAGGCCCGTGGGCACCTAGAACTAGTGTTTTTTCAATATCCGCCGTTCTGCTGGGACCAGTAATTGTAGATATCATGGAGGGAACCTTATGGTCGTATTTCAGTTTCAGCTGCTTAAACCCGTCTTTAAGATCCAAAACCAGTTGAGACGTGTAAGCGACAACAATATGGCAATGCGGATAAATACTTAATCTTCTCCCCGCTGTATTGGCATTAGATACAAGAACGCTCCCGTTTCGTGCGATCAATGACTCACACAATGTAATTCCGACCTCTGCATCCATAAAGTCGGTGTCGGTGCTGTAAAATGGAAATTCAAAGTGTGTGAGCAGCTCTTGAAGGGGTTGCTCCCAGCAGTATATTTTCCGCCATCCTTTTTCATCTGCCAGGAGGAGGAGATTTTCGACAAATTGCATTTCATCTTCACAAAAGATGAACTTACCAGCGACAAGGCTCAGCTGCTCGGCAAAGAGAACGTCAAGGTAGCCAGTATAATCTTCATATAAAGGTGCTTCTTCAAGGTTAGGATGTGGATTGTCCCGCTTTTCAAGCAAGGCTTTCCGTATTCTCTTGAGCATTTTTTCTTTAGAGGTAGTCTCTTTCATTCTTATCCGTACTGGCGATCAGCAAAAACCGAAGATATGCATTATCCTTTTGAAAAAAAAAGCTCCGTTTACCGGAGCTTTCATATTTAATTGTTTGATTCGTTCTTTTGGAGAGGTTCCGTAGAATCCCCGAAAGGTTCAGGGTGCAGGTTCTCCGCAGCCAGTTTCTGGTTGCCTGTATCATCGCCGTTAACGAACTCATCGTAAGTTGTCCGATGACTGAAAGGCCTTTTCCCAAGAATCTCCTCCAGGTCGCTTTGAAACAAAATCTCTTTCTCAAGAAGCTTGGCAGCAAGTTTTTCTAAGCCATCTCGTTTTTCAATTAACAAGCGTTTCGTACGATCGTAAGCTGACTTAATCAGAACCCGTACTTCCGAGTCAATTAACTCACCGGTCGTTTCCGAATAAGGCTTCGTAAACTGATCCTGCTGATTGAATGAGATGTTTCCAACTTTATCATTCATACCATATACAGACACCATCCCGTATGCCAGGTTTGTAATACGTTCCAGGTCGTTCTGAGCTCCGGTAGAGATCTTACCAAAAACAATATCCTCTGCAACTCGTCCACCAAGAGTCATGCACATACTGTCCGTTAACTGTTCAGTGGTATACAAAAATTGCTCTTTAGGAAGGTACTGTGCATACCCCAGTGCAGCTACTCCACGTGGAACAATCGACACTTTAACCAGAGGATCAGCATGTTCCAGGAACCAACCTGCTATAGCGTGCCCAGCTTCATGGTAAGCAACGATTTTCTTCTCCTCGGGAGAGATAATCTTATTCTTCTTCTCCAATCCGCCAATAACACGATCAATGGCGTCCTGGAAGTCATGCATGTCAACCGCCTCTTTGTTCCGACGGGCAGCTATCAAAGCAGCCTCATTACATACGTTGGCAATTTCAGCGCCGGCAAAACCAGGAGTCTGCGCAGACAACTTCTTAGGGTCAACCTCTTCTGCAAGTTTGATTGGTTGAAGATGAACTTTGAATATTTGTTCACGACCAACCAAATCTGGTTTGTCAATAGAAATTTGTCTGTCGAAACGTCCCGGGCGCAATAGTGCAGAGTCAAGAACATCTGGCCTGTTGGTTGCGGCAAGTATGATGATACCGGAGTCAGTACCAAAACCATCCATTTCCACCAACAACTGATTGAGCGTATTTTCCCGCTCATCGTTTCCTCCTACAATATTGTTTTTGCCTCTTGCACGTCCGATAGCATCAATCTCATCGATGAATATGATGCAGGGAGCTTTATCTTTTGCCTGCTTAAACAAATCCCTCACCCTGGAAGCTCCGACACCTACAAACATCTCGACAAAGTCAGATCCTGAAAGTGAAAAGAAAGGTACCTGTGCCTCACCTGCGACGGCTTTAGCTAACAAAGTCTTTCCAGTTCCCGGCGAACCGACCAGCAGTGCTCCCTTTGGAATCTTTCCTCCCAAATTGGTATATTTTTTAGGATTCTTAAGGAAATCTACAATTTCCATTACCTCAAGCTTGGCTTCTTCAAGTCCCGCTACGTCATTGAACGTTACAGATACCTGCGCTTCTTTGTCGAAAAGAGTAGCCTTAGACTTTCCAATATTGAAGATCTGGCCTCCCGCACCACCACCGGCTCCGCCGCCCATTCTGCGCATAATAAACACCCAGAATCCAATAAGCAACAGCACAGGAAGGATAATTGACATAAACCAGCTCGCCCAGAAATTTTCGCGTGTATCAAAAGTTACAGGTGTGCGCTGATTTGCTGGCAGATCTTTCTCGGCCTCTTTTATTTTAGCCTCCAACCCGTCAAATGATCCGTCAGTGAATTGGAATTGAGGACCAGCAGCGTTGCCCATGTTCAAGTTGTCTTCTGTGCGGACATCTTTGTATTTAGGATCCTTCAGCCTGTCTTTTTTGATATACACCTCAGCAACTACTAAATCATTGCTTTTATAGGCGACAATCTTTTCTACGTCTCCCGGCCGCAGATATTCGGTTTCGAATTGCTGATAGGTGATCTTTTTTATAGTCTGGTTATTGAAAAACCATTGCACTACAAAAAGGAGCAGAATAATTCCCGCATACACCCACATGATATTGAATCTTGGAGGTTTGGGAACCATCTTCTTCCCTGTTTTCTTGATAAACCCTTTTTTATTATCGGTATTTACGTCTTTCATTATCAGTTTTATTTAACTTTTTTATGCACTCTGGTAGTGCATCGTTTCAGCATCGCCCCACAGGTCTTCAATACCGTAATACTCACGTTTATCTGTTTTGAAGACGTGGATAACGACATCAACATAGTCAAGAAGGATCCACTCTGCAAATTCGAGACCCTCTACTCTGGCAGGCCATTCGCCTGTAGCCTTGTGGACCTCTTCTTCAATGCTCCTGGTAATTGCCCGGATCTGAGTGGTAGATTCTGCATGGCAGATAACGAAATAATCTGCTACAGAACTATGAATATTTCTTAAATCCAGCCTTACAATCTCGTTTCCTTTTTTTTCCTGAATTCCATATATGGCTAATTCAGAAATGTAAGCGGATTCATTACGTCCTTGGTTTTTTATCATTAAAAAAAATTATGTTTGGCTAAAATTAGTCAATTAACGCTTTGCAAAATAAAACATTTTCAGGATTATTTGTCGGTCAAAATATTGTCTCATTAAAGCGCGTTGATTCAACAAATGATTATCTTAAAAAACAAGTGGCAAATTCCAAGCCATTGCCCGAAGGAACTGTTATATTGGCAGAAGACCAATTCGCAGGCCGGGGCCAGTTTAACAACAACTGGGTGAGCCAGCCAGGTAAAAATTTAACATTCAGCATTCTCTTATCTCCCACTTTCTTACCGCTTTCGCAGCAGTTTTCTCTTAATATAGCCATAAGTTTAGCTATTAACGATGCTTTATGTTCTTTTATTGGATCAGAATGTAAGATTAAGTGGCCAAATGATATTTTTTTCCATGATCAAAAACTCGGAGGTGTGCTGATTGAGAATATTGTGCGCGGTGCAAACTGGAAGTACTCCATAGTCGGAATCGGCTTGAACGTCAATCAGACCAGCTTCCCTGGCAGTATCAAAAATATTACGTCCACTGCGCTCATAACCAAGAGAGAATTGGTTCTTAACGATGTATTAACGCACCTTTGCACCGCTATTGAAAAGAGATTCGGTCAGTTGAAGAATGGCGAGCTGGTTCTACAACGCGAGGAGTACACAACCAAGCTATACCGTCTGAATACTCTTGCTGCATTCGAACGGGAAGGAGTACGCTTTGATGCTGAAATTACAGGAGTTACAGAGGCCGGGCTGCTCGAACTTAAAACCAAGGATGGGTTAAGGTGCTTTGGATTGAAGGAGCTTAAGTATATTTGAGCGATATTTATATAAAATTTTACATCGCCTGAATTGGTTTAAACTTTCAGCGGAATTTTAGAGACTACAATGGACAAGAATACAATAAAAAATATCGGGGTCTTCACCTCAGGAGGTGATGCACCAGGAATGAATGCGGCGATCCGCTCAGTTGTAAGAACATCCCTTTATTATGATATCCAGGTTACGGGTATTATGAGAGGTTTCGAAGGCCTTATCGGCGGCGAGTTTATTCCCATGAACCGGAAGTCGGTGGCGAATATCATTCAACGCGGAGGTACCATCCTTAAAACGGCCAGAAGTGATTCTTTCTATACGAAAGAAGGAAGACAAAAGGCTTATGATAACCTGAAGAAAAACAATATTGATGCTCTGGTAGCTATTGGCGGAGAGGGTACTTTTACAGGAGCGAATATATTTGGTAAGGAGTTTGATATTCCCGTTATCGGAATGCCTGGAACGATCGACAATGACCTCATTGGCACCGATTTTACAATCGGATATGACACAGCTATTAATACTGTTATTGATGCAGTAGACAAAATCAGAGATACTGCCGAATCGCATGACAGGCTATTCATCGTTGAAGTTATGGGAAAAGACTCAGGCCTGATCGCTTTAAGAAGTGGTATCGGCGTTGGTGCCGAAGCCATTCTTATTCCCGAGTCGCGTACTGATGTCGATCAGTTATTTAAAAGACTGGCCAGTGGTCGTAAAGACAAGTCATCAAAAATCATAATTGTAGCAGAGGGAGACGAGATTGGCGGTTTCGAAATTACCGAGTTAATCAAGGAAAAATTTCCTAACTACGATACGAGACTTTCTATCCTCGGACACATTCAACGCGGGGGAAGGCCTAGTTGTATGGACAGGGTTCTGGCCAGCCGCCTCGGAGTAGCAGCAGTTGAAGCCCTTCTGAACGGGCAAAAAAGTATGATGGTTGGTTTAGTTAATCATAACATTCATTATACACCATTTTACAATGCAGTAAAACATCTTTCAGAAGCAGACCCACGACTTCTGAAGATTGTAAACATACTTTCATTGTAACACCTAACTTCCGGATATTAAATGGGATCAGTTAAACAGCACTTTCTAGGAGCTCATGCGGTGCTAAGCACTTTTCTAGGCGATGAATCGAACTTTGAGAAAATTGAAGCTGCAGGACGTTTGCTTTCCGAAGCCTTTGCTTCTGGGAACAAGGTCTTGTCTTGCGGCAATGGAGGCTCCATGTCTGACGCCATGCACTTCGCTGAAGAGCTGAGCGGACGTTACCGAGATGATCGAAAAGCCCTGGCAGCCCTGTCTATATCTGATCCCTCCCATATATCTTGTGTCGCCAATGACTATGGCTATGCGCATGTTTTTTCCCGCATGATCGAAGCAATCGGAAACCGGAATGATGTTTTACTGGCGATCAGTACAAGCGGAAATTCCGAAAACGTACTAAAAGCGATCGTCGCGGCTAAAGATCGTGGAATGAAAATCATCGGACTGACAGGAAAAGATGGTGGACAGATGGCTGCGCTTTGCGATGTCGAGATCAGGGCTCCCTGGTCAGAATACGCTGATCATGCCCAGGAAATCCATATAAAAGTCATTCATTCCCTGATCGACTTTGTGGAGAGACATCTGTAAGGTCATTTTCCTGCTGAAGCAGATAACTTTTATCTACGATCTTGTGAAGGATATCATCCAACTGAGTGGCCAGGGTCCTTACATGATTAATGATGTCAGCATTGAAGGGATCATCAGGTTGCGATTCATTGAACAGGGGTACGATTCCCATCAGAGATGCTACCGGTCCTCTGATGTCATGAGAAGCAAGTTCAACTATCTGACGTAGTTCTTCGTTTTGCTTTTGCGCACGAATCGCCTCATTCAAAGCATCCTGAATGTCACGGCCCTGGCTTACAACGCCGATGATCTTATCGTCATGATATATAGGATTCATCTTAATCTCATAGGTGTTTTTTAGTCCAATCACGCTCGTATTAAATACGATTACTTCTCCGGCCAGAGTTTTGTCGTAAAGAGTCTTCCATTTTTTGATCTGTTCGGGGTCCAGGGCCTCCAGCAAAATGGAGTCCCCTGCCGAAAGTTCCAGATTATAACTTGCTTTAATCTGCCTTTTAAAAACCGTGTTCATTGAAAGGATTCGGTATTCGGAGTCGACAGACCAGATTAGATTATTGATGTTATTGATAGACGCATCCAGGTTGGTTTTAGCAATGATCACTTCCTCGCGTGCCCTCATCATTTCCGTCACATTATGCACCATGATGATCTCACATTCCCGGCCATTGTAAACGATACCGTGTCCTGATATAATCACATCCAGAAGCTTTCCGTTTTTCGTACGATGTTTCCAGCCTTTAGTGCGACTGTGCACTCCTTTAACCCCGACAATAGATGAAAGCAGTCTGGGCACTTCTTCTTCCGGCCTGATCTCGGTGATTTTCATAGAAAGAAACTCTTCTTCCGTAAATCCATACTCAGAAATAGCAGCGTTATTCACAGCCATAAAAGCAAGGGTCTCCCGGTCATAAATCCATAAAGGATTAGGATTGTTGAGGAAAAGATACCGGTACGTATATTCGGAGTCTTTCAGAACGAGCTCCGCATGTTTTTTATCCGTAATATCTGTGGTGATTCCTACGACGGCGAAAAGCTTACCTCCCGAGTCGAAAACAGGCGACTTACGATCGCTTACCCACCTTATCTGCCCGTTGACGACGATTCGAAATTCCAGTTCCACACTCTCACCATGATATAGCCGCTGTGTTTCCCTGTTCACAAAAGCATAGTCTTCAGGATGTACTGTAGTTCTCCATTTAAAGGGCTCAGCCAGCAATTGATCCGGAGAAGCGCCGTACATTTCATTGAATCGCCGGTTTGCATAAATGTATTGTTGCTTGATCAGATCAAAGCTCCAGATTGCATCTCTTAAGTTATCAAGGACTGTTGTCAAGGTTTCCAATGCTCGCCGATCCATGCCGCTGTTATTAAGTCCTGAAATTTCTATTTCTAAATGGTCTATATTTGTTTATTCACACACAAGGAGCTATCAAAGTTAATCGCAGCCTATAGTATTTGGTTAGTCTTCTTTAGTTATCACTTCTTGTTGCCTAAAAAACAGCCCAATATGTTTTAAATGTAACTAAATATCACTACATTTGCGACCCCGCAGAAGGATACTCCGGGAACTATGTTGTATACATAAATATAAATTAAAAAAATGGCAACTAAAATTAGATTGCAAAGACACGGTAAAAAAGGTAAGCCTTTTTACTATGTAGTAGTAGCAGATGCACGTGCACCAAGAGATGGTCGTTTCATTGAGCGTTTAGGTTCTTACAACCCGAACACCAATCCAGCGACAATCGATCTGAACTTTGATAAAGCATTGGACTGGATGGACAAAGGTGCTCAGCCAACCGATACTGTTCGTACACTTCTTTCAGATAAAGGTGTCCTTTACATGAAACATCTCAACGGTGGTGTAAAGAAAGGCGCGTTGACTGCTGAACAAGCTGAAGCTAAATTTAACGAGTGGGTTCAGAGCAAAGAAGATAAAGCTCTTGGAAAGAAAGAGAACTTCAACCAAACTAAAGATGCTGCTAAAAAAGCCGCTTTAGCTGCTGAAGCGAAGAAAAAGGAAGAAAGAGCTGCTGCAATCGCTGCAAAGAACACTCCTCCAGCAGAAGAAGTTGCAGAAGAAGTTGCTTCTGAAGAGGCTGCGTCAGAAGAAACTTCAGAAAACGCTGAATAGTTTTTCTTACAAAAACATCAAATGTCATTTTGGCAGATTGAGTTCCCTGATTCAGGCAATTCTTTTTGTTGAAATGACATTTTTATTTCAAGGCTATGACGTTAGAAGAAAGCTTTTACATCGGATATATTACTAAAACTAAAGGGCTTAAGGGCGAAGTGCAGGTGTACTTTGAATTCGACGATTATGAAGATCTCGAATTAGATTCGGTGTTCATCGAAATCAATAAGAAGCTTATCCCATTTTTTTCTGCCTCCTACAAGCTGCATTCAAACTCCACCGGCTATTTCTACTTCGAAGACATTGATGTCATTGAAAAGGCAGAAAAGTTACTCAAGAAGAAACTCTATCTGCCTCTTTCAAAGAAACCTGAAAGATCAGATGACGAGTTTTATTACACAGACCTCAAGGGGTATATTGCTCACGACGAGAAGCTGGGAGAACTTGGAGAAATCATGGAGGTTCATGAATATCCGCAGCAGTTCATCGCAGTGGTATCTTACAAGTTCCGAGAGATCATGTTCCCGCTTAATGACGATATGATTGTATCAATTGACGAGGAAGAATCAAACTTACATGTAAGGCTGCCCGACGGGCTTTTGGACGTATATTTAGCTTAGTAACTATGCGATTTGATATAATATCAGTACTTCCCGGTTTATTGGATAGTCCTTTTGCCCATTCCATTTTGCAAAGGGCCCAAAAGAAAGGTATAGTCGAAATCCAGGTGCATAACCTGAGAGACTATTCGAGCAATAAGCATAAGAATGTGGACGACTACCCTTACGGGGGGGGAAGCGGAATGGTGATGTCGATTGAGCCGTTTGCGGCATGTATCGAAAAGCTGCAGTCGGAACGTCAATATGACGAAGTTATCTTTATGACTCCTGACGGAGAAACCCTCAGCCAGACCATAGCCAACCAGCTCTCTCTCGGCGAGAACGTGATGATTCTTTGTGGTCACTACAAAGGAATCGATCAAAGAATTCGCGATCTCTACGTAACCAAAGAGATTTCCATAGGAGACTATGTCTTGTCCGGCGGAGAACTTCCCGCCGCTGTCCTGGTAGATTCTATCGTTCGGCTTATTCCGGGAGTACTGTCTGATGAAACGTCCGCTCTCTCAGATTCATTTCAGGGTGAACTCCTTGACGCACCTGTTTATACCCGGCCAGCCGAATGGAGAGGTATCCGGGTGCCCGAAATTCTCTTAAGTGGTGACCAGGCGAAGATCAACAATTGGCGGCATGAGAAGGCTCTGGAGCGCACTAAGCAGCGTCGCCCTGACCTTTTAGAATAAAAAGGTCGTTGTAAAACTGAAACATCTTACGTTCAGTGATATACTATTCGATGGAATAGGTAAAGAATGATTTGAATAATTTGCAATTATTTGAAAATCATTCTTTCAAATGTTAATTATTATGCCTAATATTGCACTCCGAAAAAAGGGGCGGATATTAAGGTTTAATGCCGTTTTAATAAATAAAATCATGGATTTAGTAAAATTTGTTGAAGAGCAGGCTGTAGCCAGGAAAGAAGTGCCTGCATTCAAATCTGGCGATACAGTAAGCGTTCACTATAAAATCCGCGAAGGAAACAAAGAGCGTATCCAGATCTACCAGGGAGTTGTTCTTCAGCGCAATAGTGTTGGAAATAACGAAACCTTTACTGTAAGAAAAATGTCTAATGGTGTTGGTGTTGAGCGTATTTTCCCAATTAACTCACCTAACATTGCCAAAATAGAGGTTCACAACGTTGGTAAAGTTCGCAGAGCCAAATTGTTCTACCTACGTGCGTTAACTGGTAAAGCTGCCAGAATCAAATCTAAGAGAGTTACCAAGTAATTCTTCTTCGGTTAAAGAAATTCATATCCTGTTCATTCCCATGAACGGGATTTTTTATGTCCCTGTATTGGGGGAATGCTTTAGGGTAACGTATACAGCGTGTACGGGCGTATAAAAGAAAAGGCTCCAAGGAATGTTATTACACCATTCCTTGAAGCCTTTTCTGTATGTTCAATCAATTGCCGGGATATAGTTTTCCCGATAAGCTTAACTTTCTTTTACTTCAACGGCTTTTGTGACGTCAGCAAGGACAGTAACGCCGCCTGTAACCACCTGGCCCAGGGCAACCTTAACATCTGTTCCAATGGGCATATAAACGTCCACACGCGAACCAAACTTGATGAATCCAAACTGTTCGCCCTGCTGAACCTGATCACCTTCTTTTATATACCAAACAATTCTTCTGGCCAATGCTCCGGCAATCTGCCTGAAGAGTATTTCGATGCCATTTTCATGTTCAACAACGACGGTTGTCCGCTCATTGTCTGTAGACGACTTAGGATCCCATGCCACCAGATATTTGCCTGGATGATATTTAAAGTATTTTACAATTCCTGAAATCGGATTGCGGTTGACATGCACGTTTATAGGCGACATGAAGATAGAGACCTGTAGGCGGCGGTCCTTGAAGTATTCACCTTCTTCCGTCTCTTCTATAACAACAACTTTGCCGTCGGCAGGACATATTATATGTTCTGTATTTAAAACCGTCTTCCGTGTTGGGTGCCTGAAAAACTGAAGCACCGTAATAAAGATTAGAAAAGAAACGATATAGATAATCCACTTGACTACACTTTGATCCGGCCAGTAATAGTGAGCAACGGCGTTCATTATAAAGATCAGCAAAATGGAAAGCGCTATTGACGTATAGCCTTCTTTGTGGATTGTCATTTAAAATAAATTTTAACCGCAAATATGCTAAAAATGTTATTAAGTTTCCGAGGGAACGGAAATTGCCCGGTAGATATCCTTCAAATTCCGGCCCAGTCCTTTATAATCAAGGCCATAGCCCACAACAAATTCATTAGCGATCTCGAAACCGACATAGGCAATCTCATCAAATTCTTTCTGGAGCGAGTCTGGTTTAATAAGAAGCGTGCATACGGCCACTGATGCAGGGTTCTGTTCTTTAACCTGGGCAAGAAGGTATGAAAGTGTTATGCCTGTATCTACAATGTCTTCCACAATGATAACATCTCTGCCTTTAAGGTCTATCTCCAACCCGATCATCTTTTTTACAGTTCCCGAAGTCGATTCGCCACCATGATAGGAGGCAAGCTTTACAAATGCTACTTCAACCGGGATGCTCACCTCCTTCATCAGGTCGGCCATGAACAGGAAACTTCCGTTCAGTACAGCGATCACAACAGGCAACCGGTTATCGTAGTCTACGTTCATTTGAATGGCCAGGAGGCGTGTGCGCTTCCTTATCTGCTCATACTCCAGGAAGCAGGTAAATTCTTTATCTTCAATTTCAATTTTCATCTGGCTATTCGTTAGTTTTCAATAGGTTAACAAAGGCGCCTTCCATGCTCCGCATATTGCCGGCAGCCCGGTGGCATACACCCTAATCATTTTACGTTCCTAAAGGTATTTAGTTACTTGCTTCTTTCTCTTTCCGCTTCAGATCCCGCCTTAACCTTCTTTTCTCGGCACGCGTCAAAGTGGTGTCCCTGGCTATTTCCTTTGTTCTTTCTGAAATCGATTTTACAGTATCCACTTTCTGGATCTTGAAAATATCCCTGAGCAGATCTCCCCCATCCATATCGTCTTCTGCCTCAAAAAGTGAATCCACTTCCATGGTATCCACGACCGGTGCTGCAGGACGAAGTGCTTCTCGTACCCTTACACCATAAAATCCGTATGCATTGGTATCACGCGATGTGTATCCACGCTGTGCCATCAGATTGCCGATAAGTTTAAAATAACCTCGTAAACTCGTTCGCAAACCACCGTCATGCGTAAAATAATAGAGTGACGACTTAGGCTTCGGAACTATGCTCGCCAGGTAGATCCCTTCTCCTAATGTCAGTTCAGATGGGTGCTTATTGAAATAATACCGTGCAGCTTCACCTATACCGTACACATTACGTCCCCATTCGATGATATTCAGGTAGACTTCAAACATTCGCTTCTTGGTCGATACGCGGTTGTTCTCAATCAACCATACAATTAACATCTCCTCAATCTTGCGGGCAAGCGTCTTCTGCCTGATCAGGAAGACGTTTTTCACCAGCTGCATAGATATGGTGCTTCCGCCCCTTTTGAAGGCTTTTTCTTTAAAGTTGGTAGCAATAGACCGTTTTATTGACATCTCAACAAAGCCGTTATGAGAATAAAAGGATGGGTCCTCAGCAGTCAATAATGCATTACGTAAATTAGGTGATATCTGCTCGATAGGTGTATAGTCTGGATTTTCGGGACCAACAATGATATCTCGCATCGGTTTGCCATACTCATAAGGTGTATAAACAAACGGAGCGTTGATTTTTGCAAGATTGGTTTTACCCCATTTTACAATCCTGAAGCCTGACGGATTCATTGATGAACTAAATTGAACACTGTCTGGCCGGCGGGTATCCAGAAAAAAGCTCATTTCATACCGAAGCTTACCCTCCACCTGAATGCCTTCAAGCGACTCAAACAGGCCGATAGGAAAGGAGTTAAACAATTCCTGAGCATCCATATCGCCTGTTTTTAGCTTAAGAGCGTAAGACTTGTTCTTGCCCATCGTGTACTTGATGTAAGGATTTGCCTGAATATTCTTCAGATGAATCACTGAGGAACTGTCAATAGCAAGAAAGTCTTTCCCGATCAGAATGTCTGCATCAATGGAACCGCTTGGGAGTATGATGTCATTAGCCGCAATCCTCGGATGATTGATCAGCAGATTGCTGATTGCCCATGAACCGTAAATATGAAACTCATCACCCTTCTTCCGTGTGTTCTTTAGCTGCGTATATACAGTATCAAAGTTGATCTTCCCCCCCAGCTTTTTCTCGAGCATTGGCAACTCCACTTTCTTGTTATCAGCATACAGCTTTATATCCAGTTTCTTATCATCAGCATCCACGTTTCCGTCGATGTGCCAGACGGACTCATCACCGTTAACCAAAATGGTCGATTTAAGTTCTCCGCTCTCAATAACGGCTGAAGTTGTATGAAAGCTCAGCTCCTCTTCATCCCTGATGATCGTAAGTTTGAAGTCTTTTACGTCCATTTCATCAGGAATCTTATACAGAAGCTGGTTGAGCAGGTTATTCGCCAGTTCCGCATAATCCGCTTTGCCTTTATCAGTAGAGCTGGGTTTTTTCTTCTTGAACAGGAAATCGTAATTACGTACTGTATCCCGCTTGATAAGATGGATATATGCTTTGTTCACCCGGAGCCCGAGCAGCTTTATGTCGCCGAATAACAGGGGCATAAGTTTAACCCCCACATGCAGATCCTGAACGGAGAGGAGGCTGTCCCGGTTTTCTGGTACGATGGAAATGTCCGAGAAAGCGATTGTCCGCAGCCCTTCAAATCTCGGATTATTGATGTTCAAATTTAAGTTATAGTCCCTTTTCGCTTTGGCTTTCGCCTTAGCAACCATCTGCTTCAGCAAACTTTCCCGCTTTGAATATGCAATAAAACCGAGGATTCCGGCAATTACCAGTAAGATCAGCAGAACAATACCCGAAATTTTTAAGTACTTTTTATAGTTCGTAGGAATACGCATGTATCCGGACATATTTAATTATTAGACGCATAAAGGAAACGCTAATCGGAAAAGATTAGTTTCCAAAGTGTAAATATCTGTAAAAACATAAAGAAACAGGCAGTTAAGCGGGTAGGTTTCATTAATTTTGTTTTTTAATATTCATCAGATGATTACAAAGGAAAAGGTATTACATGCCTTAAGCCATGTTGAAGAACCGGATCTCAAAAAAGACCTGGTAACCCTCAACATGATTGAAGATATAATTATAGAAGGTGACCATGTTACATTTACGGTTATACTCACCACACCAGCATGTCCGCTAAAAGGCTTGATTGAGAACGCTTGTCGCAATGCCATCGCTCACTTTATTAGTCCCAACGCTAAAGTCGACGTAAAGATGACATCCCGTGTAACCACTCAAAAGAACCAGCCCCTTAATAACATCAGTAACATCATCGTTGTAGCGTCAGGTAAAGGCGGTGTTGGTAAATCAACTGTATCAGCCAATATAGCTCTTGGATTAGCTAAGAAGGGTGCCAGAGTCGGTTTAATTGATGCGGATATCTACGGCCCTTCCATCCCGATCATGTTCGGAGTAGAAGATGCCAAGCCGGAGGCCATCCAGACTCCCGAGGGCAAGACCCGTATTCAGCCAATAGAGAAGTTTGGGATCAAACTGCTCTCTATCGGGTTCTTTACCGATCCCGAACAGCCCATTCCATGGAGAGGACCAATGGCTTCAAACGCTGTCAAACAGCTATTCAATGACGCTGATTGGGGGGATTTGGATTATCTAGTAGTAGACCTTCCTCCGGGAACTGGCGATATACACATCACTTTGACGCAGACCTATCCGGTAGCAGGAGCAGTGATCGTAACTACCCCACAGAAAGTTGCTTTGGCAGATACTAAAAAAGGCATCGGTATGTTCATGATGAATGCCATCAATGTTCCGGTTCTTGGAATTGTTGAGAATATGTCCTATTTCACGCCTGCTGAGCTTCCTGAGAATAAATATTATATTTTTGGGAAAGGCGGAGGCAGATCGCTGGCTGAGAAGTTTAATGTACCGTTCCTGGGAGAGATTCCCCTGGTGCAAGCCATCAGTGAGGCGGGAGACGGTGGCGAACCCGTGATATTGCAGGACGAAAACCCGATGTCAGCGGCATTCATGAGTGTTGCGGAGCGGGTTGCCCAGCAGGTTGCTATCCATAATGCCAAGCCGGCTTCTGTATAATTGGAGATTATTGTGTAATTTTATAAAAAGATTATTATGGATTTGTTGCAAAGAGTGGAAAGTGCGTTAGATAGCATTCGGCCGTACCTGGAAGCAGACGGTGGCAATGTGTCGGTGGAAGAAATAACTCCTGAAAATATAGTTAAAGTCAGATTGCTGGGCGCATGCGGATCTTGTCCCATGAGCGTGATGACGATGAAAGCAGGGATTGAACAGGCCATCAAAAGGTCAGTTCCTGAAATTGAGGGAATTGAGGCCATTAACCTCACGGATATGGACGACCCCAATGCAGTTATGCCGAATGTAGCACAATAAAAACAGCTAACATACCCAAAAAAGCGAATCATGTAACATGTTTCGCTTTTTTGGCTTTTAACAGATTTTAACTAAATAATAGCACAATTATTGATAGGTTTACGTCGATGAGAATAGTTATCACAGCATTGATCATGATATTTGCAACTGGTTTTGCACAGGCTCAGGAAAAGCCGCTTGTGCAATTTTCAGGGATAATATATAATGTCGACTCAAACGTTGTGGTGCCTTACGTTACCGTTACCAATAAAAATAAAAACAACAAAACGGTATCAGCCAATTTTCAGGGATACTTCTCTTTCGTAGCCGCTCAGGGCGACACCATCCTATTTAGTTCAGTTGGTTATCGCCGGGAGGCTCTCGTCATTCCAGACATGGAAGGTGAAAAAAGCTATACCGTAGTTGTTAAAATGAAACCAATTGTTGTCAACCTCCCGATGGTATCCGTACTGCCGTGGGCCAGTGTCGACGAATTTACCAAGGAGTTCATGTCTATGAAGTTCGCAGATGATGATCTCGAAATCGCTAAAAAGAATGTGGCAAGATCTTCGTTGCTGGCCATGGCGCGCGACCTGCCGAGAGACGGACAGGAGATGAGGGGAGTTAATTTCCAGAACAACCATATTGCCCTGACCAACAAGGCAATAAATCAGCGGATGGCTAATCCGCTTTTAAATCCCTTCGCCTGGGGTTCCTTTATTCAACAAATTATCAACGGAGATAAAAGTAAGAGCAATTAATCTTTACTTCTTCTTGCCCTTGTTAGCCTGAGGGAACTTCATCTTGTAATCTACGTTTACAGCCCCTTTCTTAATAGCCTCAAATTTGCTTTTTAGCATAGCTCTTCTAAGCGGGCTCAATTTATCAGTAAACAATTTACCTTCAATGTGATCGTATTCATGTTGGATCACACGGGCAGCCATACCATCAAACGTCTCTTCATGCTGTACCCAGTTTTCGTCATAGTAAGAAACTACTATGGTATCAAGCCTTCTTACGTCTTCTCTGATGTCTGGTATGCTCAGGCAGCCTTCATTGAAATCCCATAATACACCCTTTTCTTCCAGAATGCGGGCATTTATAAATACCTTTTTAAAATTCTCATATCCAGGCTCATCTTTGTCTGAAAGATCAATAACAAACAACCGGATAGCCAGACCCACCTGTGGCGCAGCCAGGCCCACACCGCTCGCATTGTACATCGTATCGAACATGTTCGAAATAAGTGTTTGCAGCTCAGGGTACTCAGCAGAGATGTCTTCCGCCTTCTTCCTTAAGATAGGATCACCGTATGCTACTATTGGTAACTTCATACTATAAATTTAATAAATTATTCAGCCTCATTCGGCACAAAAGTAAGCGTGCTGATGCTGGCCGGATCAAAAATCTCGTTTGCTATATCCCGAACCGAGGAGGGAGTGATAGCGTTAATCCTTGCGAAAATCTCCTCCAGGGACTCTGCGCGGCTATGGTCGATCAAACTCTTGCACATACCGATGATTAGACCCATTCTGTTGTCCTCACCCAATGCAATCTGACCGTTTATCTTCTTCTTTGCCCTGTCCAGCGTAATATCGCTCATCTTATTCTCCCTTAAGAGCCTAAGTTGTTTATGCACCAGCTTCAACGCGCGATCAGACTTTTCAGCATCAGTACCAAAGTAGATGGAAAAGATTCCGCTGTCGCACATCGGCGTAAAATTGGATTCAATGGTATAGGCGATACCATATTTCTCCCGGATGGTTAGGTTCAGTATAGAACTCATGCCATTTCCTCCCAGAATATTGTTCAACAGGAGAAGCCCCGTTTTCTTTTCGTCGTATATAGAATAAGCCTGATTCCCGATTACGCAATGCGTCTGCGAAATGGCCTTGTCCACTGAACGTGTTACCGGAGTATACTGCGGTGCAGTTCTGACAGGCTTATTCAGGTTGGCTGGTATCTTCTCAAAGATAGACGTAAAAAGTCTGCTGATCTCTTTCGAAGTATAGCTTCCGTTAACGCCGATGACGATTTCTTCAGTGTTATAATTCGCTGCAAGGAAGGAAAATATATCCTGCTGCTCAAAAGCCATCACCGATTCAGGTGTACCAAGGATGTTCCGCCCCAGAGCATGACCAGAGAAAAGAAGGTCTTCAAAGTCGTCCTGAATCGCTTCTTCAGGCTGATCTTGATAGGATGCTATTTCGTCGAGAACAACGCCTTTCTCTTTGTCCATCTCCTTTACAGGAAACTGTGAGTGAAAGACCAGGTCTTCAAACAGATCAAGTGCCTTCCTCAGGTAAGGATTTAAGATAGAGGCATGGATGCAAGTATACTCCTTAGTGGTATAAGCATTCAAATCCCCTCCTACCGCTTCAAGGTAGTTCAGAATCTGACTGGTACTTCTTCTTTCCGTCTTCTTGAACAGCAGGTGTTCGATGAAATGTGCCAGGCCATCCTTGCCTTCAGGCTCATCTCTGGAACCTGTATTAATAACAATGCAGGCATGTGATACAGAAGAAGTTGATGGCTTAAATAATAACCGAATGCCGTTAGGCAGTGTGAAGACCTCGTAATCCATTTAAAAGGCAAAGGTAAGAAAATAAAATGCCTAGTTTTTCATTTTGAGCTTGCAGGCTCTCTGAAACTTGTCAAATCTGGGTAAGGAAACGGCTCTCACGTATGAATTATAGGGGTTCTCGGTGGTGTAGTTCTGATGATACTCTTCAGCACGATAAAAGGCATTGAGCGGCGCTACCTCTGTTACGATAGGCATCTCAAACTTTGGAGTCCATTTCTTAATCGCCTCAGTAGCCAGCTTTTCCTGCTCCTTATCCACGTAAAAAATGGCTGAGCGATAAGAAGGCCCTTCATCTGGCCCTTGTCTGTTTAAGGTGGTAGGATCATGAGAACTAAAAAATGCCTCCAGCAACTGCTCATAGCTGATCACTTCAGGATTATAATACACCAATATGGTTTCTGCATGCCCCGTCGTTTCTGTGCATACTTCCTCGTACGTTGGATTCTTGGTATGTCCGCCGGCATAGCCCGACACCGCAGAATCTACCCCTGCGAGCTCCTCAAAGATATGTTCAGAGCACCAGAAACAGCCCTCAGCAAATGCTGCGATAGATTTGCCCTTATCCGACTTCACGTTTATTTCCTTGGTTCCCTTCTGCTGCCCGGATAAATTACATGCTAAAAGCACGCTCATCCCCAATCCCGCAACCACCACTTTAATGCTGTTCATGTTTCAATAACGTAAACAGCCTCAAAACATTATCCTGCCCAGCCGTCGCGGTCCAGACTCCGGTAATGTATCGCTTCTGCCAGATGTTCGATGCGGATCTCTTCAGAATCTGCCAGGTCAGCAACAGTCCGCGATACCTTCAGAATGCGGTCGTAAGCACGGGCCGATAGTCCCAGTTTTTCCATCGCCTTTTTCAACAGCATTTGTCCCGCCTCGTTAATACAGCAAACATCACGAACTGCCTTGGAGCTCATCTGTGCATTGCAATAAACGTCTTTGCTTGCGCTGAAGCGTTCACTTTGCCGTTCACGTGCTTTAATCACGCGGGCCCGTATATCGGCACTGCTTTCCGACTTGCCTGCAGAAGCCAATTCTGTGAAGTTGACCGGGGTTACTTCTACGTGAAGATCGATGCGGTCGAGCAACGGACCCGATACCTTGCTTAAGTATTTTTGAACAGCACCTGGGGGGCAGCTGCAGTCTTTTTCCGGGTGGTTATAAAAGCCACAAGGACAAGGGTTCATGGAAGCAATGAGCATAAAGCTCGCGGGATAATCCACAGAAAGCCTGGCCCGCGATACCGTCACTCTCCGTTCCTCCAGGGGCTGACGCATCACTTCAAGTACCGAGCGCTTAAACTCAGGCAGCTCGTCGAGGAAAAGTACGCCGTTATGAGAAAGCGATATTTCCCCTGGCTGTGGAGAGGCTCCGCCTCCCACAAGGGCCACATCACTTATCGTATGATGTGGAGAGCGAAACGGTCTGGCCGTCATCAGTGAATCCGCCGCGGCCAACTTTCCTGCTACGGAGTGGATCTTAGTGGTCTCCAATGCTTCTTGTAAATTAAGCGGTGGCAGGATACTCGGCAATCTTTTTGCCAGCATAGTTTTGCCAGAACCCGGCGGACCAATCAAAATAGCATTATGTCCTCCTGCAGCTGCAATCTCCAGTGCCCGTTTGATGTTCTCCTGACCTTTTACATCGGAGAAGTCTGTCGGATAGTTGGAAATGTTTGAATAGAATTCCGCACGGGTGTCAACCATCGTAGGCCTGACCTCTGTCGTTCCCTTGAAGAAATCCAGAACCTCTGTCAGCGTCCGAACGCCTAAAACATCAATATCATTAACGATCGCCGCTTCCCGAGCGTTCAATACCGGAACGATAAGCCCTTTGAATCCCTCCTTCCTCGCCTGAATGGATACCGGAAGCGCCCCCTTAACAGCCTGTATTGTACCATCCAGCGATAATTCGCCCAGTATCATATATTGACTGATCTGCGTTGCATCGATTTGCTCCGAAGCACAAAGAATTGCCACGGCAATGGCCAGATCAAACGAAGACCCCTCCTTGCGTATGTCTGCGGGGGCCATATTTACCAAAATTTTTTGTCTGGGCATGCGGTATCCGGAGTTGCAAATAGCACTTTCTATGCGGAGCAGGCTTTCCCTAACCGCCGTATCGGGCAAGCCAACGATATAGTACCGCGTACCGCTCGTAATATTTACTTCAATAGTGATGGTTGTTGCCTCTATTCCAAAGACAGCACTTGAAAAGGTTTTGATAGGCATTGGTTAACTGGATATACCTGTAAATCTACACTCTTGTTTCTGGACGAAAAGTGACAGGTATCACAATGGTAGAGAATGTTTTAATTCTCCTGTACCGGTTCTACCCGCAGACCTACGTCTGTTATCTCGGGCAGCGGGTTATCTCGCATATTCTGTTCAATCTCGAAGATGTAACTGCCCTTAGCTGGGAATTTATACCCCTTACGGAACAAAATCTGATAAGAATAGAAATTGCCCGCTCCGCTACCCAGCCATTCGCCGTCAGGATAAGCAAGCTTAAATTCTTTGCGTTCCGTTATCGTTTCGTAGCCTGTAGCCGACTGATGAATCAGCACAAATATGTTGGAATACTTATAATCGGCAGTATGGCGCAGGTTAAGATACAGGTTGTACGATTTATCAGGGTCTTCAATAATGACAGGAATTCTCACCTTGCCTGCATAAGACCAGGAACGATTGTCGATGGGTAAATTCACATCGACAATCGCAGTCTCATTGCAACTCTGCAGGCCTATACAAAGCAAAAGTATTGCGGTAAATAAATGCCGGTACTTATTCTGCATTAGGTTTAGGCTTGTTGCTATTCTTGTTCCTCCGGAAATGACGGTTTCCATTAGGTTTTTTGTTTGCAGATTCTGCACCTTCGCCTTGCGCATCAGCTTTCTGCTCTCTCTTCTGCTTGTTTGCAGCATGAACAGCCGCGTTCTGTTCCCTCTTTTGGTTATTGGCAGCCTGAGGCGCAGCATTCTGTTCTTTTCTTTGATTATTGCCAGCAGGTCTCGCCGGCTTTGCCGCCGGAGCGGGAGCCGCGACAGCAACCGCAGCACCATCCTGTTTAGGTCTGCTCTTGCCACTGCGCTTCTTCTTCTTTTTATTATTCTGACGCTCGTCTAGCCGGGTAATACTATCCTGCCCAACAACGTTTTCATAATCCAGGATCTTCGTAGGTTGTACCGGTTCTAGTTCAGCCGCTTCATCCTTCAGGTCTTCAGGCTTGATGCCTTCCTTGTTCAATTTCTGGATTTCCTTAACCCTCGAAATCTCAATAGGAATCCAGTTTTCCTGATTTGGATAACTAAACCACATAAGCTTTCTGAAAATGTCAGTCTTTTGAAGACGAGCCATACCAATAACCGTCTCCAGGCGATCCACATCATCCGGAATATCTTTCAGCGCATCCATATACGTGTCAAGCTCGTAGTTCAGGCAACACTTCAGCTTACCACACTGTCCAGCCAGTTTCAGCGTATTTAAAGAAAGATTTTGATACCTTGCTGCTGACGTAGAAACCGTTTTAAAGTCGGTAAGCCAGGTACTGCAGCATAATTCGCGGCCGCATGATCCTAATCCGCCCAATCTGCTGGCTTCCTGCCTCATCCCGATTTGGCGCATTTCAATACGGATACGGAAACTTTCCGCCATTTTCTTGATAAGCTCACGGAAATCCACACGCCCTTCAGCGGTATAGTAAAAAGTTGCCTTGGTTTTATCACCCTGATAATCCACGTCGCTGATCTTCATAGATAAGCCCAGGTTTAAGGCAAGAGTACGTGCTTTATGCATCGTCTCCCATTCCATATCCTTTGCCGCTTTCCATTTATCGACATCAGCAGGTGTCGCTCTTCTGATCACCTTTCTGGTAATATCATCCAGTTTCTGATGCTTCTTTTTAATCTGCATCCTGACCAGCTCGCCGGTAAGCGAAACATGGCCGATGTCATATCCGCCTGTTGTGGTTTCCACAACTACCAGGTCGCCCATCTCCAGGTACGCATGCTCATGATTAATGTAAAAATCTTTGCGCGATCCCTTGAACTTAACCTCAATGACATTAAAAGGCTTATAGTTAGTTGGAAGGTCCATATGGGCCAACCAATCGTAAACATCTAATTTGCTGCATCCACCAGTAAGGCACGAGCCATTACTTTTGCAGCCTGCCGGCGTACAGCCGCCGCCGGTCGAACATGATCCACATCCCATTTATTGATATATATAGTGAGTCCCCTTGGGGAGCGTATTAAACTTCAGAATTCTTGTAAATTGCAAAGATACGTCTAAAAATAAAATTTTAGGGTTTGCATTGCGCTCAATATGATAATGTGCCTTTTCGATCTCCGAAATAAGGGCCTCCGTTTTGTTTAAATCTACAGACCGGCTAAACTTGACGACAAATTCTTTTTCATTCTCCGGAAGGTGAATCAGGTTTTCAGCACCCGAAAGTACCATCATTACCTCCCTCAGCAGCTTGGACCCGTAACGCAGAAAGTTCTTCTGGTTTTCGCGGCCCCATTTCGATGCTGCTTCAGAAAATTCGATCAGCTGCAGTCCCTTGTTGCCGAAACTGTTTCTCAGCCATTCCGTGAATTTGCCGAATGTATTATCGCTTTCCTCACGGCTGAGCTGGATGGCCATCTGGATATTTCCCTCACTCAGGTAAGAAATGCGGGCAGCCTGTAATGAAGGCACATGAATTTTATCGATGAGGTGCTGTTTCACTTCTTCATCTTTCAGCCGGTTGATCTTCAGTAGCTGAGTTCTCGAAAGAATAGTATTCAGGATCTGATCCTGATTTTGAGCCACAAGAAGAAAAAGTGTCTTCTGAGGAGGTTCTTCGATAATCTTCAGCAGTGTATTTCCCTCCTTGTCCAGGTATTCAGGCAACCACATGATCAGCACCTTGTATTCTGACTCAAACGGTTTCATGCTAAGCTTTCGGATAATCTGGTGGCACTCCGCGATATTGATGTTGGCCTGTTTGTTATCAGCATCCAGCTGAAGGCGCCATTCATCCAAATTTAAGTATGGGTTTTTCAGAAACGCCTCTCTCCACTCTTCGATGAAGGTAAGGGCGGTGTCATCCCTGTGCTTGGCAAAGAAAGGATAGGAGAAATGAAGATCCGGGTGTATCAGACGGTTGTATTTTCGGCATGACGAGCACTCGCCACAACTGTCTTCCTTATTGCGGTTTTCACAGGAGATATACTGTGCATAGGCCAGAGCAAGGGCAAGACTTCCTGAGCCTTCGGGGCCAAGAAACAAGCGTGCGTGACTGATCCTTTGCTCAGTAACGGTCTGAATCAATTGACGCTTAATGTCTTTCTGTCCTACAATTTCACTAAACAGCATCGTGCAAATTAAGAAATAGATAGCAAATATGAGAATATGAATAGCTTTGCGCAATGGCCAGAGTTATAGCATTTGATTACGGTACCAAGAGAATAGGAATTGCCGTGACTGATCCATTGCAGATCATAGCAACCGGATTAACTACCGTTCATCCCAAGGATGTCGTCGAGTTTCTGAAAAACTACATGCAGACCGAGCAGGTAGAACTCTTCATTGTAGGCGAGCCCCGGCAAATGGACGGTACGGCTTCGCAGTCTGCGCCTCATGTAAAAGGCTTTATCACCATTCTGAAGAAGGCCTTCCCGGGGATTCCAGTTGAGAAGATCGATGAACGCTTCACATCTAAAATGGCCTCAGCGGCTATATCCCAGAGCGGATTAAAGAAAGTTGACCGGCAAAACAAGGCTTTGGTCGATACGGTGGCGGCTACCATCATACTTCAGTCATGGATGGAACGAAGAGGATTTCTGGGTTTGTACTGATCGCACGCTGAACAAAAGAGAGCCACCCCATCCTTCTATCATCCTTCTATCAACGCCCTATCAACTACGTACCAACTACGTACCAGCTTCGTACCAGCTTCGAGAAAATGCGAACAAAGTCCGAGTCTGATACGGCGCTGTTTTGAAGCTAGTCCCTGCCTGCCCAAACGGAGTCCGGGAGGAGTACAGGCTAAGTATCCTTCTGGTTCATGCCCTCACGATACCAGATCCGTATTGGGTCAGGTTCAAAACTCATTAGTAATAAAGCATTTGTAACATTCCTATTTGCAAAATCTATAAATATTACTATATTTGCATAAATCGAAAGAGGGGGCAGTACGTCCCCTCTTTTCTTTTACCGGTAGTTATGAATGTAGAGCAAAGGGTACGAGAATTAGTTGAAGAAAAAATAGCCGACCGCCCGGAACTCTTTATAGTGGATATAAAGATGCACCCGAACGGCAGGTTGGTTATTCTGATGGACGGAGATAACGGCATCGGAATAGCAGATTGTGCAGCGATAAGCAGAACTGTAGGGTTTCACCTGGAAGAGGAAAATGTAATTGAGCAGGCTTACCATCTTGAAGTATCATCTCCAGGTTTGGATTATCCGCTTAGTACAAGGAGACAGTATCAGAAAAATGTTGGTCGCAGTTTGTCGGTCAAACTTGCAGATGTGCCAAATAAAAGAGAAGGTAAGCTTCTTGAAGTGCAGGAAGAAGGGATTTTAATAGAAGAAAGCATAAAGGAAAAAGGAAAGAAGGCGGTTTTGGAACAGAACCTCATTCCCTTTGACCAGATAACAGAAACAAAGGTTTTAATTTCATTTAAGTAGAAATGAGCAATATCAATTTAATTGATTCTTTTCAGGAATTTAAAGAATTTAAGAACATTGACCGTCCTACCGTCATCAGTGTGTTGGAAGAAGTGTTCAGGAGTATGATCCGTAAAAAGTACGGAACAGATGAGAACTGTGACGTGATTGTGAATCCCGATAACGGTGACCTTGAAATCTGGAGAACCCGTACCGTGATGGAAGACGGTTTTTCAGAAGATGACGACCTGGAAATTGAGTTGGCTGACGCACATAAGATCGATCCTGATCTGGAGGTTGGAGACGACTTTATCGAGCAAATTCAGCTGGAGACGTTTGGTCGCCGGGCTATTCTCGCTGCCAGACAAACGCTGGTTTCGAAAGTGCTTGAGTTGGAAAAGGATGAGATCTTCCGTAAGTACAAAGACCGCGTTGGCGAGATTGTAACCGGTGAGGTTTATCAGGTATGGAAGAAAGAGACCCTTGTGCTGGATGACGAAGGGAATGAGTTATTGCTTCCTAAAACAGAGCAGATCCCTGCGGATTATTATAAGAAAGGTGATACAGTAAGAGCTGTAGTGTTGAAGGTGGATATGATGAATACCAATCCAAAGATCATCATTTCCCGTACTGCTCCTGAGTTCCTTCAGCGTTTGTTTGAACTGGAAGTTCCTGAAATCTTCGACGGTCTGATCACCATCAAGAAGATTGTTCGCGAGCCAGGAGAAAGAGCAAAAGTTGCTGTTGAATCTTACGACGATCGTATCGATCCGGTTGGTGCCTGCGTAGGTATGAAGGGATCCCGTATACATGGTATTGTAAGAGAGTTGAAAAATGAAAACATTGATGTGATTAACTTCACTAATAATGCGTCATTATACATTCAGCGTGCATTAAGTCCGGCTAAGATCACTACGATCAAGTTAGACGAAGCGGATAAACGTGCGGCTGTATATCTGAAACCTGACCAGGTTTCTCTGGCAATCGGACGTGGCGGGCACAATATCAAATTAGCCGGTAAACTTACTGGTTATGAGATTGATGTGTATCGTGAAGCTGACGCTGATGACGAGGATGTGGATCTGGAAGAATTCTCAGATGAAATAGATGGCTGGATTATTGATGAGTTCAAAAGAGTGGGACTTGATACAGCAAAATCAGTACTTGAATTGAGTGTTGAAGAGCTGGTTAAGCGTACTGATTTGGAAGATAGCACAGTAAAAGAAGTGTTAAGTATATTAAGAGCGGAATTTGAATAAGATAAGACTGAATTCGGGTTCCTTCTATTAAATACGGGATAAATGTCGTATTTTTGTTAAAATTTTTAGTGAGGTAATTTTTTTAAATGTCAGAAGGTAAAAGTATAAATTTACTAAAAGCTGCAAAGGAGCTTAATATTGGTTTGTCAACTGCGGTCGAATCTTTGAGCAAAAAAGGCTTTAAGGTTGATGCAAAGCCCAATACAAAGCTTTCAGAAGAAATGTATGGTGCTTTATTGCAGGAGTATCAGGGCGACAAGATTGTCCGGGAGGAAGCAAGGCAAATTGTAATAGGGAAGATACGTCGTGATGACGCTGCATCTCCGGCTCCCGAAAGACAGGAACCTCGTAGAGAAAAGGAATTCGAACAGGAAGAGATTCTTATAAAGAACACAGGATCATCGTTTGGGCATACGCCAGCTGCTGAGAAGCCAAAAGAGGCTCCGGCAGAAAAACCAGCTCCGGAAGCACCGAAGGAAGAAAAGCCTGTTTCGGGTGTAAAGGTGGTTGGTAAGATTGATCTTGATGCGCTAAACCGCAGACCTAAGCAGGAAGCGAAAGCGCCTGAAGAAATCAAGCCAGAGCCTAAGCAGGATGTGCCTGAACCTGTAGCGCCGCAACAGGAAGGTCCTAAGCCAGAGCCGAAGGAAGAAGTTAAGGAAGTAAGTCCTGTGGTTGAAACTCCGGTAGTGAAGGAAGAGCCAAAGGCTGCTGAAGTTGCACCGGTGGAAGAAGCGAAAGCTGAACCCGCTGCGGTCACTACTCCTGCACCTGTTGAAAAGCAGGCAGAAACGGCAGCAGCTCCAGAGAGCGTTGCTCCGGTTAAAGAAGAAAATATAGAAGCCGCAAAACCAGCTGCTTCTGCTAGTCAGAATATGGAAACTCCAGCTGCTCCGTCTGTTGAGCAACGTCCCAAGGCAGAAGATGCCCCGGAAAATGAAGTCATACGCGCCAGGGCGCAACGACTTACCGGACCAAATGTTATCGGTAAAATCGATTTGTCTGCCCAACAGCCGCCGCGCCGCAAGGATCAACCTGTAGCGTCGTCGTCAAGTGCAGCCAGCAATGATCATAAGCGTAAAAGAAAGCGCAAAGATGCTCCGGGTCAGCCTGGGCAGGGACAGCAGGGAACTGGTCAGCCACGTGCTGCAAGTCCAGCTCCAGCTCCACATACCGGACCGAGACCCGATTTTCGTGGCGGTGCCCGGAACCAGGGAGGTGCAAGGCCAGACTTCAGAGGTGGTTCCAGAAATCATGGAGCTTCATCGGGTCCTAAGGAGGAGCCAACAGAGAAAGAAATCCAGGATCAGATCAAAGCAACGCTTGCCCGCTTAAGTGGTGCAGGTAAGTCGGGCAAATTTGCTCAGCGGGCTAAATTCCGCCGTCAGAAACGTGACGATGTTGCGCAATCAGCTGAAGAGGCAGCAATGGAGAAAGAAGCACAGTCTAAGGTGCTTAAGGTTACCGAGTTCGTTACGGCGAATGAGTTAGCCAGCATGATGGATGTGCAGGTGACACAGATTATTTCCACTTGTATGAGCTTGGGGATGTTCGTGTCGATCAACCAACGTCTGGATGCGGAAACGCTGACTATCGTTGCTGATGAATTCGGATATAACGTTGAATTTATAAAACCTGAGGATGAAGAGGCAAGTCTGGAGATTGAAGATGATCCGGCTGACTTGGTTCCTCGTGCTCCGATCGTTACCGTTATGGGTCACGTTGACCACGGTAAAACATCATTGCTTGACTTTGTGCGTAAAACGAACGTACTAGGTGGTGAAGCAGGGGGTATTACGCAGCACATTGGTGCATATGCAGTGAGCCTCGAAGACGGTCGTAAGGTAACATTCCTGGATACTCCCGGTCACGAGGCCTTTACGGCGATGCGTGCCCGTGGTGCTCAGATCACAGATATCGCGATCATTGTGATCGCAGCTGACGACAGCGTGATGCCTCAGACTCGCGAGGCGATCAACCACGCTCAGGCAGCAGGTGTTCCGATTGTATTTGCCTTTAGTAAGGTAGATAAGCCGGGGGCTAATACTGACAGAATCCGTGAGCAGCTTTCTCAGATGAACATTCTGGTTGAAGACTGGGGTGGTAAATACCAGAGCCAGGAAATATCCGGTAAGACGGGTATGAACGTGGATCTTCTTCTGGAGAAGGTATTGCTGGAAGCTGAATTACTTGATCTGAAAGCAAATCCGAATAAACGTGCTACAGGTACGGTTATCGAGGCAGCACTTGATAAGGGACGTGGTATTGTCACTACGGTATTGATCCAGGCGGGTACGCTGAAGATCGGTGATCCAATCCTTGCAGGAAGTTATAGCGGTCGTGTAAAAGCATTGACCAACGAACGCGGACAGCGTGTAACTGAAGTAGGTCCGTCAACGCCGGTTCAGGTGTTGGGTATGTCGGGCGCTCCTACTGCGGGTGACAAGTTCAACGCAATGGAGACTGAAAGTGAAGCACGTGACATCGCAAACAAACGTTTGCAGTTACAGCGTGAGCAGGGTCTTCGTACACAGAAACATATTACACTGGATGAGATCGGCCGTCGTTTGGCTATCGGAAACTTCAAGGAACTTAACATCATCGTTAAGGGTGACGTGGATGGTTCTATTGAGGCATTATCTGACTCATTATTGAAGCTGTCGACTGAGCAGATCCAGGTGAACATCATTCATAAATCAGTAGGTCAGATTTCAGAATCAGACGTATTGCTGGCTTCTGCTTCTGATGCGATCATCATCGGTTTCCAGGTTCGACCTTCTGCAAGTGCGCGTAAGCTGGCTGAGCAGGAAGCGATAGACATCCGTCTGTATTCAATCATCTACGATGCGATCAACGAAGTGAAAGCAGCGATGGAAGGTATGCTTGCTCCTGAGTTTGAAGAGAAGATCGTTGCGAACGTTGAGATTCGTGAGACATTCAAGATCAGCAAAGTGGGTACTATCGCAGGATGTATGGTTCTTGATGGAAAGATCACCCGTAACAGCAAGGTTCGTATCGTAAGAGACGGTGTGGTTGTTTACACTGGTGAGCTGGCTTCATTGAAACGTTATAAAGATGACGTGAAGGAAGTTACTAAGGGCTACGAGTGTGGTCTGAACATTCACAACTTTAATGATATTAAAGAAGGTGATATTGTTGAGGCATACGAAAATGTTGAGGTAAAGAGGAAGTTGTAAGGTCTTACAACGTTCTTTAAGTGACGACAATTGATTGTCTTCATGATAACTATACAGGCGGCCCTAAAGGCCGCCTTTTTTGCGTATTAACTATTTAAACTTTATAGCTGAAAGCTCTGAGAGTTAGCTAGTCTAATGGATTGTCGTTCGTCTGCGACGTGTAGTAGAAATATTTTTGCAAGACAAGCAGAGATATCAAGTCTTCCTGTTCGGGGTTCAGGAACTGCTTTATATATTGTTGAGCGTTGTTTATGATATTCTGGGCCTCTCCCGGATGGTCAATGTAATGCTGTAACCTTTCCTCAAGATCCGTATAATCATCCTTAATCTGAATGTAATGAAAGTCGGGGATCAGGGTTCCTTCCATAAACCAGGTCTCGTATTTTGGTTTAGGCATGACGGCAATTGAATTGGATGACATGATCCATTTTAAGTTTGTCGCTACGTCATTTCCTTCCAGGCTGAGAATGAATTTATAGTCCAGGTGGGCTGCAATAGAAATTCTCGGTTTGAGCCACTTGAGGTTTCCTAAGTTTGTATTCACCTGGCCCAGGTCGCACAATGGATTATCGAAGTACATCTCCATGAACTTCATTCTGTGAGGCTGGCTGATGTAGGCTCTGCCAATTAGCATGTCTTTTTTTTCTGAGAACTTTTTGTGATCCTTTAAGAAAAAGAAGTGACGTTTTTTATCAAGCTTCAATATCACGGCATTGGTGTTGTCTCCGTTGATCGGCCTGCTTTTTTGTATGGATGGTACGTCTGCAACCGTGGTTACATCACCAAAAAGGAAGTTCGCTTTGAAGTTAGGGCTGAAATACCGGCTGTATTCTAGTGTGTCAACGCGGTATGCACTGTTGGTTTTGATAGACGGGATGTCCTTCAGAAAGGTGTCTAAGTCACTGGCCTCGCTGAACGTATTCAGCTTATTGTAGTAGTTTACTCGCTTAATGATAGATGTCTTATCAAATTCGCGAAGGCTCGCCATTTTACGGGAAAGGGTTCTTCTAAATAAAGTCGGAGGAACTGCTAGCAGAAGATAGTGCTTCGCATAGTAAAATACCTTATTTCTTCTGATCTTGTGGATCAACTCTTGAAAAAGCATGTGACAAAGGTACTGCAAGTTTTAGCCTTACACAAGGCTAAGCGATAGGTTCATGATTCTAAAGTAATGACATGTGCAGGGCTGGTTTGTTGTACAGTTAGACTGCTAACTCCTACTTGTTAAATCGTTCATGAATCTGCTTTATCCATACGGCATTTCTGGGTCTTTTTTGGAAGATTATGTATAAAGCTAATGTATCGCTATGTTTGCAAGAGCATCTGTTTTATGTCCGTAGATTAAAAGGATAGGCAAGGAGGAAAGGGCTCAGTATGCTTGATCTTACTAGAAGCAGTATCCGTAGCAAACAATGAATTTAACTTTAGATGAAATCAAACAAGGCACTTCTTGAATCTTATCTGGTGCAGAGAAACCCTCCGAAGAATTATACAGAAGGCGAATTGGATTTCTGTAGTTCTGAGTTTTCCTACGATACTCTAGACGTAAGTTTAGTTGAATGTAGGAACTGTTTCGTGAACCATAGAGGATTTGTTTATGACGGGTATTTTAGAATAAATGAAAAGTCGTTGCTTAGTCCTGCCTATTATGCCGGTCAGTTCAATATCAAGCATTACCTAAAGAAGGTGCTTTTCAAGAGCAAGAGGACTGTTAATCATGACCATAAGTATTTGCTTGCGTTCGACGAGTGGGGGCATACACATTATCACTGGTTCTGTGATACCCTTCCCCGCATCTATAGTGTAAAAGATCTTCTTAAGGATTACTACTTGTTGCTTCCGGGAAATTTTCCTTATATTAAGAGTGTTGCAACAGAAACATTAGACTTATTAGGGTTACGTCCAAAAGGTATTGAGTTTATCGACGATGACGAACTTCTGCGTGTTGAGAACCTGTCAATAGTTACCCAAACCTGTAAGTCAGGTTATGTTAATGACAGGATATTGAAGAAGATTTCTGAAGATATTATTCATGGCTCGGGAATAAAGCGAGCTGAACCTTTTCGTAAGCTTTATATATCTCGGGAGGGGGCAGGTTATCGGAAGGTATTAAATGAAGATGAGGTGCAAGAGGTTGTTAAAAGTTACGGTTATGAGGTTATCCGATATGAAGACATGAGCCTGATGGAACAAATTAGAATAACGGCCTCTGCGAAATCAATTGTTTCGATACATGGAGCGGGGCTGACAAATATTGTTTTTATGCTGGAAGGTAGCAATGTATTGGAATTTAGGAGAGATCGAATTTATCATAATCAATGTTACTGGCATTTGGCTGATGCACTAAACCTTAACTACTTTTACTTATTTGGTTCGCCTGATGACGATGACCTTGTATTAGAGGGAAACGGATGCAATCTGACTATTGATACGGAAAAGTTGACTAACATACTAAAACAAATGGAGGAATGATAGTTTGAAAAATTTCCACTTCCACTCTTTATATAAAAAAATAATAGGTTTAGATAGAGCTAAAAGGAAAGCCTTATGTGCCGGCGATGGTTTGAAATGCGTTACTCGTGATGAACTTGAGCGAATAGCGTCATTGCCACGTTTTTCGGCAGGTCAAACAAACATCTTGGGAATCCCCTTCAAGTTTCATGACGGGTTGAGCTTTGTTGTAACATATAAAGAGATCTTTGAGAGGGAAATATACCGATTCAACCAGTCCGGGGATGCGAGAACCATACTCGATTGTGGAGCAAATATAGGATTAAGTGTATTGTATTTCGCGGTTAATTATAGCCATCATAATATTTTAGCGTTTGAGCCAGATCCTGATATTTTTAGATTGCTTGATGAGAACGTAAGATCTTTCAATTTGAGAAATGTTAAACTGTTTAACAAGGCCGTTTGGGAGAGAGATGAAGTATTAACGTTCTATACAGATGGAGGAATGGGCGGCAGGGTTCTTAATGTATATGCAAATCAAGAGTCGAGGTCTGTAGAAGCAGTGCGATTGATGGATTTTCTTACAGAAGATGTCGACTTCCTTAAGATAGATATAGAGGGTGCGGAAGACAGGGTGTTGAAGTCTTGTTTGGGCAGCCTTAGACTTGCTAAACACATTTTTTTTGAATATCATAATGACATTGCTAAGAAGCAAACTCTGCATGAATTGCTTCACTTAGCACAGTCGGAAGGCTTTCACTATTATATCAAAGAGTCAGGTACCCGGCAACGACCGTTCGTTGATGATGAACTGATTTGTGACACATATGACATGGCTATAAATGTTTTTTGCTACCGGGAGATATCTCAGTTACATCAAGATCTTAAATAGATTGTGTACATTTAAGTCCTTAAATGTGATATCCAGCTCGTTTAAAATGGGGTCTCCAGAAGTCTGAAAATCTATCCCAATCATGACAACCAAACGGGAGATCATGGTTGTTTATTTGTAATCCGACTTGGGGAAAGGTTTCAACAGCAAATTTTGCAGCTAATTTATAGTTTGGAATTCTGAGATGTTTGATCTTTCGATTGATTTCAAGACTGAAGAAAACATCTTCATTAAAGAAGTGATGATCGTTTTGATTATAGTAGTCAATCAATTCTTTTTGATTCTTACAAACGTCGTAAAACTTCTTTACTCGTCTCAATGAAAATCCGCCATTTCCTACCGAATTACGGAACTGTCTTAGACTTGGATAAAGACTATTGCTCTTTTCTTTTATGTTGAAGTAGATATGAATAATCTGCAATATGTGTTCTTTCATTCTTTTAAAAATGTCCGGATACTTATAGTCGGTTAGCCAGGGAGCACCAATATAATCAAAGTTCTTCGAGCACCAATACATAAGCTCATCTTTGAATACGAAGGCATCAAGTTGATAAATTAAAATGTATTCAAACTCTAGAAATTGATGGTAGAAGTGCTCCGATAACATCAATCTATTGTACCCTTGAATATCACTAAAATAGGAGTCATGGAAATTCAGAAGCCTTATGTGTGAATTCTTTGAGACGAGCCACGATAGATCTAACGAAGCAGGTTTGAATATTATTATAGGGTACTTTCCTAAAACCTCGAAACAGCGCTTCAATGAAATCTCTTCAAAATCGGAAAGTGTCTCCTTGTAAAATGGGATGGTTATGGCAACTTTATTTTTATGCATTTGGTATAAATCAACTATACAACCTATCAACAAGAAGCTCTAAATGTTCCTGTAGATAATAATCGTATCCATTTGGTCCTTCAGGGACAACATTTGGAGCATCCGGAAATACTTCTAAAATTCTAGGCACCTTCAAGGCTTCTGCGAGTGCATATGGAAGTGACTGATTTCCTATAAATAGCCTACATCCGCAGATGATGCTTGCCATTTCAGCAAAATCTTTGATTTGTATCCATTCAACCTTCTTAATTGCTTTAGAGATCGTATCATATTCACTTTGCAAACCAATGAACTTGATACGATCGTATTTGTCTAAAAAAGAGAAATCTATATTTTGGTTGAGATACCTCGCACTTCTGGAAATAATAATGGAATCTTTTGCGACGTTATCTTGCTCAACGAAAATCCATTTTTTCCATAGGTCTGGATTTACCCCTGTTACATATCCGTACCACTTTGGAATACTCCCGGAGCTTACATTGAAAATTCCGTCTCTAAAAGCGTCTAAATCAATATCAATTTCTTCATTATTATATACACTACAATGTTGTATATATGGTTGATCTTGGATAAGCGGAATGAGATTATTAGCCATGTTGTCGTTTAAAAGAAACATGCCTTGAGGATGAGTATGATAATGAGATGGTAGAGCGGCCGCTTGACCTACTTTTAGATATACATTGATACGTGCTGTCTTAAGTTCCGCAATCTTCTTTAATGTTGGTAATGCATAAATGATGTCACCTGCATGTCCACTATGAAGTACTCGCAGCTCCGCCTTTTCTTTTAAACTTTTTACAACATGAATATTTTTAACAGGTCTTCTGCTATTGTTTTTCTTTTGATTTTTTAATTCATAGCTTCTAAGCTCCTGTTTGTATTGACGATAGGCGTTATAGTTCGATAATTTAAGATAGAGTTTTTCGATCGGACCTTTCTTGACGAATACCATTTTGATAATAATAATAATAATAATAATATGCCTTTGGAGGCACGACTTATATAAGTACGATAGTAATCTTTTAGACGCTACATATTCATTTGCTTTCACTGAAATTAGGCAGGTCTCTTACTCTAACAGTAGATTACATAGAAGTTATATACCTGGGCGGGCGCCGTTAACGTCTATTTTATCTGTTAAAGACAAACTTTTTGATGGCCGTTATATATAGTTTTATATATACGAAACGACTGAGTTCCCAAAGCTTTGAAAGATCAAGAATTATTAATAATTGTTTGAGAGAGTATCCTTGTTCAATCAGCTGTGGAAGAAGATTGCGAAAGGAGTTTTTCTCAGAATATATGATATCACTCTTCGAAAATCCGGCTTTGTTAACAGGGAGTTCATTTCTCCACTTTTTATGGAGAGCCATAGTGGCGTCTGCCCACTCTCTCTCGAAGCGGCCTTCAGAAAGGTGCTCCAACAAGACGTCGTAAGTTACTGCAACCTTGTAGTATCTTCCGATATTTAAGCTAATATCTATATCATAGCAATGAAATCGTTTGAAAGTTTCTTGATCAAACGGGTGTTTTTTGATTATCTGTTTTCTTGAACATAAAAAAACGCCATCAAGGACTGCAACTTCTTTTAGAGTCTTGTTTTCTGGATTATGATAATAGTGATTGGTGGGTGCTTTCTTGAACTTATATGCCTGCAGTAGATTTGCATAGTCCACTCTTTTTCGACTACCATACGGAGCCCAACCTGAGAAGATACTGGATTTGTAGGTGCTACCAACGACGCCGAGCAATCCTAATGCTTTATCGTCGCTGAAGTGCTTAATTACATTTTTCCCCCAGTCGAATGTCTTCAATTCGATATCCTCATGCATGAAGCAAAGGATATCGAATTTGGACTGTGAAACACCCAAATTGTACGCTTCACATAGTCCTCGCAAGCCAGCATGATTACTAATAGTTATGATTTCGTATGGGACACCAACTGTAGCTTCTATGTTCTTGCTTACTGCATTTAAATGATTCTCATTTACGGTCGATATGATGATCGATATCATGTTCAAAGGTAATACATTTGTTGAATATGCATTTTAAAGATCAAGTAAGGGTTGTTATTCCCGTTTACAAATCGCCGAACCATTTGGAATGTATTTCTTTTCGGCAATGTTTGAGAGTGTTAAAAGGCTATCCCATTACCCTCATCTGTTCAAAGGTATTTGACGTCAATGATTATAGAAATATAGCTGTTGAATATAGTGTTGAGTTGGACGTCGAGAGATTTGATCCTGTCTTTTTTGCAAGTATTAGTGGGTATAATAAACTGATGCTTAATGTTGACTTTTACAGACGTTTCTCCTCTGACAAGTTCATTTTGATTTATCAAACAGATTGCTTTGTTTTTAAAGATGAGCTTGAGCAGTGGTGTGATAAGAATTACGACTATGTGGGCGCTCCATGGCCATTTGATACAGGTATCTGGATCGGCCACCACTATCCGTGGCTTGCGAGAAAGTACTATCGTACGATAGGAAAGAATAGAGTTCCTAATGTTGGAAATGGAGGCCTTTCCCTGAGAAAGGTTAGTAGTTTCATAAAAAATCTTTCCTTATTCAGGTATTCGGTTAAAAACTGGGACCATAACGAGGATACGTTCATTAGCCATTGTCTACCTATATTTAATCCTTTCTTCTCAATCCCGTCCGTAAAGCAGGCGAGCTTGTTTTCCTTAGACACATCACCGGAGATGTATTATCAATTAAATAATCATACTTTGCCCTTCGGTTGCCACGGCTGGTTTAGAGATGCAAATGAATATGAGGGAAACAAAGGATTTTATATCCCGATTATAAAGTCATTTGGTTACGATATCAACGACATCAATTCTATTGATAATTCGGTAGCATAGGCAATCGCATAATGTTTATTCAGCAAACGTCTGCATTTCCACAAGACGGCGGTACACTCCATTATTTGCCATTAGTTCAAAATGCGTTCCTTTCTCTACTACTCGCCCTGAATCCAGTACCAGAATGAGATCTGCGTCCTGAATGGTGCTGAGACGGTGAGCGATGACAAGGGTAGTTCGGTTCTTCATGAGTTTATTCAGTGCGTCTTGTACAAGCTTTTCCGACTCTGTGTCAAGTGCTGAGGTTGCTTCATCTAATAACATGATTGGAGGGTTCTTCAGAACTGCTCTGGCAATGTTGATGCGTTGCTTTTGTCCGCCTGATAACTTCACCCCACGATCACCAATGTTCGTTTGATACCCTTCCTCGGTATTTATAATGAAGTCATGGGCATTCGCGATGCGTGCGGCTGCTTCTACGTCCTCAGGTGTAGAATCAGGCTTGCCGAAAGCGATGTTGTTAAAAATCGTGTCATTAAACAAGATGGACTCCTGATTAACGAAGCCGAGCTGCGCACGAAGAGAGTCAATCTTTATCTCCTTGATGTCAACTCCGTCGAAATAGATGGTCCCGCTTTGGGGTTCAATAAATCGAGGTATGAGGTCCATTAAGGTTGATTTTCCACCGCCTGAAGGGCCAACAAGGGCAACGGTCTTTCCTCTCGGGATTTCAAGTGATACATGATTGAGGATGGTTCTGTCACCATATGCGAATACGACATCGTCTAGAACTATCTTTTCCTTAAATCCTGTTACTTCTTTCGCGTTCGGGCTATCCTGAATGCCTGGCTTCATATCGATGAGTTCAAGAATACGCTCTCCAGCCGCTAAGCCAAGGTTAACGCCTGTAAAAGAATCTGAGAGCGCTTTCGCCGGGCGTGTTAGTTGGGAGAAAATGGCGATATACCCAATGAACATAGGAGCTGTTAAGCTGGCGTCGCCGCTTAGTACAATACTACCTCCGTACAATACGATAAATGCTACCATGAGGACTCCAAGGAATTCTGAAATGGGGGAGGCTAGCTGTTGTTTTTTCGCAATCTGGCGGCCAATCTCTGAAAAGTTTTCATTCTCAGCATTGAATTTCTGCTTAATGAATGAAGAAGCATTGAATGCTTTGATAATCTTAACTCCGGATAGAGCCTCCTCAAGGTTGCTTACCATCACTCCAAATGACGACTGCGAATTAGAGGCTACATTTTTTAGACTTTTTACCAGTCTGGCGATGAAAATTGCTGAGATGGGAATGAACAGAATGGATACAAAGGTGAGTTTATAAGAAATGGCAAACAATGTGACAAGGTAAGCTATCAGCTGGAAGGGCTCACGAAATACAACCTGGAGTGTGCCGGTTACCGTAAACTGCACCACCTGAACATCGTTGGTGATCTTTGATAAAATGTCGCCTTTTCTCTCGTTGTTAAAAAAACCCAGGTGCATGTCCATCACATTGTTGAATACGGATCTCCTGATGTTTAGAAGTGTATGTATTCTTAAGTTCTCCATAATGCGTTGGGAGATATATTTAAAGACATTACTTAACAAAACAGAAGCAACTATCACTACACATATGAATTGTAAGGCGCCATACATTCCATATTCTTCCCTAATTACCTGCGAATAGTAATTAAAGTTATCCATCATCTTCCAGATACTATCGGGTTTAGAAACTACTTCGGCTGAGCCGGTGGTGTTAAAAAGGAATGTAAGTAAAGGGACAACCAATGCCAGATTCAGCGTATTAAAAAATACAGCAAGTAATGTGGTGATGACGTAGGGAATTGCAAACTTTTCGATCGGCTTTGCAAAGGATAGTAATCGGAAATATGTCTTCATCTAATAAATCAATCTGCAAAAGTATTAAAATTGCCGGTAGCTATGGGTTTAAATGTTAGAAGAACGTGCTTCCCGGCTTGCGCAGCTCTCTGTTTCTTTTGTATAGGTAACGGATGTAAGTGAGCCAACCGAGATGTTGGCATTCCTGTTTCCTCCTCCGGAAATAGGCGATACAATTATTGACTACGCAAAGGATCGGCGGCCTGTCTATGAATCTTATTGTTTGCTATCTCATCTCGAAGAGGGTTTTAAGTTATGATCGGCATCAAAATGAAGATCGTCTATTCTAGTTAGTTATGTGAAAATACGTGCAATTTATTACAGGATTTGAGAAATACTTGTACATTCGTCAAGTTATTGAAAATATCGTCGCCTTATCTTTTTTATCGTTACTTATAGCCCTAATTATAAAAAAGGCCAGAATCCAGTGTTGAAGAGACGTTTTCTGCGAATCACTTATTAATACATAATGAAATATTTCAACATTAAAATGCTACTAGCAGGCGTGCTCCTAGCTTTCGGAACAACAATGGTGTCTAGCTGTAAAAAAGACGAATTCAAAGAGGCAGTCGACGTCGATAAGATTGCGACTAATAAAGGCCTATCGCCAATGAAATTTGCTGGAGATGGGAGGTTTGACCTACTTGGATGTGGATATGATATAACAGGCAGGTTTGCACATCCGATCTCAGGACGATCAGAAGTTGTTAATACAGAGAGATTATTTGCGGATAATAACGATAATATTAGGCGAAACCTATCATCTAGTACGGATTATGAACAATTCTTCGGTAGCAATGCTTCTGAGTTTATAAACAACTTAACTCAAAAATACAATTTGAATGTTTCTGGTATCGCTAAGTGGGTAGGTTTTAAAGCTGAAGTTAAAAGTACATTTACAAACAATGATTCAGTCACCTCTAAGCATGCTTACGCGAAAATTTCTAAGAATATTCGCAGAAAGCAGTTTGCCTTTACGGTGAGCACAGAGTTGTTAAGATCACAATATTTGAACGACAAATTCATACAAGATGTAGAAACAAGGACACCCGCAGATCTCGTGGCACTGTACGGTACTCACGTGTTAGCGGATATCACGTTGGGGGGGAAGCTGGACGTACAATACCGATCAGAAACTAATAGTTCTCGGAGACTAGACGCTGTTATCGCAGGTGCTGTTGTCAACGGGATGTGGAAGACATTCTCGTTAGATGTTGATGTTAATTACAAGCATGAAGAGCTCCTTTCGAACTTTAATCAAACGCTGCAATACAGTACTGTAGGTGGGGACATCTCCCGCAGTTTAAACGGAGAAATAAATCTCGATAATTCTGTACCTGCCATTAATATCGCCAACTGGGAAAGTGGCCTCAATGATTCCAATGTTGCGCTAATTGAAATAGGTCAGAATGGCTTTATTCCTTTGTGGGAATTTATTTCTGATCCAGCTAAGAGAAATGCCGTAGAGGCCTATATTACTCAGTATATCATAAATAACCAACTTGTAATGGGATGGGAACTCTTGAATGTTTATGAATATTATCATCAAAGAAATAATGATCACTACTTTACGACTGGGAGATATCTTGACAGCGACTCTTGGTGGAGATTTCAAGGCGAGAAGTTTAGAGCACTTAAAGATCAAGCTCCCGGATCGATTCCCGCTTATCGGTACTATGCAACAAAGGTTATGGATCATGTGATTCTGGTAGATCTAACACATCCGCTGCAGAATCCGTCTTATTGGAATGACGGAGGCGAGATAGTTTTTTATGTATATCCAAACCAAGTTTCAGGTACAATTCCGGTCTATCAATACTACGACGATAAAGGCAGAGATCACATCTTAGCTGCAGCCACAAATATCGAACTTATAAGTTATCTAAACAGGACAAAAGGATGGGTAAATGAGGGGGTACTGTTTTATGCATACCCCAACTAATTAGATTGGTAGGGGACTCTCAGCTGAACAAGTATAAGCGGATTCTCTTGCGAGAACTGATTTCAATGGCGGAAGGAGGTTTATCATAAATATGATTGCCCTCTTTTTTAAAATGTTTTCCTTCTTGATGGCTTGACGATGTTGTTACCTGTTGGTATTCCGGAAGATATTTCTCCGGAATGCCCAACTTGGTAAGTGATTATAGGGAATTTAAGTTAATTTAAGATATTGATGTAGAGACGATCGGCATTTTTATTCCATAAATGTCTGCATTTCTACCGAACATCTATAGACACCGTTGTTTTGCAATTAACCCCGCGGGGGGCCCTTCTCTATAAGTCGTCCCGCATCTAATACCAGAACTAGGTCAGCATTTTGAATAGTGTGAGGCGGTGCGCGATAACGAGGGTAGTTCTGTTGTTCTCCATAAGGTTATTCAGAGCTTCCTGTACCAGCTTTTTAGATTCGGTATCAAGAACTGAGGTCGCTTCGTCAAGCAACATGGTTGATGAAATCTTCAGAACAGCGTCGGCTATTGATTTTTTTAGGGCCTCCTGACAAGTTTATTCCCTCTATCCCCGATATTGGTTTGATAGTTATTTTCGGTATTCATGATAAAATCGTGGGAATAGCAATGCGTGCTGTGGCTTCCACGGCTTGTGAAGTAGCGTCTGGTTTTCCGAAGGCGATGTTATTGAAGATGGAATCCTTAAAGAGGATGGATTTCTGGTTGACAAAGCCAGGTCGTGTGCGTAAGAAGTCCACGTTTGTTTTTTTAATATCGACGTCATCGAAAATTGATGGTTTTGCTCTGTGGTTCGATGAAAACGGCGAATCAAGTCCATCACGGTTGATTTGCCCCCCCGAAGGGCCGGCAACTGTTTTACAAGACGCTCAATAAAATTGCTGATATAGGAATAGATAGCATCGAAAAGAATGCCAGTTTAGAGATGTAAAACAAAGTCACAAGGTATGCAATAAGCTAGAACGGCTCCCGAAGATCACCTGGAGCGTGCCATTGACGGTAAACTGCACAACCTGAACATTGTTGGTGTCCTTTTCTTTCGTTGTTAAAAAAACCAAGGTGCATGTCCACTACATTATTGAATACAGCTTTGCGGATGTTCGATAGCGTATGGATCATTTTCCATGATCCTTTGTGAGAGGTATTTAAATACGTTACTCAGGAAGAATCGATACAGCGATCACAACACAGATAAACAGAAAGGCTCCGTAGGTTGATACGCTCTGTTAATGTCCTGCGAGTAGTAGTTGAAGTTGCCCATCACGTTCCAAAGGCTATCAGGCTTGGCATATACTTCTGAGCTGCCGGAGGTATTGAAAAGGAACGTCAGTGAAGGTACGATCAACGCAAGGTTCAGTGTGTTGAATGCTACGAATGATAGTAGGAGGAAATATGTCTTCATCTATTCGGCTTATCTGCAAAGTGTTAAAAATGAGCCGGATTGAAGTGCTGGGGGATGTCGATGGAAAGCTTGTATAAATTAAATCTCTGACTCTTTTTTTCCATTAGATGTTATGTGAAAGTTTATTTCTGAGCTTTTTTACCAGAAAACGTACGTATGTAGTGAATCCCAGATTACGCTTGATCAGTTTGCTTTGGTCGAGATAGAAGTTTACGTCTATGGCACTGGAAGAAGCACCGGCGAGGGAGAAGTCTGCAATTACATATGGGAAGAACTGAAAACTGAATTGTTTGTCAGACCATAGTTGTATGTTCAGTACCCAATCTGCTGCCAAAGGATATCTTAAATTATAATTGTACTTTTTAAAGGCCTTTTTTGGATAAAGAATAGCTTGGTGACAGATTGTTTCTTTCGAAAGTCTGTATGTGGTATATTCTTTTCTGCTGGTTGCTTTTCCATTATAAGCCATGTCCCCGTAATAGATGGAGTATGGGTTTACTAGTCTCATACACATTTGGGAAAACCCTTTTAATAGTTTATCGTCTGCACCAATAAAATAGATCCAGTCACCCGAGGCCTTCTGTATGGCTTTATTCATGGCGTCATAGATGCCCTGATCCGGACTGCTTTGCCAGTAGCTAATGTGAGTGTCATACTCTTTTATAATCTTAAGGGTTGAATCTCCGCTTAAGCCATCAAAGACTAAAAGTTCTATATTTTTATACTGCTGATTGATAATCGAAAGCAGACAGGTGCGTAAACAGGCTTCTGCGTTTAGCGTGACAATGACAATGCTGACGAGAGGTTTTGCTGGATCAGATGGGTAATGTTGCTCCCGGCTTCCTCCTGTTGGATATGTAATCATAAGTACATTGAATAAGCGCAAAATTAAGTATTCTACGGTTATAAGTATATTTGGCTCACAACGGTAAAATAAAATTCGAATTCCCCCACACATGCCAGCTGATCTTACGAAGCGAATAGATATTATTATTCCCTCCTTTCGGATGGAGGAGCATTTGCTTATGCAGATTTTAAATTTGCCTTCTCCAGCTGGCTTCAGGGCAAATTATATTTTAATCTGTGACAACCCGCAGGTGAAGGTTCCTCCTGCTATACAAAGTTTGGCTGATGAGGGGAGTATCAGGCTTTTGGTGAACGAAGTTAATAGAGGCCCCTCTTATACACGTAATAGGGGGATAGAGGAAGGCAAAAGTCAATGGATCTTATTTCTGGATGATGATATCGTGCCGTCACAGGATTTATTGAGTGCTTACTCCCAGGCAATTAAAGCTCATCCCGACTGCCTGGGTTTTGTAGGCGTTACGGAGTTTCCGGAACCGTTTAATGACGTTACCAATGCACTGGATTTAAATGGTGCTGTTGGCTTCTTCAAAATGAGCAGGTTTAAAAAAGAACAAGCCTGGGCTCCGACTGCGAATTTGATGCTTAACAGGTCTTTGCTCGGAGATCGGCGTTTTCGTGAGGAGTTGACTCTTGGAGGTGAAGATGTGGAGCTGATGACAAGGAATAGTCAGGATAATGGTAAGCGTTACCTTAGTTTGCCCGATGCTGTCGTTTGCCATCCATGGTGGAATGAAGGAAAAAGCCAGGTTAGAAGAATGTTTCGATATGGTTACGGTAACGCAACTATTCTGCAGCTGCCTCATATTAGAACGTATAGTTGTCTCGACTTTTCCACTACCATTGAGACGCTTTTTGGCTTGGTGCTCCTAACCCCTTTTATGCTAATCGGAGGAATTCATTTCGGAACGGTTTTAACTCTTTTTGGGATCGTTCTAGCAGCAGAACTTATTACAAATGCGGCCCGATCAATAACCGTTTCGCAAAAAGTTAGTCCTGCGCTGATTTGGCAAATGATGCTGCACAAGAATGCGCAAGAGCTTGGTTTCTTTTATGCGCTGTTGAGGCAAAGGAGATTTCTGTCGATGTGTAGAATGATCGACTTTGGTTTTAAAAAGGCCTATCCAAGTCCTTTTCGACTGAACAGATGGAAGATTGTGAAGCTTACGGTGACGATGCTGTTATTGCTTATGTTATTTTAGCGGATCTTTTAAGAGTACTAGCTGAACTCATCGCAGCTAGTACTAATGCGTTTCTAGGTTAGATTACCCAATCTCGGAATGCGGTTGTTATTCAAGTACTGGCTAATGCCCTGGCGGCAATAGGTGATTTCTTCTCTCAGCGTTTTCAGCATGCGATGATCATTTTCGGCATGTTTGGATCTGCAGTATTGAGTATGTGCGATATGGAGCACTACGCCACCCATTTTTAGTACTCTCTTTTTTATCCCGGCGTTAAGCATGCGCACGGCGATCTCCTGATCTTCTCCGCCCCATCCTTCGAATTCCTCGTTATAACCGTTAACCCTGATGATGTCACTTTTCCAGAAAGCCATATTGCATCCGCGAATGGAATCGATGTCTTTTTGGTGATAACGATTTGCTAAAAAGTTTCTCAGGGGTTTAATTCTAAGGCTATTGAAGTGGTTGCGGATTCCGGGAGTAAAGATGTTTGCGGTGGTTTTTTCGCTGGACATCATCATGACTGAGAGTTCGTCGTTCATCAAAACGCGACTGCCTGTGACGAAGGTGCCTTTCCTGGCGATCTGTATGTGGTCTTTAATAAAATGTTTATGTAATATAAGATCTCCATCCACCTGGATGATATACGGATATTTTGCCTTGGCAATTGCCTTGTTTCTGATTTTGGCCAGCTGAAATCCTTCATCTTTATGCCAAACGTGAATTAGGGGAACTTTGAAAGATTGCTGATGAAGTTTGATTAACTCATAAGTATCCCTTCTGGAACCGTCGTCGGCAATAATCACTTCGTCGGGAAGTACAGACAGCCTGGATACACTTAATAAACACAAATTAAGTGCTTCGGCCCAGTTGTAAGTTGAGATAATTAGGGATGTTTTGATTGCTTCTTTTCTCATATTAATTGCAGCTATATCCGTTAGCGCAGAATTTAAGGGTATTCTTTACGGTGTTATCTAATGTTGTTGAATGAAAAGATTCTTGATCTCTTGCGCTTTCTTCATGATGTAGATGGTACTGTACAGCGCTAAGTTTAACGATTTTCTTTATTATCCGGTTATTAATGAACCGTGCAGCGAGTTCTTCGTCTTCATGCCCCCATCCTTGCAGGTCGTTATTGTAGCCATTGACCAAAACAAAGTCTGACTTCCAGAAAGCGAGGTTGCTCCCGCGTACGCTTCTGCTGCGCATTTCCTTACGAATACCCAGAGTTTTGAAAATGGGTAACCGTATCGCATTCAGTCTGTGGTATACTCCTTTTGAAAGAGCATGGAAGCCTGTTTTTCCGGAACGAATAGTTTCTTCAGTCATCTGTTTGGTAAGACGCGCTCTGGTCCCTCTGACGAACGCGTTTTTCTCGGCTATCTCGAGGTGATCCGATATAAAGCATGGATGGAGGATAACATCGCCATCTACCTGTATGATATAGACGGACGAGCTTTCTTTTATAGCCTTGTTTAAAATTTCTGTCTTCCTGAATCCTCTATCATTATGCCACACATGTATAACTGGGACCGGAAGTGTCTTCTTAAACCTTTCGATAACTTTTCGGGTGTTCTCCCCAGAGCCATCATCGGCGATTATGACCTCAGTGGGCAGCATTTTCTGATGTGCTACACTAAGCAGGCATAATTCTAAAGCCTCAGGCCAGTTGTATGTAGATATAATTAATGAAGACGACGGTAGTGGCATCTAAAAGCAATTTGTAGTTAATTTCCACAGATATGAACAGTACGGGCTATTTTTAATAAACGCTACAGTTAGTGGCCTCACTTACGCCTGTTTTGATTAATATAATATAAGGCGAGGCCTTGGAGATGTATGTTATGCGAAAGTAAATAAAATCTAAGGTATGTGAGGAAATATTATAACATGTCCTGATAATAGGTCAGGCATGCGTTCTGTTTCAAAGTAAAACACCTTAATTTCAAGTAACTTATTTGTAGCGTTACGAAATCTGTCTTAAAAAAAGTACTGTCTGAGTGACCGTATGGCATGTCAGGCAGAGATTCGATCGTCAGTATGGAGTGTGAAATATTATTTACCCTAGAACGAAAAAATATTTACAATAATCTTAGAATGTTGTTAATGTTGGTGTATTTATCTGTTTGTCAACGTGTTGTACGTGATATTATTGTGTGAGTATAGTGCTAATTTAGCATTAGCTGATGGGTCTTTTGGAAACTCAAGCAAACCAAATGCACATAATTCTGTTTTAATTGGACAAAGTGGTATAGAGTTTGACTATTTGGCTTTATATTTATTTTTGTTAAAATTGCACAATTAAAAATTTGTTTAACCTTAAAACAAACTAAAAACATGAATTATTCTACAATTAAGAAAGTTGTTGCTAGTTCGCTGTTGTCAGTTGCTACATTAGCAGCTACTGCACAGGAAACTACGACTACTTCAACATCTGCTGCCACGGTGTTTGGCGGGAGATCTCAGTACAGAACATGGTCAATCGGAGTTAACGGCGGTGTTTTAGCACCAGTTATTCCTTTCGGAACCAACGATTACAATGACTGGGACGCTAACTTCGGTTACGGTCTTTTCATTAAGAAACAATTAGCTCCTTCTTTCGCATTGAAATTAGATGCGCACAGAGGTAAATTGAGCGGAACTTATGATACTAACGACGGAAGAACTCCAATTGGCGGAAGATCTCCAGAGTTTGAAACTGATTTAGACTATGCAGTATCTTTAAAAGGTGTTGTTAACGTTGGAACAGTTTCTTTCTTAAGCAGACAGAAAAATGTTGGATTCTTCGTTCAGGCGGGTGCTGGTTTGACAGGTTATTCTCCTGATGCAAATGACAGAACTGAATTGTTTATCCCTGTAGGTGCTGGTATTAACTTCAAATTAGGAGAAGTTGTTGCCTTCAACTTAGGATATGACATGAACTTCCTTGATGCTGACAACTTAGACGGAACTTGGGCTAACGGTGCATCTAACAAAGACAAATGGTCTTATGGATATGCTGGTCTTGAGTTTACTTTAGGTAACAAATCAAAACCAAGCCTTCAGTGGTCAAACCCTGTTGCTTTAATGTATGATGAATTGAAAGATCCTACATTACGTCAGGAAGTTGAAGCTTTAAAGACTCGCGTAAGCACTTTAGAGAACACTGTGAACCAACTTTCTGCTGATGCTGACGGTGATGGCGTATCTGACAGATTCGACAAATGCCCAGGAACTCCTGCAGGTACTGTTGTTGACGGAGCTGGTTGTCCTCTAGTAATTCCTACTGCTGATACTGCAGCTGCAGGACAGTATGGAACTATCCAGTTTGAGTTTGATAGCTCAGTATTGAAGACTTCTTCTTACCCTACTTTGGATAAGGTTTCTTCTGACTTAAGAGCTAACTCTTCTATAGTATTATCTTTAGAAGGTCATGCTTCAGCTGAAGGTTCTGACGAGTACAACATGAGCTTATCAAGAGACAGAGCTAACTCTGTAAAAACTTACTTAGTAAACTCTGGTGTTGACGCAAACCGTTTAACTGTTAAGGCTTACGGTGAAAGCCGTCCAATTGCTTCAAACACAACTGAAGAAGGCCGCATGCAGAATCGTCGTGTTGAGATTAAATAATCTTTGATAATATAGTATTTAAGCATATTATCGGAAGAGGGTCCCATTAAGGACCCTCTTTTTTTGTGGAGTAGGTTTCGCTTATATTTTTATTAAATTTGCTTTATGTATTTCTTTAGGAAAAATGATCCGGACCGGCCTCAGAGTTTCAATTTGAAGGTAATGCATTTTATTAATGCGACTGCTATTCTGTTGTTTGCATTGGGAATACTTTATAAGATTATTGACTGGTATATATTATAGTATGAAGCAGATAATTAATACAGACAAGGCGCCCGCTCCTATAGGTCCTTATAATCAGGCTGTGCTGGCAAATGGTTTTTTATATGTATCAGGCCAGATTGCAATAGACCCAGCTACCCATCAGTTGGTCACTTCATCTATTGAACAGGAGACTACACAGGTGATGGCGAACCTGACTGCCATATTGGACGAAGCAGGTTTTGGCTTTTCAGACATTGTTAAGACAACGATCTTCTTATCTGATATGAGTTGGTTTCCTATAGTAAATGATATATACGGGTCTTACTTTATTGATGAGTTTCCTGCCAGGGAAACAGTGGCTGTTGCAGGACTGCCCAAAGGGGTAAATGTGGAAATTTCTGTAATTGCTACGAAAGCCTAATGTGATGCCCTGTGGCAGAAATTAGTTTAATTACTCCTGTAGAGTATCTGAAAGGTGTCGGTCAGCATAAAGCTGAACTGTTAAAAAAGGAGCTTTCCATTTTTACGTTTCAAGACCTCTTGTATCACTATCCCTTTCGATACATCGATCGCACCAGATTTTATAAAATACGAGAAGTAAACGGAAGCCTGCCTCTTATACAGATCATAGGAAGGGTGGTATCCAAGGAAATAGTCGGCGAAAAGCAGGCGCGGCGGTTGGTTGTGCAGCTACGGGATGATACAGGGAGTATGGAGCTGGTATGGTTTCGTGCGCTGAAATGGATCGATCGCATTTTGCATCCAGGGCTAGCTATCGTTGTGTTTGGAAAACCAACCGATTTTAATGGCAAGGTGTCTATATCTCATCCTGAGGTAGAAATTTATAATCCGGCTGCAAAGAAGCTGGGTAATCTGAGCCTTCAACCTGTATATAATTCTACCGAGAAGCTGAAGCAGAATCAGCTGGACAGCAAGGGAATTCAGAAGTTACTCGAAAATCTGACCGGGTTCCCGGTCTCGCTGATTAGGGAGACTATCCCTGAATATATCTTAAATAAGTATCATTTAATATCGAGGGCTCAAGCTATAAGGGGAGTGCATTTCCCTACTGATCAGCAAGAGCTTGATGCGGCTGTGAGGCGATTGAAGTTTGAGGAACTCTTTTTTATTCAGCTGAAACTGCTTCGCAATAAGTTGCTTCGTACAGAAAAGTTCCGGGGCTGCGTCTTTGGCAAGGTGGGTGAGAAGTTCAATGAATTCTATTCTTCGAAGCTGCCATTTGATCTGACCAATGCTCAGAAGCGGGTCTTGAAGGAAATCCGGATCGATACCCAGCGCGGGGTGCAGATGAACCGTCTTCTGCAAGGGGACGTAGGGAGCGGCAAAACAGTTGTGGCCCTGATGACGATGTTATTGGCAGTTGATAATGGCTATCAGGCTTGTATTATGGCACCTACGGAGATCCTGGCCCGCCAGCATTATCTGTCTATTCAGCAGTTAGTGGGCGTCGACTTTGTTCAGGTAGAGCTGCTTACCGGTTCTACCAAGAAGAAAGACCGGAAGCGGATACATGAATCGTTATTGGATGGCAGCCTGAATATTCTTATAGGAACACATGCGCTGATTGAGGATCCGGTACAATTTCAGAATCTGGGACTGGCTATCATCGACGAGCAGCACCGCTTCGGCGTGGAGCAGCGGGCTAAGCTGTGGCGTAAGAACAGTGTTCCGCCTCACATGCTGGTCATGACAGCTACGCCTATTCCAAGAACACTGGCAATGACTTTATATGGAGATCTTGACGTATCGGTTATTGATGAGCTTCCCGCCGGCAGAAAGCCTATTAAGACTTTGCACTTATATGAAAACCAACGACTGCGTATGTTCGGTTTTATGCGTCAGGAGATAGCGAAGGGGCGGCAGGTATATGTTGTTTATCCGTTGATTAAAGAGAGTGAGAAGCTGGACCTGCTGCACCTCGAGGCGGGTATTGAAGCCATTTCGAGGGCTTTTCCGCTACCGGAGTTTCGGATCAGTATTGTTCATGGAAAGATGAGCGCAGCCGACAAAGAATTTGAGATGCAGCGATTTGTAAAGCATGAAACGCAGATTATGGTGGCGACAACCGTTATTGAAGTCGGCGTAAATGTGCCGAATGCAAGTGTGATGATCATTGAAAATTCGGAACGCTTTGGCTTGTCGCAGCTTCACCAGTTGCGGGGCCGGGTAGGCCGGGGTGCGGAACAGTCATACTGTATCCTGATGAGTACGAACAAGCTTAGCGCCGACGGGAAAGTACGTCTGGAGACGATGGTGCGCACCAATGATGGGTTTGAGATATCAGAAACAGACCTGAAGCTCCGGGGGCCGGGTAATATTGAGGGTACCCAGCAGAGTGGTGTGCTGGATCTAAAGCTGGCCGATCTGGCTCAGGACCAGCAGATTCTTCAGGTTGCCAGAAACGAAGTTATCGCGATTTTTGAAGCTGACCCGGGGCTTGAAGCGGAAGAAAATCAGCTGCTCAGGGAATACTTTCAGGTGCGCCAGCCCGGTATCCACTGGAATAAAATCTCCTAAACTGAATAATTCTTAGCAACCCTTTGATAATTAAACATTTTACTCTATCTTTGCAGACCCTTTTTAGGGGTATAGTATATTGTTTAATTAATTTAATATCAAGCAAGTGAATACGTTAAGTTACAAAACTGTCTCCGCCAACAAAAAAACCGTTAACAAAGAATGGGTAGTTGTTGACGCACAAGGCGAGATTTTGGGGCGCTTGTCTACTAAGATCGCGATGATGATCCGTGGTAAGCACAAGCCTACTTTCACCCCAAACGTAGACTGCGGTGATAACGTTATTGTTATCAATGCAGACAAGGTAAAACTGACAGGAAACAAACTAAGTGACAAGACTTATGTTCGTTACACTGGTTATCCAGGTGGTCAGCGCTTTATTTCTCCTAAGGAGTTGTTAGCTAAGCATCCAAACCGCATCATTGAGAAAGCGGTTCGTGGTATGTTACCTAAAAATCGTTTGGGCCGTGCATTATTCGGCAATCTGTATGTTTATGCAGGTAGTGAGCATCCTCATGCCGCTCAGAGTCCAAAAGAAATCAAACTTTAATTAGAAGAAAGAAATGTCGACTACAAACACTTCAGGAAGAAGAAAAACTGCAGTTGCCCGCATTTATTTAAACGATGGCAGTGGCAACATCACCGTTAACAGCAAAGATTACAAAGAGTACTTCCCAACTTTACCCTTACAATACATCGTTAATCAGTCTTTAGAAGTTTCTGGTTCTGCCGGAAAGTTTGATATCACTGTAAACGTTGCAGGTGGTGGTGTTAAAGGACAAGCGGAAGCAGTTCGTTTAGCAATCGCTAAGGCTATTGTTGAGTTAGATCCGGAAGCTAAATCAGGATTAAGAGCAAAAGGTCTTATGACCCGTGATGACAGAATGGTTGAACGTAAAAAACCAGGACGTAAGAAAGCTCGTAAAAAATTCCAATTCAGTAAACGTTAATTTCAGGAGGATCAAACAATGGCAAGAACAACATATCAGGACTTACTGGATGCAGGTGTACACTTTGGCCACCTTACCCGCAAATGGGATCCGAAAATGGCTCAGTACATTTTCATGGAGCGCAATGGCATCCACATCATCGATTTAAACAAGACTTTAATAAAAGTTGAAGAAGCTGCAGCAGCTATCAAACAGATTGTAAAGTCTGGTCGTAAGGTGCTTTTCGTAGCAACTAAGAAACAAGCGAAGGATATCGTGGCCGAGCAGGCAAAATCAGTTAACATGCCTTATATCACTGAACGTTGGTTAGGTGGTATGTTAACTAACTTCGCTACAGTACGTAAGTCAATCAAGAAGATGTCTAACATCGACAAGATGACTAAAGACGGTACATACGATGTATTATCAAAGAAAGAGAAATTAATGATTCAGCGTGAGCGTATTAAATTAGAGACCCTTCTTGGAGGTATCGCTGATTTGAACCGTCTTCCTGCAGCATTATTC
>NZ_JAZQRL010000094.1:0-16644 GCF_045629565.1 Arcticibacter sp.
ACAGGGCAGAAAAGGCCTAAACGCAATTAATGTTAAGATCGGTTAATCAAACTCATTTTATATATTGATCAAAAGCATCCTCTCACAGGATGCTTTTGTTGTTTAAGGGCTTTTTTTTTGCCTTTCTCTGCAAACCAGAATCCGGTTAAGCCGTTCATCATCGGAGAACAGACCTGATACGTATGCATTTGATTGAATTATTCCTCCCGCTTTACGACTCCGGAGGACACCCGTTCCCGGAAAAAATATTCTCTGACCTTAAGGATGAGCTCACCAACGCTTTCGGCGGACTGACTATTCACAGTAAAGCTCCCGCTACCGGATTGTGGAAGCCGGAAAATGACAAACCGGTTAAAGATACCATCATCATTTATGAAATCATGACGGAGCATCTGGACGAAGAATACTGGCAGAAACGCAAAAAACAACTCCAGGATGACCTGCAACAGGACGAAATCATGATCCGCTCCACCCGGATCAGATTGCTATAACCTTTGCACCCTGCCCGGTACTCCGTCTCTATAAATCCCTGTTTAGTCCGTATTGAGTCCATGTTGAGTCCCACCTGTCGTCGTAAAACATGGACTCAACACGGACTCAACACCGCCACAATAAGGGCACATACGCAAGATGCCCCTAGCCAGGTAGCCCGCGGGGGGCAGCCTGACCGGGACATCTTACCCGGCAGATCCTGCGGAATCTACCTGATAAACTTTACGGTTCAGCATAAAACACAAGGACAAGAATGCCCGGAGCAGACACCTAAGAACCAAACAGCATAAATGCAATCACCAGCGTCACGAGGATATTAAACAGCTGCGCAATGAGGAAGGCGTACAGCGGCTTCCTGCTGTCTTTATTAAACAGGTCTGCAAACCGGGTTTCCAATCCGATGCTGGTGAACGCGAGTGCGAACCAAAGACCCTGCAAACTTTTCAGACTTCCCTTTATCTCCGCGTTAACCTCCGATGGAACAAAAAAAGAGAAGATCAGGGATGCCGCGACAAAACCGAGCACGAATTTGGGAAAGCGCTCCCAGATGACACCCAGGGTAGGCTTGGTATCTTCCTTCGTAGCCAGCGGATTATTGGTATAGGTCCAGTATATCGAAATAGCAAAGGCCGCTATCCCCAACAGGACGTTCTGTGAAAACTTGACAATGGTACTGATTTCAAGCGCCTTCTCGCCTACCAGACTTCCGGAAGCAACCACCGCACCCGTGGTATCGATACTGCCACCCAGCCAGGCACCGGTAACCTCGTCGGGGAAATTAAAATAACTGGCGATATAGGGCATGATGATCATCATGGGGATCGCGGTGATCAGCACCATCGAAATCACATAAGAGAGCTTCTTGGAATCTCCTTTAATCGCTCCGGAGGTAGCAATGGCAGCCGATACTCCACAAATGGACACGGCACTGGAAATCATCATGGTGAGCTCGTTGTCGATCTTCAGCTTCCGGCAGAGCCAGAAAGCGAAGTACCAAACGGACAAAACTACGACCAGCGCCTGTATCAGGCCCAGGGAACCGGCTTTGAGGATGTCGCCAAATATGATCGTAGTACCCAGAAGCACCAGGCCAATCTTTACATAGAGCTCCGTAGACAACGCATCCCGGAACCATTGCGGCAAACGAAAGAAGTTGCTGATGATCAGGCCGAGAGACAAACTGAAAATCACCGCCTCGAGGTTCAGGTTCTTAACCTGTTGGTTACCGGCGAGGATGAGTGCCACCAGCGTCAGCGCGTAGACAGACGGAAAGGTGAAGAGAAGGTTCTTCAGAGGCTTCGCGGTGAGCCAGGCTCCCAGCACTGCGATGACCAGGACGGCAAGAAACTGAAGGACAATTGCCTGAAGATTGGCGGACGAAAATACGGTATGACTTAGTTCAGCTGAATTGCTCCAGTTGAATGACGGGGCGGGAACAACGATGCCCAATATGGCGAGAACGATGATCAGGATTCCGAGTACGACCACTGTCCAATCCTCATGAAGAGAAAAGCGGGTATGAGTTGATGACATAAATAAAATTTTATAAAACCGTGTATTTTAAATAGTTGGAGCGTCGAGATTGAACATATCTTTCAGAGCCTTCTTTGCGGCATGATAGCCGCACATGCCGTGTACACCACCACCGGGAGGCGTTGATGAGGAGCAGATATAGATCCCCTCTGCAGAGGTGGTATAAGGCGAACGCCTGAGAACAGGCCGCGTAAACAGCTGCCTGACGTCCTGAATTCCACCATTGATATCACCGCCGATATAGTTGGGGTTATACGCTTCCATCTCGGATGCGTTCATGGTATGTTTCGCCAGGATACGCTCTTTGAAACCGGGAGCAAAACGCTCCACCTGGTTCTCAATGGCGGCCGTCATATCGACGTTAGAGCCATGCGGAACGTGACAATAAGCCCATACCGTATGTTTGCCTTCGGGTGCCCGCGACGGATCGAAAAGGCTTTGCTGGGCCATGAGCACAAAGGGTTTGTCGACGATCTTGCCATCACTGCTCTGCTTCTCGCCTGCTGCTATCTCTTCGATGGTATTGCCGAGGTGGATAGTCCCTGCACGACGGCATTCTTCGGCTGTAAAAGGGACCGGGCCATCGAGCGCCCAGTCGATCTTAAATACGCCCATCCCATAGCGGTACCGCTCCATCTGCCATTTGTAAATGGACGAGAACTTATGACCGGCAATTTTAAGAAGCTGCCTTGGCGTAACATCAAAGAGTACCGCACGGGCACTCGGCAGCTGCTCCAGTGAGCTGACCTGAAAGTTGGTTTCTATTTTACCACCCAGGGAAAGGTAGTAGGATACCATCGCGTTGGCTATGGAGACGGAGCCGCCGACAGGGATCGGCCAGCCGCCGAGATGCCCGTTAGCCATCAGCACAAGTCCGATCGCTGAAGTGCTGAGGTTCGTCAGCGGTTGTATGGCGTGCGCCGCCATGCCGCCCCAGAGTCCCCTTGCCTCCTTTTGCGTAAACATCTTCGCCAGGCTCCAGGCTGAAGGCAGTGCCTTTAGTCCGAAACCGGCCATGGTAAAGGGCCTGGAAGGAAAATGAAGCGGACCTAATGCATCCTTGGCAATCAATGGCCAGGCCTCGCACACGGAGTTCATCAGGCGGGTATAAACCGGGCCGTCTTTACCCAGCGAGGCAGCGGTCTTTTCGATGGATAGGTGGAGGGCAGCCGCATGTCCCCCGTCGAAGGGATGTGCAGCCGCCACTTCGGGCGTAACAAAGCTGAGCCCATGATCGGCCAGGGGGATCGAGCGGAAGAAGGGAGACCGGGCAGCCATCGGATGCACGGCAGAGCAGATGTCGTGCACAAAGCCCGGCAGGGTGAGTTCAGCTGAGCGCATACCACCTCCTATCTCTGATTTTCCTTCAATTAAAAGGACAGATAAGCCTGATTGTCTGAGCGTAATCGCCGCCGCCAAGCCATTGGGACCCGACCCTACCACTATGGCATCATACTCGTGGCTATTCGCTTTTCCTGTCATACTTCTGAATAAATTCGAGCTTCATCTCGTTTGCTAAATTATTGAATTTGTACTAATATTTACCGGCCTCCAGTTTACCCTCCGACAAGGCGTATTGGCGGTCAACTCTCTTCAGCACCATGTGCAGGGAGTTGTTATGTTCATCAGTGCCCTCGAGGACGACCCGGGAGCCGTCGGTAGTCGAGTAGCGCAGGATCATCCGGTTCCGTTTGGGATCTTTTTCCTTTTCCGTCTTGATTCCGCGGGTACGTCTGGTGGTCAACGCCAGCGGTTCGATCTTCAGATTTTCATCACCGATATGGGCGAGCGCTTCTTTTGGAATCCAGTTATCCGCTTGTTCAGGCTGCTTAGGTTCAAAAGCAGCGGCACGTTCCTGACGCGCCCTCGCCACGTTTTTATCCTGCAGATACAGGACATTGTTCCGGGTATCGGCCTCGTAGTAGAACACGCGCCTCCCGCCAGCTACACCGGTCAGTTCGAAAGTCCGGTTGATATCCCTCATGGGTGAACCACCACCGTTGGAAAGATCCAGCTTCACGGGTTTATTTACATTATACGTTAAGGTAGACCACTTTTCAAACGTCACCTGCTGCCATCTGAGCGAATCATTCGGCGACTCCGGAATAAGCCTGTCGTTGATGCGGAACTCGGCCACATGATATAAACCACGAAGCTCCTTCACCCCGCTTACGGCCGGCTGCTTATACGGATCATAAAGAAAATTGAGGGTCTGAACATAAAACAGCAGGCCCAGGAAGACAACAATCACCAGCGTCTTCAGGCCGATACGCAGATATTTCTGCCAGGGCCGGGCGAACGAAGGATAGTAGTTGCGCGGAATAGTAAGACGTTCCAGGATCAGCAGGTTGTACAGCTTGGGTATATCGTGGATGATCAGGAAAGCGCCATACAGCGCAAAGTAGGAGCTGTAAACATGCACGCCGCCATCATAGGCGAAGTTGACGTAAACGATGTCTCCCAATGCTCCGAAAAGGAGAATAGCACCCAGCAGGGTTGTCTTCCGGAAGAAGAGCATCATCCCCGCAGCCACTTCCACCACACCGGCGAATACCTGGTACCAGGGAACAATACCGATGGACAGCCAGTAGATTTTCTGCAGGGTGAGGTCGCTGAAATCCGTGTTGAGCAAGCCGACCGAAGGATAGGGCATTTGTACAGGAAGCAGCTTGGTAAAACCAAAGCCGATGATCCCGATACCGGCCCGGTACCTGACGATCACTCTCAACCAGTAATTTAGCTTGGTGTATTCTTTGCGTTGTCTATCAAACAGGTACCAGATCCCGGATCCGATAATGGAAATACCCAGGATAACCAGCCACTCCCCGTATCCGTAGAGGATCCTCCCTGCTCCGCGCAGGAAAGCCGGCTGAAAGCGGGCAATATCATAGAGGTCGCGGTAGTGCACACTCGTCCAGTCGATACCGAAAAAGCCCTTGTACCAGCTCGCGGAACCCGGTATGGACATGATGATAAAAAAGATAAAGGCTACCCGAAAGAGAAAGATCTGGTAGGGTTTCCAGGCCTTATTCTCTGTCAATACCGGCTTGCGTTGTTCCGGTGCGCTGATGTCTGTGTTTGTTTGCATCTTCTTGTCAATTCGGAATTATAATTCGAGTGCTTTACCTCTTCCCTGTTTGGCCACTTCCTTAAAGAGGTATTTCTTATCCTTCTTGTTCAGTACCACGTAGATCGAGTCCTCCTGGTTGTTGCGGCCTGAGAGGATGATCTGACGGTCGTTCGGCCGGGTAAAATTCAGCTCGATCTTGTCGTCGGGGTAATTGCTGTTCTTGTTCTGAAGGAGAAGCACATTACGGGCAGCGTCGATCCGGTAGGAATAGTAATGCCTTCCCGCGGAACCGGTCACTTCATAGCGACGTTCGCTGTCGGCTACCCGGATCGTCTCGACATTGGCCGGTTCGAGAATCACCGGCCGATTGGAACGGACACTCAGGGTAGCCCATTCCTCAAAAACCACGTCTTTCCATCGGAGGCTATCGACCGCCGAATACGGGATAATGCTGTCATTGAGGCGAAACTCCGCAACCTCATAGATGCCGCTCGCATCAGGCAAGCCTGCAGTTTTAGGGTACTGATAGGCATCAGTTTCGAATCCCTTCTGCGTTGCGAAACCGTAAACCAGGAGGAAAATCACCACAAAGGCCGATTTCAGCGCCAGACGGATGCTCTTTTGATTTCCTTGAAAATGAGGCTTGAATATAGTCGGGAGAGTTGGCTTTTCCAGACCAAACAGGGTATAAAGCCTGATCGCGTCATAGGCGAGGAGAAAAAGCGCTATAGCAATCAGGTAAAATGCGTATACGTACTCCCCTCCTTCGTAGGCCAGGTTCGCCAAAAATACATTTCCGGTATAGACGATCACCAGGAAGGCACCGATGGTGGCCGTCTGCCTGTAGAGGAGCAGCAGTCCCGCCAGAATTTCCACCCAGCCGAGGAAAGACTCATAGCCCGGGACGATTCCCAGGGTCATGGAGAAGATCTTCCAGGAAGTCAGGTCGCCATAGTTGGTGTTCAGATTGCTGAGGGAGGGAAAAGGCGACTGCATCGGGTATACCTTGATAAAGCCGTAACCTATCACGCCCAGGGCGAGACGGTAGCGCAGCATCACCCTGAGCCAGTAATAGAGGGAGTGATATTCTGCACGGCCCTTGTCCTTCGCCGTCCATACTGCTGCACCCACCAGTGCGATCACCGCGATCACGGCCCAATTCAGAAAGGACTCTGCGGCAGTGAAAAAGTGCGGTGCGTAGCGGGAGATTTGGAAGATGTATCCGTACAGCGGATAGCCGTCTTCGGCGTTAAACAGCTCCGCGTAGAACTTCGGATCGAGCGGAACCACCTGTAAGAGGAAGTAGATGAAAAAGAAACGGAACAGTACTTTTTCATAGGACTTCCAGGGTGACAGCGCTTCAGTGGGTTTTAAAGTAGTCATCTCTTCAAAATTTATTGGCTGATCAGGGTAGCGGGTTTTGTCCCGGTGGCAATTACCTGGCGGTTTTTCAGGTCGTATTGTTGTCCCCGTCCCAGTAATACAAAGGGTGCGGGGGAATTCAATGTACCGCTTTCATAAACGGCGGCGTAAGATGTTCCGAGCACTTCGAAAGTGTCTTTCTGCACCAGAATAGCGGTGCTCTCATCAATGCCGATCCCCAGCAGTTCAGGTTTGCTGCGGATCACCCCGATGAGGTCGAACTGCCGGTTCCTTTTCAGGATGTGCTGGTCGATGGCTACGTTATGGATGAAATCCAGGCCCTGCAGGTGATCACCTACCAGAATGGAGTTTCCCTTCGTATCGCCACGGAGGAGGAACGAACCCTGAATAGTAGCCCCGGCAGAAGTTCCGGCGATCACGCCGCCCCGGTTCAGCAGGTTATTCAGTTCGCGGTGCGTGCGGGTGTTAAGTATCGCGTCGGCAATCTTCCACTGGCGGCCGCCGACAAACCAGATACCGGTTGCCTTTTTCACCGGCGCGGCGAATTTTTCTGTATCCGCAACTTTCGGGTCCCGGGTATGCAGGATAGAAACTGTGTGTACGCCCAGCGACTCCAGCAGTTCCTTTTCTTTGAAGACCCCGCGGTTGATAGTGGAATCATCACCCGCCGTTGGGATGATGATGATATTGGCAGACTCGCCTCCCGCCAGCTCAATGAACTTAGACCAGATCTCCGGACCGACTTTGCCGCCACCGACGATCAGGAGGGAACCTTTTTCAGGCCCGACTGTCTGTGCAGCCGGGGTTTTCTGACTAAAGCCCGTTTGGGCTGCAAGCAACAGTACCGTTGCGATCATAAAGCTTCTAATAGATTTCATAGTCGTCATGATGATTTAATAGTCGGTATTTTGAACAATCGCAGCGTTAGCCACGATCTCCGCTGTCGGGATCGGGAAGAGGTATTTGTTGGGGTTGGTAATTCCGAGAACTTCGCCGGCTTTGCCAGTCCGCACCAGGTCAAACCAGCGGTCAGCCTCAAACGCGAACTCCAGTCGCCTTTCCTCCGATATGGCATTCAGCAAATCGGTTTTATCCGTTGTTATCAGCGCGGCCAGGCCAGCGCGGTCGCGGACCGCATGGAGGTCATTCAGAGCAGCGCCCAGATTATTTTGCTGTGCGCGTGCTTCCGCACGGATCAGGTAAAGCTCCGCCGTGCGGATAATGTATGCCGGATCGGTACCCGTTGGCGAACGGTAATAGAGCTTGCCGTACCAGAGGTTGCCCGGAGCAGCCGTTTGTCCGAGCAACTCCTTGCGGCCACCACCCGTTTCCGCACTGGTTAACAGCGTCACCAGCTGGGGAGCAGGCGACCATTCCCTCCTGCCACCAAGAGCAGGAGGCAGCCACCAGTTGCTGTGGTTATTTACAGAAGAGATCGTGTACGACAGCTCCAAAACAGATTCCGCAGTACCCACCGCATTGCTGGCAAAAAAGGCCGCGTAAGGCTTCAGCAGCGAGTAGTTGCCCGAATCGTTGATCACCTTTGTGGCATACGATTCAGCCTGCTCCCACTCCGAGCGGTACAGGTGATAACGGGCGCGCAGGGCCCAAACCGTTTTACGGGTTGCTTTATGGCGGTTGGTTGTTTCAGGCAGCAAGGTTTCCGCCAGCTCCAGGTCTTTCAACACCTGCGCGTAGGTTTCCGCCACTGTGCTCCTGGCGACATTCGCATTCTCGCTCGCCTCACGTGTAGGCGTCAGGATAATCGGAACACCGCCCCAGCCGCGCACCAGGTCAAAATAAGCCAGGGACCGGATAAAATAGGCCTGCCCCAGGACCTCATTCCTCTGCGTCTCGGTAAACAGAGGGTCCACCACCTGGGGCACTGCCTGGATAATGTAGTTTGCAGAGAGGATCGTTTTATAGATGGCCGCCCAGGCAGAACCTACATAGCCGTTATCTGCGGTCAGGCGGTGAAGAACGACTTCCTGAGGCGCCGACTGCGAGCCTGACCACTGCACATCCCCACCGGAAAGGTAGGAAAGCGCCGGAAAATTAGAACCGTAATAATCATTCGTCCCCAGACGATTATACAGACCGTTAAGGGCTGTGGTAGCAGAAGAGGCGTTGGTGATCGCCTTGGATTCGTCAACCTGCAGTTGGGGGTCGACTTCCAGAAATTTCTCGCAGGACGTAAGCAGCAGCAAGAAAGGGAATATATAAGCTAAGCGTTTCATCAGTGCTTTCAATTTAAAGTGTGACATTAAGACCCAGTTGAATAGTACGTGGAACAGGCGGAGTGCCGAGGTCATAACCCTGGACCAAGGGGTTGGAAGTAACATTAATTTCAGGATCCGGGCCGCTGTATTTCGTCCACAGCGCCAGATTGGTTCCGGTAACGTAGAAGCGGATCGTGGAAGCGTTAACCTTACTGCTTAAATGCTTAGGCAAGGTATAGCCCAGGTTCACTGTGCTCAGACGCAGGAAGGAACCATCTTCCACGAAGCGACTGCTCGGACTTAAGGTGTAGTTTGTTCCCTGAGTCGTTACGCGGGGAACATCCGTGATATCACCCGGTTTCTGCCATCTGTTGAGCTGGTTCTTGTTGATCGCACGACGGTCGTCACGCGTACCACCCGATTCCAGGAAGAAACGGTTGTTGTTATAAATCTTATTTCCATAAGAGAAATTAAAGAATACAGACAAGTCGATACCCTTAAAGGAGAAGGCGTTATTCAAGCCACCAAACAATTTAGGAGAAGCATTGCCGACCACCTGTTTATCCGCAACGGTAAGCTGGCCATCCTGGTTCAGGTCTTCATATACCGCATCGCCCGTCTGAGGATCAACGTACAGCTGCTTGTAGACAAAGAAAGAATACAGGGGATAGCCCTCGATCATGCGGATGGTGTTATACGACGCGTCGATAGGCGTCGGCAGCTTTTCAATCTTGTTGATGTTTCTTCCCAGGTTCAGATTGGTTTGCCATTTGAAATGCCCGCCAGCGATGTTGGTACTGTTGATGCCGAGCTCAATGCCCTTATTGCTGATCTCACCGGTATTTTTGGTGATGGAAGAGAATCCGGTACTCGGCGCGAGAGGATCGTTCAGGAGAAGATCTTCCGTGTATTTATGGTATACGTTGAATTCGATGCCCAGGCGGTCTTTGAAGAGACCCAGGTCTACACCCAGGTTCGTCTGGCGGGTAGACTCCCAGCCCAGGTTGGCATTCGCCAGCTGCACCGGGATAGAACCGGGATTATCGAGGTAGTTATACCCACCCTGCCAAAGGCCTAGAGCGGCATAGTTATCAATACCGTTCTGGTTACCGGTCAAGCCTATGCTGGCGCGGATTTTCAGATCACTGATGGTCTGAGAGTTAACCAGGAATGACTCCTCTTTCACACGCCAGGACAGACCTGCGGAAGGGAAATACCCCCATTTCTTATCCGCACCAAAGCGGGATGAGCCGTCGGCACGAAGACTCGCCTCCAGGAAATATTTGCCCGCATAGTTGTAATCGACCCGGGTAAAGAACGAAGAAAGCTTGTTTTCCGCCAGGTTAGATGATGATATGGTGGTAGCCGCCGAAGCAATCTGCTTCAAGTCGTCAGACGGAAAATTGGTTCCCTGAGCGAAAGTTTGCTTCGCCGTATTTCCCTGAACGGAATTTCCGAGGAGCACGCCGATGGTATGATCCTGACTGAAGGTATTGCGGTATGTCAAGGTTTGCTCACTGCTCCAGATCAGGTTCTGGCTGATGCTGGACGCGGCGAGACCCTTGTTGGCGCTGCCGCGGTTGGTGAGCGAATTCCAGTATTCGTACTCATCGTAGTTGTTATAGTCCAGGCTCCAGCTGCTGCGGAACTTCAGACCTTTGGCGATCTCCGCCTCACCGTATACATTACCGATGTAACGGGTGCTGACCGACTGCATATCCGTGTTATTGATCAGGACATCCAGGTTATCAAAGCCGGCCCATTTCGCATAGGTCCCGTCGGCGTTGAATTTGGGCAGATAGGTTGGCGTATGAAGCGCCGCCTGAAGAATTCCGCCCTGAGGGCCATCCCCCACACGTGCGTTGGCGCGTTGAGATCTGGCGAGCGTATTGCTGGTTCCGACCTTCAGGAAAGAATTGATAGTCTGGTCGAGGTTGATCTTAAAACTGGCGCGGCTGTAGTCGTTGGTCTTTAGCGTAGCGTCCTGGGCCGAATACCCCCCTCCTATGTAGTAGCGGGTTTTATCGTTACCCCCCGATACCGAGAGATCGTAATTCTGCAGGCGACCCGTGCGGAAGACATCATTCAGACGATCATAGGTCTGCTGCTCCTCCGGAAGGCCGCGTCCCCCCTCAGAGACCGGACGAAACGGACGGGTAGCAAAAGGCTTACCGTCATTTGCCCAGGCCTCATTGATGATGCTGGCATGCTCCGGACCAGTCAACAGGTCCCAAAGCTTCGGTGCCCATGAGGCACCCTGGTAGATATTCAGTGAAATCTTGGGTCTGGAATTATAGGTCCCCCGTTTGGTGGTGATGAGTACCACCCCATTAGCAGCCCTGGCCCCGTAGATCGCGGTAGCTTCCGCATCTTTCAAAATAGAGATAGATTCGATGTCAGAAGGGTTAATATCCGCCAGCGGATTATTAGACTGTCCCTGCGTGGTGATCTTCTGAAGCGACTGGTTGTTGATAAACACCCCATCTATAATATAGAGCGGGTCGCTGCTCGCGTTAATTGAAGTCGTTCCGCGGATGCGGAAGAAGAGGCCGTCGCCCGGAACACCCGTATTCGAGCCGACCTGGACACCCGCCGCCCTGCCCTGGATCTGCTGGTCAAAGCTCGCCGAAGGCTGATTGGCAATTTCAGAAGTTTTGATGGTAGAGACCGCACCGATGACAGAGCGTTTGCTCTGCGTACCATAACCTACAACAACCACTTCGTTCAATGTTTTGATATCCTCCTTAAGGAGCACTTCAACAGGACTGCCGTTTACGGTAAGTTCCTTTTTCTCATAGCCGATGTAGCTGATGATGATGTTATAAGGGAATTTCTGTCCCGTAATGAACTGGAAGCGTCCTTTTGAATCGGTATACGACGAGTGAGTCGTTCCTTTTAGCTGAATGGAGACCCCGATAAGTGGTTCCTTCGTCTTCGCATCAAGTATGGTACCTTGCAGCGTAGAGTTGATGAGCGGTTTGGGGTTATCCTGAGATTTTAGTAATAATGGAGTAGACAGGGCAAGTAACAATACGCATAGAAACCTGACCGAATACGAACTTCGGGTATTAAATTTCATACCTTTGAATGTTTTTATTAATGAGAAATCGATTGATAAGAACAGGATAAAATCAGTGGCAATTGGCGTTACTTTCTGGTTTTATCTGAACGAAGCCGGGAGAGCTACTCTCCTGGCTTTATTTATTTCCTACCCTCAACAACACATTCGCGCATTCCCCGCATGGCGTGCATTCCGTTGTTTCCTTGTCTGATGAGACCGAGAGTTCTTCGTCTTCATTTTCTTTTCAGTAGTTTGAGTTGAGATATGTTTGCTTTTGTTACGACAAATATAGGGGAAAAAATATAAGTTCATAATTAATCTATAGAATTAGTAGACTTATTTCTATTGCAAATGTTAATTTGACATTAATTGCAGCAGCGGCAGTAAAATCTCTTATCTTTCGCTAGTATTTAACCAATAACAGATTTATCGAAAAAACCTATACATGAACAGGTATTCCAAGCAAAGCCGTCTACTTATCGCCATAGACTGTATTATATTCGGGTTCGACGGAGAGAATCTGAAGCTGCTATTGATCCACCGCGCCTTTGAACCTGAGATGGGCAAATGGAGCGTAGTGGGGGGATTTCTGCAACCGGATGAGAGTCCGGAGAATGCCGCCGCCCGCATCCTGAAGCAGCTGACCGGACTGGAAGGCGTTTACATGGAACAGTTGGAGGCCTTCGGGAACCCGTCCAGAGATCCGATCGAGCGGGTCATCAGTATCACCTATTTCGCCCTGATCGACATTAAAAAATATACCGAGCAGCTGAGCGAAGCATACCGCCCGGAGTGGTTCCTGTTAAAAGACCGGCCGGAGCTCATCTTTGACCATAATGAGATGGTAGAAGCGGCGCTCAAAAAGTTAAGGTATAAAGCCGCACTGCATCCGGTCCTCTTTGAACTCCTCCCCGATAAGTTTACCTTACCGCAGCTGCAGTCGTTATATACGGCCGTTTACGACACCGAATTCGACAAGCGTAATTTCAGCAGAAAAGTCTTATCGGCAGAGCTCCTGGTGAAGCAAAAAGAGAAAGACAAAGAAGGATCGAAGAAAGGCGCATTCTATTATATGCTGGACAAAACCCAGTATAAGAACAAACTGCAGACCTTTGTGAACTTCGTCCCCACCCCGGATAATTTTCTTTTATAAAAAGCGTACATATTAAAGAGTAATTTCTATTTTTGATGCTATTAAGTGTTAATTAGACACGAATACCAATTATGTCTTCAGAAAAATTTGTTATTGGAGTAGATTACGGGACGGACTCGGTACGCTCAGTAATCGTAAACGCGAACAGCGGTGAGGAATTAGCTGCCTCTGTATTTTATTATCCTCAATGGAAAAAAGGTGCATTCTGCGATCCTGAGAAGAATCAGTTCCGCCAGCATCCCGAAGATTACGTTGCAGGTTTAGAAAGCACGATCAAGGAATGTCTGGAGAAGGCAGGTCCGGAAGTAGCTGCGCAAGTGAAAGCCATCTCTGTGGACACAACAGGATCAACACCCGTTGCAGTAAACAAAGAAGGAACTCCATTAGCCCTGTTGCCTGAATTCAAGGACAACCCCAACGCCATGTTTGTGCTTTGGAAAGACCACACCGCGGTAAAAGAAGCTGCGGAGATCAATGAGCACGCCACCAAGTTTGAGACCAATTACCTCAAATACGTAGGCGGGATCTATTCATCAGAGTGGTTCTGGTCCAAGCTGCTGCACATCCTGCGTGCCGATGAGAGCGTACGCCAGGCCTGCTATACCTGGGTAGAGCATTGCGACTGGATCCCGTTCCTGTTAACAGGCGGAAACAACGTAGACGAGATCAAGCGCAGCGTTTGTTCAGCAGGACATAAATCACTGTGGAATGCAGAGTTCGGTGGATTTCCGCCGGAAGAGTTCTTCGTTTCCCTTGACCCCTTATTGAAAGGATTCCCTTCCAGATTATCCAGCAAAACCTATACATCCGCAGAGCAAGCCGGTGTGATCAGTGCCGAATGGGCTGAGCGTTTGGGTTTGAGCAACGACGTCGTGATTGGTATCGGTGCGTTTGATGCGCATATGGGTGCTGTAGGCGGACAGATTGAGCCCTATTACCTGAGCAAAGTCATGGGAACATCGACCTGTGATATGCTCGTTGCCCCTGCTGATGAAGTAGAAGGCATATTGGTAGACGGAATATGCGGACAAGTAGACGGATCTATCATTCCGGGAATGATCGGCATGGAAGCCGGACAATCTGCTTTCGGAGATGCTTACGCATGGTTTAAGAACGTGCTGATGGGTCCCTTTAAACAACTGGTCGCACAGTCTTCTATCGTTGACGCAGAAACCGCAGCACGTCTTTTAGAAGAAGTAGAAGGAAAGATCATCCCTGAGCTCAGCAAGCAGGCCGCATTGTTACCTGTTGAAGAATATGGCGAGTATGCGATCGAGTGGTTAAACGGCAGACGTACACCAGACGCGAACCAGGCATTGAAAGGTGCGTTCCTTGGTCTTGACCTGGGAAGTGACGCCGTGAAGATGTTCCGTTCCCTGGTAGAATCGACCTGTTTCGGTGCCAAGAAAATCGTAGACCGTTTCAATGAGCAGGGCGTTCCGGTAAAAGGACTGATCGGTTTAGGCGGTGTAGCGAAGAAATCACCTTTCATCATGCAGATGATGGCCGACGTGATGAACATGCCGATCCGCATTCATAAGTCAGAGCAGACCTGCGCTATAGGTGCAGCTATGTTTGCCGCTACGGCAGCAGGCATCTACCCACGTGTGGAAGACGCCATGGCAGCCATGGGTCAGGGTTTCGACGCGGAATACCATCCGAACCCGGAGCGGGTAGCTATCTACGCGAAACGCTACGCCCATTATTCAGAAGCCGGACACGCGATTGAAGGCTTATTATCCGAAGAAGTACACGCTTAAACCTGTTTTAGCACAGATATACAAGATGAGTAAATACGATCACATCAAACAAGCTGCATACGAAGCCAATATGCAGTTACCCAAACTGGGACTGGTACTCTTTACCTTCGGGAATGTAAGTGCCGTGGACAGGGAATTAGGCGTATTCGCCATTAAGCCCAGCGGCGTTCCCTACGAAGATCTGACACCAGAGAAAATGGTCATCGTTGACCTGGACGGTAAGACAGTAGAAGGCGACCTTCGCCCCTCTTCTGATACGCTGACCCACGCGGTGCTATACAAACACTGGCCGGAAATAGGCGGAATTGTACATACCCATTCCACTTACGGAACCGCCTGGGCACAGAGTCAGCGTGACATTCCGATCTTCGGAACGACGCACGCAGACCATAATACCGTAGATATCCCTTGCGCACCTCCGATGGAAGATGCGATGATTGAAGGAAACTACGAATACGAGACCGGTTTCCAGATCATGAATTGCTTCGCAAACAAGGGGCTGGATTACAAGGAAGTAGAAATGGTTTTGGTGGGTAACCACGCTCCTTTCACCTGGGGAAAAGACGCTGCAAAGGCCGTTTACAACAGTGCGGTTCTGGAAACAGTAGCACAGATGGCTTATTTAACAGAGCAGATCAGTCCCGTTGCCCCAAGACTGAAAGATTCCATTATCAAGAAGCATTACGAGCGCAAGCACGGAGCAAACGCCTATTACGGACAATAACAATATCCCGATAAAACATTATGTTAGATTTAAAAAAATTCGAAGTCTGGTTTGTAACCGGCAGCCAGGATCTCTACGGAGAAGATACCCTAAAGCAAGTAGCGGCACATTCTGAAGAGATTGCCAAATCATTGAACGGCGCTTCGCAGATCCCTGTGCAGGTGGTATTCAAGCCCACAGTAAAAAGCACAGACGAGATCTATCAGATCTGTCAGCAAGCCAACGTAGCAGAGAACTGTATCGGTATCATCACCTGGATGCATACCTTCTCCCCTGCCAAGATGTGGATCAACGGGTTGAAGATCCTTCGCAAGCCATTATTGCACCTGCACACCCAGTTCAACCGTGATATTCCATGGGCCACTATGGACATGGATTTCATGAACCTGAACCAGAGTGCACACGGAGACCGTGAGTTTGGTTTCATCGTATCCCGTTTACGCATGGAGCGCAAAGTGGTTGTAGGCCATTGGAAAGACGAAGAAGTACTGGATCAGATCAATGCGTGGAGCCGTGCGGCTGCAGGCTGGTACGACTGGCAAGGTGCGAAGTTCTGCCGTTTCGGTGATAACATGCGTTTCGTAGCAGTAACCGACGGAGATAAAGTGGAAGCAGAGCTGAAGTTTGGTTTCTCTGTAAACACCTATGGTATCGGTGACTTAGTTGCCGTGATCAACCAGGTGAGCGACGGAGAAGTAGATAAGCTGACTGCAGAATACACAGAGCGTTATGCCGTAGTAGAAGCTTTGAGAAAAGGCGGAGCACAGCATTCATCATTGCGTGATGCAGCGAAGATCGAGATCGGTATGCGTCAGTTCCTTACAGACGGAGGTTTCAAAGGATTCTCTGACACATTCGAAGATCTTCATGGAATGAAACAACTTCCGGGAATCGCATCACAGCGTCTGATGGCAGACGGATTTGGATTCGCAGGAGAAGGTGACTGGAAGACTGCCGCTTTGGTACGTGCGATGAAGGTTATGGGAAGCGGGTTGAAAGGCGGAAACGCGTTCATGGAAGACTATACTTATCACTTTGATCCTTCAAACCCATTGGTTCTAGGTTCACACATGCTGGAGATCTGCGAGTCTATCGCTGACGGAAAGCCATCTTGTGAGATCCACCCATTAGGAATTGGTGGTAAAGAAGATCCGGTTCGTTTGGTATTCAACGTTGCAGCAGGACCAGCTCTTATCGCGTCTATCGTGGATATGGGTAACCGTTTCCGTATGTTGGTGAACGAGGTTGA
>NZ_JAZQRL010000095.1:0-1520 GCF_045629565.1 Arcticibacter sp.
TCACTTTACCAGCCAGTGGAATGCCTCCGGACAGATCCCACAGCGGGCTGTCGACCAGGGTATAATCAGCCGATTTGGTGCCATAGACCCCAACGAGGGCGGCGAAACCAGCCGCAGCAACATCAATGTTCATTACAACAAGTATTTCAATTCCAGCAGCTGGCTGAAGACATCCGCATTTTACAGCCGCTACAATTTTCAGCTGTATTCTAATTTTACGTTCTTCCTGAACGATCCCCTGAACGGCGACCAGATTAAACAGGAAGAGCACCGGAACCTTGCCGGTTCCAACACGGTGCTCCACAAAAACTACAGCCTCAAAAACGCCGATATGAAGTTTCAGGCCGGTACCGGTATCCGCTACGATGATGTGAATAACGTCGAGCTCTCCCATACGCTGAACAGAAAGGAAACCCTGGAGAACATCATGCTTGGCGATGTGAATGAGACCAACATCTATGGGTTCTTTAACCTGGAGCTGGAGACGGGAAAACTGCTTATCAATCCTTCGCTGCGGCTGGACTACCTGGATTTCAGATACCGCCACCAGCTGGCTTCGGGAATGCCTTCCGATCATCAGGACAAGGCGATTCTAAGTCCAAAACTAAACTTTCTGTACAACCAGAATAAAGATCTGCAGTTTTTCCTGAAACTTGGGAAAGGTTTTCACAGCAACGATACCCGTGTAGTGGTTGCCCAACAAGGGCAGGAGGTTCTGCCGGCGGCGTACGGGGCAGACCTGGGCGCCACCTGGAAGCCTGCACCGCGGCTGATTCTGAATGCGGCGCTCTGGTACCTGTACCTGCAGCAGGAGTTTGTGTATGTGGGGGATGAAGGCATTGTGGAGCCCGGCGGCCGCACCGCACGGAGAGGTATAGGCCTGGGCATCCGTTACCAGCTCACCGACTGGCTGTTCTACAACACTGATCTTACCTACACCCATGCGCGGGCAGTCGACGAGCCTGAGGGGGAGCAATACATCCCGCTCGCCCCGAAGTTTACCCTTGCCGGCGGTTTAAGCATCAAACAACTCGGGCGGTTTTCCGGTAGCCTAAGAACCCGCTATCTCGCCTCCAGAGCCGCCAATGAAGACAATTCCATTGTGGCTAAAGGTTATTTCATCAACGATGCCAATGTGAGTTACCAACTCAAGCGCTTTACCCTGGGGGTCATCGCCGAAAACATCTTCAACAGCAACTGGAATGAAACGCAATTTGCAAGCACCTCCAGATTACAGAATGAGGCCAATGAGGTTACAGAGATACACTTCACGCCGGGTACGCCCTTCAACGTAAGGGCAGCGGTCAGCTACCGGTTCTAAGTGCAATTTTCGTATTTTTGCGTCATTCCAACTCTATTTTATTCTCCATACTGACGATGGCTTACCTGAATCTATTTGACTTCAAGCAGAAGGTCGACTATAAAACTGAGATCCTGGCTGGACTGACGGTGGCTATGACCATGATGCCGGAGTCACTGTCTTTCGCGATCCTTGCGGGCTTCCCGCCGCTGGTGGGTTT
>NZ_JAZQRL010000096.1:0-2907 GCF_045629565.1 Arcticibacter sp.
TCTTTAGTTCCTTAAGATGCTGCGATATGGTCGCCTGGGCTAGTCCCAGTTCATCCACCAAATCGCCACATATGCACGTATCAGAGATCAGTATTCTTTGCAGAATAGCGATACGGGCAGGATGAGCCATCGCTTTCAAAAACTGCGCAAGCTGATTCTGTTCCGCAGTAAACATCTCCGTCTTTGTTAATCCCATATCGCAATATTACGATTAATAAAGGAAATTAGAAAATCTTTTTAGGTGTTAATTAGCAAATTGCTGTCTATTCTTTGTTCTGCTTAATAAGAGATAGCCTAACGTTCCGGATAAAATTGACCCCACTAAGATGGAAAACTTTGCCTCAGCAACTAAGAAAGGATCTATAAAAGACAACAGAGCAATAAAAATAGACATCGTAAATCCTATTCCGGCAAGTAACCCAACACCAACAATATGTATCCATTTCGCATTTGCCGGGAGCTGACCGATTCCTGTTTTGGTTCCAATCCACGAAGCCAACAGGATACCCACAGGTTTTCCAATAACAAGACCAGCTATTATTCCAAGTCCCAACGGGCTCAAAAGCCCTTCCAGCATTACCGGCTCGAAATGAATATTGGTATTACTCAGTGCGAAAAGAGGAACAATGATAAAATTAACGGGCTTCAACAGCATATGTTCCAATTTTTCAAGCGGTGATTCCGTAGCAGTCGGATTTGTTGGAACTGTCATCGCCGTCAAAACTCCTGCGATGGTAGCATGTATCCCCGAGTGATGGACAAAGTACCAGATCAGCAGCCCCGGAATTAAATAAAACAGCAGGTTTTTAATTCCCATCCTGTTGAACAGCAGTAAAATAAGAAATATGCCAGCCGCATAAATGAGGTTCATATAGTGAAGGTCGCTCGAGTAGAACAAGGCGATTACGAGAATAGCCATCAGGTCGTCTACAATCGCCAGGGCCGCTAAAAAGATTTTCAGCGATGCAGGAACACGTTTGCCCAGCAGTGTGATAATCGCTAATGCAAAAGCGATATCAGTCGCCATTGGAATTCCCCATCCGCTGGCCGTTGGTTCTCCTTTGTTCAGCATCATGTAGATGAACGCAGGAACACAAGCGCCGCCGACAGCGCACAAGATGGGCAAGGCAGCCTTTTTGACACTGGATAATTCTCCTTCGACAAGTTCCCTTTTTATTTCCAGGCCAACCATCAGGAAAAATATCGCCATTAGTCCATCATTTATCCACAGCTGGAGGGAATAGCGAAGATGAATGCTTGAATTCTCATAGCCCAGTGGTGTCGCTAGTAACGCTTCAAAATCCTTCCAAAGAGGGGAGTTTGCGATGATAAGAGAGATGATTACACAAGCAAAAAGAATAATGCCCCCAGCAGAGCCTGAGCGGAAAAAGTTCTTGAAAACGGTTAAATTTATTGAAAGTGGCATGGGCTTTACGGTAATGCAGTGCGTGTTGAAATGTCCAAAATTACTGATGATGAAAGGTCTTAACCAGTACTTTTTGGACATAAATGGCCTGTGAAGTTTTTGTTATATTTGAGGATATGCCTATTACATTTTTTAAAAAAATCACGGAGTACGAGGTCAAGAATGCGCCTGCTGATCAGAAGAGCGCAGGCAGAAAAATTACCAGCTGTGTTCAGGGCGTTTACTTGTTCTCTTGTCAAAGCGTTGCTTCTAAACAAATGTTATTTAACGACGGCTTTCCGACACTGATCTTCGGTTCAGATAAGGATAAAAAGATCAGGATTACAACACAGGGAAAACTTAAAGAGATGTCATCCGTATGGTTGTGCGGTGGCATACTAAAAGAGACCTATATGGATTACATCAAACATGATGAGGAATTTATTGTCGTTCGTTTCCATCCGGCATCATTCTATTCAACGTTTGGGTTGCGGCCGACGTTCTTCGATCACAGTACGCTTTATAACTTAAATGATATTGACGATCAATTCGCTTCACTGATTGATCAGTTTTATCAGAATGCAAGTGCTGCGGAGAGGATAGCGTTTCTGAAAACATACTTCCAGAATTTTGACGGTCACTCGGATATGCCCGGAATCATCGGTGAGGCTATAGCATTAATCCAATGCAGGCGTGGAAGTATTTCAGTAGCTGAGGTACTTAAATATTTTGAAGCTAAGGTAAATCACAAATGGCTTGGAAGAAACTTTAAGCGATATATAGGAATGTCCCCTAAAAAATTTATTTTACTTCAACGGTTCCTTAGCGCATTTGATGATTTAAAAAGCGCTACGAAAAGTACACTCGACATTGCTTTAAGTAATGGCTATTATGACGACATGCACCTGTTAAAAGATTTTAAAAATTATTCAGGAACAACTCCCTCCAAATATTTTGCATAGGGATGTTGAGGCATTATCAGCGTAATCGTCCACAAACTCAAACTACCTTTGGCAAAAAATGAAGAATTTACATATCAGGAAAGTAACACTACACGATATCGGGGCCTTGGCACAAATCGGCAGACAAACTTTCGCGGAAACCTTCTCGGATACCAATAGTGCCGATAATATAGCCAGGTACCTGGAAGAAGGCTTTTCCATGGACAAGCTAACCGCAGAAGTGCGCAACACTGCCTCAGCGTTTTACTTTGTCACCTTAAACGAACAGGTAATCGGTTACCTGAAGCTGAATACCGGAAACGCGCAAACCGAGGCAATGGACGCCGAAGCTCTTGAGATCGAGCGTATATATGTACTCGCTGCATATCACGGACACAAAGTCGGCCAGATCCTATACAATAAAGCCATGCAGGTTGCCGAAGAACGAAAATCCCCTTTTGTATGGCTCGGCGTATGGGAGAAAAACCCCCGGGCCATCCGCTTTTACGAAAAGAACGGATTCGTCGTATTTGACAAACATGTTTTTAAACTGGGTGACGA
>NZ_JAZQRL010000097.1:0-17446 GCF_045629565.1 Arcticibacter sp.
GTCTGGCGGCTTACCATTTGCCAGCTCTCAAAAGGGAAGCTGATCAGCACAACACCACAGGTTGGCAGGTTATACAGATCACTGTTACAAAGCTCAACCACGATCTCCGTCAAGCCCGGGTTATGACCAAAAAGCGCAACCGAATCATAACGGTCGTCCAGCCCGTTGATCACTTTCAGCAGCGTCGAAGGCGATGCTTCATAGATCTCTTCCTTAAACAGGATATCAGCAACCGGATAGCCCCATTCCCCGCAAAAGATCTCAGCGGTAGTTTTCGCGCGAATGGCCGGACTCGATACCACCGCCTGAGGAACCTCATTCCGCTCCATTATTCGTCTGGCCATATCAGGTGCGTTTCGCAGTCCACGTTCATTTAACGTGCGCTCAAAATCTCCGAGACCAGGCTTGCTCCAGTCCGATTTCCCGTGTCGGATAATCAGCAGTTTTTTCATATATCATTTAATATAGAGGCGATCATCCTGTCGTCCTGATGGTTCATACACTTGAAATGGCCACGCGGACACTTCTCATAACCTATCTTAGAGCAAGGTCTGCAAGGCAAACCCTTAACCTCAGCCGTATAATGCCGGTCCGTTTTATAAGGGTACATCCCGAATTCAGGAACCGTATTACCCCAAACCGAAACAATTTTTTTATTTAAAGCCGCGGCGATATGCATCAGTCCCGTGTCATGACTCACCATCTGACGGGACATTTTTACCAGAAAGGCCGATTCATTCAGCGAGAAGCTCCCGCAGCTATTGAAAACGCGCTCGCCCACCGCCCGCAGTACTGCATCGCCAACTGCCCGGTCTTCCTTGCCGCCTAAAAGCACGATAGCACCCTCCGTCTGCTCGCAGATCCGGATGATCTTCTCCAGCGGAAGTCTCTTCGTCGCATGCTGGGCACCAATAGCGAAGCCGGTATAATCCTGATGGCTGGTGGGGAGCATCCGGTCCAGAGCATAATCCTCACCCAGGAAGTAATCCAGACCCTTGCCGTCGTTCTTCACACCCAGCGAAGCAACCGTTTCCAGATAGCGGTCAACGATATGTACATCCGGCAGCCTGTTGATCATTAAATTAACCAGCAGGAACTTCTCCACATTCAGCTTATTAAAAGAGGCAGATTTAGCACCCAGTGCCCGCTTGATCCGCAGCGTCCGCAAATTATGATGCAGATCCACCACGAAGTCAAACTTCTCTTCCTTAAGCCTGCGGATCTGCTCAGAAAGAGAGCCTTCCAGCAGGTGCAGCTTATCGATATAGGGGTTAAACTTCAGAACACTCTCATAGGCCTTCTTCGTGATATAATGTACTTCGACACCCGGAAGCTGCTGCTTGACGCAGCGGATCACCGGCGTCGTCAGCACAATGTCCCCTATGGAACTAAATCGTATGATGAGTATTTTCATGGGCACGTCTGCTTTCAAAAAAAGCACTTATCTCCGTTAAATTTAAAGCATTCAGGCAGTTTTCCGCTGCCACGCCCCCTTTGCGGGCGGCGATAACGCCATAGTGAATATCCTGGAAACCCCTCACGCTGTGCGCATCCGGGTTAACCGACAGCATCACGCCCTTTTCAATAGCGTACTGATGCCAGCGCCAGTCAATATCCAGCCGCAGCGGATTGGCGTTGATCTCTATCACCACGCCGTTCGCCGCACAGGCATCAATAACCTGGGGTATGTTCACCGGATAACCGCTTCTGCTCAGCAGCAGGCGTCCCGTTGGATGCCCCAAGATCGTCGTATAGGGGTTTTCAATCGCCTTGATCAAACGACTCGTCGCCTTCTCTTCCGACATCTTGAACACCGAGTGGATCGAAGCCACTACAAAGTCAAACTTCGACAAGATCTCCACCGGGTAGTCCAGCGAGCCATCAAACAGGATATCCGATTCAATACCCTTAAATATCTTAAACGGAGCAAACTTCGCATTCAGCGCATCGATCTCCGCATGCTGAGCCAGTACCCGTTCCTCGCTCAGGCCCTTTGCATAAAAAGCCGATTTCGAGTGATCACAGATCCCCAGGTATTCAATCTTCATCTCGTCCCTGCAAAACCGCGCCATCTCTTCCAGCGAGTTGGCACCATCACTCCAGGTGCTATGGTTATGCAGCGTCCCTTTCAGGTCCTCGTAGCAGATCAGCTGAGGCAGCGCATTCTTCTCCGCAAGACCAAACTCAAACACCCCTTCACGCAGCTCTGGCTCAATAAGAGGCAGGCCTGCAGCCTGATAATATTCTTCCTCAGAGCCAATAACCAAAGGCGTCTCTTTCAACCTCGCCGACAGCTCCTCCAGATGCTCCGCACTTCCCGTCTGCAAAACCAGTTCCTTAAAATACGCGTCAGCCTGACAGAACCGGATGTATACCTTCACACCCCAACCGTTCTCCGCCGTCACAAAATCATCACCACGTTCAACCAGCTGCAAGTCTTCAGCAGACGCAATCCAGGAAACAACCGCGTCCAAAACCGGGGCACCTATTAAGATGTCCAGACCATCAATGATCTCCGCCTTGCGCCGAAACGCTCCTGTAAAGGATATCAGCTCAGTTCCCGCAATCTCCCTCAATCCAACAAGCAGTCCTTTCGCAAAACCATGAACATGCGCATATAAGAAGCGTCCGCTGCTCGCCATCTTAAACTCGATCGACTTCCTGATGTCTTCCTGCGTCTTTAATCCGAAACCCTTGGCCTCCATCAGCCGGTTTTCGTTGCAGGCATAAAAAAGCTCACCGATATTCTCAATGCCAAGCTCCTTCCAGATCACCAGGACCTTTTTGGGGCCAAGCCCTTTGATACTCATGATCTCCACTATTCCCGGCGGCGTCTCCGCAAGCAGTGCCTCCAGCTCCTTTGTCGTACCGGTTTCAACGATCTCGCGGACCTTCCCGGCAACGCTTTTGCCGATAGCCTGAACAGCCGAAAGCTCCTCAAGGCTCTTCGACGCTACATCAAAAGGAAGCTTGCCGATAGCCAGCGCCGCATTGGCAATAGTTTTTGTTTTAAATGAGTTCTCTCCGTGAAGCTCCATAAGCTGACTTAACAGCCGCAGGATTCGCGATATGGGCTTATTTTCCATCGGTCAAAAATAGGAAATTATGTTCGCAAAGACTATTCAAAACCCTATCCCCGCTTTTCTGTTCTACAAAAAACACCATCTTCATTTCGCCCATGGCTCAAGTTTCTCTTACCGATTCCATTAAAGTTCTTGCCTTTTTGTTCCTGCTGTTCGGAGGACTTTATTTTGCCGCCGAATTCCTGATCCCGCTCAGTTTCGGAGGAATTATCGCCACGCTCATTTTGCCCTATTGCAGACGGGTTGAATCGAAAGGAGTACACAGGGGCGTGTCTGCGGCGCTCTGCATCCTGATCCTGCTGACCATTATCGGAGGACTGGTGCTCATCTTCGCCTGGCAATTGTCCGATTTGGCAAAAGACTTTTCCCAGATGCAGCATCATCTCAGCGGCCTGCGCGACAAGATAGAAAGCTATATCAGTAATACCGTTGGCATATCCAGGCAGAAGCAAACTGAAATTATCGATAAGCAGCAAGACGCTACTACCAACCAGATGGCCGGGGTCATTACCGCCCTAATGGGCATAGCTGTGGACTTTATTCTCGTAACGGTGTACACCTTCCTGTTTGTCCTGTACCGCAGCCGGCTGAAAAAGTTTATCCTGATGCTCGTTCCTGTAGAACAAATGCAACGCACCGAAAAAGTAATCAATGAGTCAGCAAAGGTTGCCTTTCAGTACTTGTCAGGCCTCTCCATGATGATCGTTATGCTCTGGGTAATGTACGGAATCGGCTTTTCCATTGTGGGCATCGAAGGAGCCATCTTTTTTGCCGTGCTATGCGGACTGCTTGAAATCGTACCCTTTGTAGGAAACCTGACCGGTACGGGCTTTACCGTGCTGATGGCCATTTCTCAGGGCGGCGGCGGGAGTATGGTGCTTGGCGTGCTGGCAACCTACTTCGTGGTGCAGTTTGTGCAGTCCTATATTATCGAACCCCTGGTAGTCGGTGCGGAAGTAAATATCAACCCTCTTTTCACCATTCTCGTCCTGGTTCTCGGTGAAATGCTCTGGGGCATACCCGGAATGGTCCTTGCCATTCCGCTTCTCGGAATAGCGAAGATCATCTGCGATAATGTGGAGCCGCTGAGACCTTACGCTTACCTGATAGGAGGAGAGCGAAGAGAAAAGAAAGACAGCGGTTTCATCAGCAAGATGAAAAATATGTTCAAATAACCCTATTTAATCTCCAGGTTATACATCATTCTGGCCTGTACACCAGTACCCTGAAGGATGGTCTTCAATTGCTTATAGTAATTGTAGCTCTCACCAAACTGAAGCTTCGCATAATGTTCTTTCAGTTTATCCTCACCGCTGCTGAAGATCGATTCAAACGGATCTTTCTGCGTAGGGTATTCCACTAATTTATAATTCTTGAGCTTAGCCATTTTTACAGCGGAGTTCACCGCATCCTGCACATTACCCAAACGGTCAACCAGGCCGATCTTCAATGCTTCAGTTCCGCTCCAGACACGTCCCTGACCGACACCGTCAACATAAGACTGCGTCTTCTTCCGCCCATCAGCAACCCGCTTGGTGAACGTGCCGTAAACACGGTTAACCTCATTCTGGACGATCATCCGCTCGCCAACTGTAAGCGGACGTGTAACCGAACCCAGGTCAGCATATTCCGCTGTTTTCACCTGATCAAAGGTAATCCCCAGCTTATCATTAAAGAAGTTCTGCATATTCGGAAGGATGCCAAAGACACCGATCGAACCGGTTATTGTATTCGGCTGAGCAAAAATAGAGTCAGCAGCACAAGCAATATAGTAGCCACCTGAAGCAGCAACATCGCCCATAGAAACAATCACCGGTTTTACTTTACGCGTAAGGGCCACCTCGCGCCAGATCACATCAGACGCCAGAGCACTGCCACCCGGAGAGTTCACACGAAGTACTACCGCTTTAACCTTCTCATCCGTACGCACCTTACGCAAGGTTCTGGAAATACGTTCCGAGCCGATCATCTCATCATCACCTTCTCCACCCATAATTTCGCCGGAGGCGTAAACCATCGCGACACGGGAATCCAGGTCACCTTCATCAGGGCGGTTGCCCTTGATATAGCCGCTCAGGGTTACCGATTTAATATCTTTCTTTTTGTCGATGCCCGTCTTCGCTTTAAGCTCATCGATAACTTCATCCTTATAGCGAAGCGCATCCGCCAGTTTATAAGTGACCGCATCCTTCGCTTGCTGCACCTTCAACTGGTTGGCGATGGCGAACAAGGAGTCCTTCGGAATCTTTCTGGAAGCCGAAACCCGAGTTAGCATATGATCATAGATGGAACCCAGGAATGAAGTGACCTGCTTTCTGTTCGCATCACTCATCTTGTCGAGGATGAAGGGTTCCACAGCACTCTTGAAAGTGCCCACTTTAATGATCTGTGGTTCAATACCCAGCTTCTCCAGAGCGCCTTTGAAGAAAACAGACTGAGAGCTCATACCTGTAAACTCCAGGAGTCCTTCCGGATTCAGGTAAACTTTGTCGGCTACAGAAGCCAGGTAATAAGCTTTTTGTGAATATACCTCACTGTATGCGATGACGAATTTCTTGGATTTCTTGAAGTCGAGCAGCCCGTTACGAATCTCCTCCACTGTAGCCATTCCCGCCTGTACAACCGACAGGTCCAGGTAAATGCCTTTGATATTATCGTCTGTTTTCGCTCGTTTTAAAGCCACCAGAATATCATTCAGGCCCATGTTTTTACTCACGCCCACTCCCGAGAAATTAATATCATCGAGCGGACCTTTAACCGTTCGCTCCAAAATCGGGACACTCAGTGAAACATGAATGATCGAACCAGGTTCTACCTTCACCTCCTGACTGCCTGATGAAGACGCGATGCCGACAATGAGCAGGATCAAAAGGATCCCGATTACTATAAATGACAGGAAAAATCCCAGCATGGAGGCAAAAACAAACTTAAAAAAACCCTTCATTGGTATCAAAACTTAATAGTTATACAAGTATATGCAATTAGATATGAATATATTTGAAACGTTACAGCAAAAGAATTTTTATGCATTCAGTCTTTATACTACTTGGGAGCAATTTGGGCGACAGGCTGATGTATCTCCATAAAGCTACCATAAGCATAGAGAGAGAGGCTGGAAAAGTACTGCAAAAATCCGCTGTCTATCGTACCGAGTCATGGGGTAAAGCAGACCTCCCCGAGTACCTCAATCAGGTACTTCAGATCGAGTCAGCACTCCGTCCGCAGGCGCTGCTGGCAACGCTTCAGCAGATTGAAGCAGACCTGGAGCGAAAAAGAGAAGAAAAATGGGGGTCCCGAACGATAGATATCGATATACTTTTTTACGATGAGGAACAGATCAACGAACCTCATCTGATCATACCGCACCCCCTGATGCAGGAACGGCGGTTCGTCCTGGAACCTTTGATGGAAATAGCCCCTTCACTGGAGCATCCCGTATTCGGCAAAACCGTTAAGCAGCTGTACGCACAACTAAAAGACACACTAATTGTTGAAAAGATTTAGAACCTATAATTGATACCATGAGCAACACATTCAAGGTCGATCTCTCTTATCTGAACGATATAGCCGGAGGGAATGTAGAATTCGTAATTGATATGATCGATATCTTCCTGGAGCAGACGCCGGGATATTTCGGGCAGCTGGGGGCCGCGATACAGCAGCAGGACTGGAAAGCCGCCGGAGACATGGCTCATAAGATTAAGCCCACGCTGGCATTTGTAGGTGCAGAAGATCTGCGTGTGAAAATGCAGGAACTGGAATCCAACGCAAGGGCGCAGACAAACCTCTCTACTATTCAGGAAAGTTTTCAGGAGATCAATGGTACCTGTGAGCAGATCTATGAAGGTTTGCAGCAGGCACGGGCCGAGCTGGCCTCCAAAATATAAAAAAAAAGATCCATGCTAACCATGGATCCCTTCAAGTCTTATCTCACCCGTGTAAACTGGATGATCGATAAAACGATATAAATAAAAATGATGATCGGAATCGCTACAAACTTCAGGAGCAAAACCAGGAAGATAGAAGACCCCAGCAGGATATACCGGTAAAGGTTCTCCTGCAAGCCGAAATTCCTGAACTTCAGTGAAATCAGCGGAACTTCCATCACCAGGAGGAATCCCGTTCCTATGCTGAACACAAACAAGAAGAATGGGTTCAGGATATAAGCATCCAGCGCCCCGCTTCCTGCGGCAATGATCATCGGCAGCGAACCTACCAGCAAGGCATTTGCCGGAGTCGGCAAGCCGATGAAATGGTCACCCTGGCGCGGATCAATGTTAAACTTAGCCAAACGAAGAGCAGAAAACATCGCGATAAAGAACGCCGAGAACTTCAGGTATTCACTCATCTCCCCAACCTGAGGAGCCTGCAGGAACAACTGGTAAACAATCGCGGCAGGCAAGAGACCAAAGCTGATCATGTCAGCCAGAGAATCCAGTTCCTTCCCCATCGGAGAATATACATGAAGTGCCCTTGCAATAAGTCCGTCAACAAAGTCGAACAGTGCGGCAATAACAATAAAATAAGCAGCTAAAGTCAGATCATTACTGAAAGCAAACGTAACGCCTATGCACCCGCTGAACAAGTTCAGGCACGTGATGGCGTTAGGTATATGTTTTTTCATCAATACTAATTTGAATTAGCTGTTCATCGAAATTAAAAATTCCTCATTTGATTTAGTACCTCTCATCTGGCTCAGCAAGAATTCCATTGATTCCTGAGAGTTCATATCCGCCAGGTGGTTACGCAAGATCCAGATCCTTTGCAGGTTCTCCCTGTCATGAAGAAGATCATCACGACGGGTGCTCGATGCAGTAAGATCGATAGCAGGATAGATACGTTTGTTGGCCAGCTTACGGTCAAGCTGAAGCTCCATGTTACCAGTACCCTTGAATTCCTCGAAGATAACCTCGTCCATTTTAGAACCCGTATCGATCAGTGCAGTAGCCAGGATAGTCAGTGAACCGCCATCCTCAATATTACGTGCCGCACCGAAGAAACGCTTCGGTTTGTGAAGCGCATTCGCATCCACACCACCCGAAAGGATCTTTCCGGAAGCAGGGGCAACCGTATTATAAGCGCGGGCCAGACGAGTGATCGAGTCAAGCAGGATCACCACATCGTGTCCGCACTCCACCATTCTCTTCGCCTTTTCCAACACGATATTGGCGATTTTTACGTGACGCTCAGCAGGCTCATCAAACGTCGATGAAACCACCTCGGCACGTACACTTCTCGCCATATCCGTCACCTCTTCCGGACGCTCATCGATCAACAGGATGATCAGATAAACCTCGGGGTGGTTCTTTGCGATGGCGTTTGCCACATCCTTCAATAAGATCGTCTTACCGGTCTTAGGCTGCGCAACGATCAAACCACGCTGACCCTTACCAATAGGCGTGAACATATCGATGATACGCGTCGAGTTATGACTGGTATCCATGAACAGGTTCAGCTTCTCAGAAGGAAAAAGAGGAGTCAGGAAGTCAAACGGTACACGATCCCTTACCTCAGCAGGCATCCGGCCGTTAATCGCTTCTACCCGAACCAGCGGGAAATATTTTTCGCCTTCTTTCGGAGGGCGGATGCTTCCGCGTACCGTATCGCCGGTTTTTAAGCCGAAAAGTTTGATCTGCGACTGAGATACATAAATATCATCAGGAGAAGTCAGGTAGTTATAGTCAGAAGAGCGCAGGAAGCCATAACCATCAGGCATGATCTCCAGAACACCTTCATTCACAATGACATTGTCAAAATCCAGGTTCACCGCAGCGTTCTGATCAGAAAGCCTTTGTTCCTGAGGTCTTTCAACAGATCTTTCCACCGGGCGCGCCTCTACGGTTCTGCCCGTAGGGGTGTTAAAGCGTTTTTCAAACTTGGGGGCCCGTTCGCCTGCAGGAGCTTCAGCATTTGCTGAAGGCTCTTCACGTCTTCTGGGTTGTTCCGAAGGAGGAGTGATCGCTCTGTCATGCTTAATAGTGATCTGTCTTCTTGGGCGCTGGTTAGGCTGTGCCGGAGCAGCAGCAGGTTCAGCACTTTCAGCCGGTTTGTTTTCAACCGGTGCCGGAGCAGCTTCAACAGGAGTTGCCGCGGCTTCAACAAACGCAGGTGTATTTTCGGCAGGAGCCTGAGCAGCTTCAGCTGTATTTTCTATAGTAGCATCCGATTCCGGGGCAGGGGCAGCAAAAAGTGTCTCCTGCGCAGCACTTGCCGCCGCAGCTTTTACCGCATCTGTCTTCGTTTTTACAGATCTGGTGCGTTTCTTCGGTTTTTCTCCGTCAACGCTCGCGCCGCTTGCAGCACTGGAATCAATTGATGAGGAACCCTCGCCAGCAGCAACAGCACTTTGTGATTGATGAGCCTTTATTTTAGTGATAAGTTCTTGTTTTCTTAAGGCATCTGAGCCTTCAACACCAAAGGATTTGGCAATCTCACGAAGCTCGGACACAAGCTTGTCGTTCAATTCAGTAATTTCCATTCAATTGAAATATTATATAGGATTCTTTTTGTAAGAGTTTAGTCCACACCCGTAAAAGAAATTCATGTGCAAAAATAAGGCTGATGAGTTTTCTTTTGAGAAAGAGGGGACTGCTTTTTTGAGATAAAGCACAATTCTAAGCGAATAAATCGTAAAAAACAAAAAATATGAAAAAAAATTTTAATGCCCTTTAATGTTTTGGTTACTTTGAAGCTTATTATTACTATGAATCGTACAGAGCTAATTGAGCAGATCCGGACCAAAAAATCCTTCCTTTGCATCGGACTTGACACAGATATTACCAAAATTCCAGAACACCTTCTTGATGCTGAAGATCCTGTTTATGAGTTTAATAAGCAGATCATCGATGCCACAAAAGAATATTGCGTATCCTATAAGATCAATACCGCATTCTATGAAAGCCGCGGCTTAGCCGGATGGCAAAGTCTGATCCGCACATGGAATGAGCTGCCGAAAGACACCTTTAGTATAGCCGATGCCAAGCGCGGCGACATAGGCAATACCTCCGAGATGTATGCAAAAGCCTTTTTTCAGGCCGAATCATCCGGGATGAGCTTCGATTCAGTAACGGTAGCACCTTATATGGGAGCAGACTCGGTGAAGCCCTTCCTGAAGTTTGAAAACAAATGGGCCATTGTACTTGCGCTGACTTCTAACGAAGGCAGTAAAGATTTCCAGTTCCTGCCCGTAGCAGAAGAGACCATGCTTTTCGAGCGGGTCATTCAAACCGTATCCGGTTGGGGCACCAACGATAACATCATGTTTGTTGTCGGCGCTACAAGAGGGGAGTCCTTCCTCACCATACGTAAACACGCACCAGATCACTTCCTGCTCGTTCCAGGCGTAGGCGCACAAGGCGGAAACCTGCAGGACGTTTGTCAATATGGAATGAATAAAGATTGCGGATTACTCATCAACTCATCACGTGCGGTGATATATGCATCATCCGGGAAGGATTTTGCGGAAGCAGCGGCGGCAGAAGCACGGAAAGTTCAAAACGAAATGAAGCGGATACTTGAATCGATGTAAGTGGCGTGTATTCTGCTAGGATATAGTTGAATGCAACATGAATGAAGACCTTATCAATTTTATCTGGAGGTTCAGGCTGTTTAACCAAAAGACGCTGCTGACCTCCAGGAATGAGCCTGTGGAAATTATTTCACCGGGTTTTTGCAACAGTCATGCGGGTCCGGATTTTACCGAGGTTAAGGTCCGCATCGGCAGCACTACCTGGATCGGCACTGCCGAGATCCATATCAGGGCGTCTGACTGGGAGCGCCATGGTCACTCCACCGACAAAGCCTATAATAACGTGATCCTGCACGTGGTCTGCGAAAACGACATGCGCGTATTTCGTGCCGACGGAACAGAGCCTTCCGTATTGATCATTAAACCCTATATCCCCGAAAATATTCAGGAACGCTATCTGCAGCTTATCCAAAATATGAACTGGATTCCCTGCGAAAAGCAGCTGTCGCAGGTCGATCCCATATACGTGCAGGACTGCCTGCAACGCATGCTGATCGAAAGAATGGAAGAAAAATCCGCACAAGTAGGCGAGCTGCTGCACTCCCGTCAGGGCGACTGGTCAGAAACCTTCTATATTCTGCTTTGCCGGACCTTCGGCTTCCAGCTTAACGCCCTGCCCTTCGAGCTGCTGGCCAGGTCGCTGCCCATCCGCATACTCGACAAGCACCGGGACAGCCTCTTTCAACTGGAAGCATTGTTATTCGGACAGGCAGGTTTCCTCGAGGAACCCGCTTCAGACGAATACATTCGCCGTTTACAGGAAGAGTACCGCTATCTCCGTCATAAGTATAGGCTTAGGCCCATCGAATCGTACCTCTGGAAGCACCTGCGGCTTCGACCACAAAACTTCCCCGTAGTACGGCTGGCACAATTCGCAGCACTGGTATACCGCTCCGTGCATCTGTTCTCCCGGATCCTGGAGGCCGAAGATGCCGCAGAACTCAGAAAGCTTTTTGAAGGAATCAGCATGAGCAGCTATTGGCAGAGCCACAATAAGCCCGGAAAAGCGAGCGCAAAAATCGCCGCGACGCTCGGGAAGGAGTCTGTCAATAACATCCTGATCAACACCGTTTCAGTCGCTTTATACAGCTACGGCAAATACACAGATAATAGTCATTTTTTTACACGCTCCATCGTCCTTCTGGAAAGTATACCCGCTGAAGTGAATCGTATCGTGCTGAAATATAGAGAAATAGGTGTGAAGTCTACGAGTGCCGACACCTCCCAGGCATTGCTGCAATTGAAAAAAAAATATTGCGATCAGAAAAAATGCGTAAATTGTGCTGTCGGAGCAAGAATTATAAATTCCGCTTAAAATGATACAACGCGTCTTAGCCTTTTTTGAGCGATATTCTTTCGGTGTTTCCACTTATCTGGGGGAGCGATTTGATATGTCTATCTCCAAAATCCGCTTATTCTTTATCTACTCGTCATTTCTGGCCGTAGGCTTTCCATTAATCTTTTATTTTCTGGCCGCATTTGTACTGGGAATCAGAACCTATATGAAACGGATCCGCACCCGCATCTGGGATTTTTAATCCCGAAAAAAATATCTTTCATATATTTGAACGGTATAAAACCGCTTACAGATGCCGGTAAAAGGAAATCAGTTCAGATCAAATTCATTCAGAGGGGAAGATGCGCCTAAAGCAGCGGGGAAAGGACGCCTGCTTAAGGAAAAGGCAGAAGCATTACCAACCTTTACATTCAATAACGGGAGAGCAATCAAGATAGCAGGACTATTTTTCCTGATCCTGTCCATATTCTTTATGATAGCCTTCACATCCTACCTGTTTACCTGGCAGGATGACCAGAGTTACGTGTCAGGGCCAAACGGCGGATGGAGTAACTTCTTCAATCCGCCCGAAGAGATAGCACCCGCAGGACCACAGGAACTACCCGTAGAAAACTGGCTTGGCCGTTTAGGTGCGCTCTTATCCCACCAGTTCATCTATCAATGGTTTGGCGTCGCCTCCTTTATATTCATTGGCATCCTGTTTATTATCGGGTATCGCCTGTTGTTTAAGGTAAAGATCCTTCCACTGGGCAAATCATTAGCCTATTCCTTCTTCCTGCTGATCTTCACCTCCGTCACTATCGGCTTCTTCCATAGCTTTGGGTCAGACTATCCGCATTTCCTCGAAGGAGAATTCGGCTTCTGGACCAACCGCCTCTTACAAGGCCAGATCGGAAATGCCGGAATAGCCGGACTACTGGGCTTTTCAGGCCTTACCGCGTTGATCATCGCTTATAATATAGACTTCAAGATACCCGAGAGAAAGAAGAAAATCCAGCTGGCCGTTCCCCCGGTACCCGACGACCTGGAATCAGAAGACGATTACCGGAGCGAACCCGTAGAATTCCCATTAGAAAACAAGCGCAGCCGGTTCAACAGAGAGCAACAGAAAGCGGAAGAAGAAAAGCCCTTTCCTCCGCTGAAGCAGGAGCGTGTGACCGCACCATTAGCATACGAAGAACCGTCCCGGCCCGAACCCATCGTTCCGAAGACTGTCATCCCTTTCGAATCGGTAACACCCCTGGCAGACGCAGCTCCCGCAGCCGTTGCCGTTGCTACAGCATCAGCAGCCAGCTCCATTCCGCTGAATGTAGAACGTAACGAAGAGCCGAAGCCGGCAGAAGAAAAAGCACAGCCAGCCTTCACCATTACGAAGACCGCAGAAGAGAAGACCGCAGATCACCTGGTAGAGCAGTTCGGACAATATGACCCCAAGCTCGACCTGTCATCTTACCAGTATCCGCCGATCGAGTTACTGGAGAACTACAAATCCAACAAGATCCAGGTAGATCCGAACGAGCTCGAGGCCAACAAGAATAAGATCGTTGAGACCCTCAACCATTACAATATCGAGATCGACAAGATCAAGGCGACCATCGGTCCCACCGTTACCCTGTACGAGATCATTCCCGCACCAGGCGTACGTATTTCCAAGATCAAGAACCTCGAAGACGATATCGCGCTAAGCTTAGCCGCACTCGGCATCCGTATCATCGCGCCGATGCCCGGCAAAGGAACCATTGGTATCGAGGTACCCAACCGGAACCCCGAGATGGTGGCCATGCGTTCCATTATGAACACCGAGAAGTTCCAGAACAATACCATGGACCTTCCGATCGCATTAGGGAAGACCATTTCCAACGAGGTTTACATCGCCGACCTGGCCAAAATGCCCCACTTGCTGGTAGCAGGAGCCACCGGTCAGGGTAAATCCGTCGGTATTAACGCCATTCTTGTATCCCTGTTATACAAGCTGCACCCATCACAACTGAAGTTTGTACTCGTCGATCCGAAGAAAGTAGAGCTGACGCTGTTCCGTAAGATCGAAAGACACTTCCTGGCCAAGCTGCCCGGAGAAGAAGACGCGATCATCACCGATACCAAGAAAGTAATCAATACCCTGAACTCACTCTGTATCGAGATGGACCTGCGCTATGACCTGCTGAAGAACGCACAAGTACGTAACCTCAAAGAATACAACCAGAAGTTCGTCAACCGTAAGCTGAACCCCGAAGAAGGACACCGCTTCCTGCCGTTCATCGTACTGATTATTGACGAGTTCGCCGATCTGATGATGACCGCCGGAAAAGAAGTAGAAACCCCGATTGCGCGACTCGCACAGTTAGCCCGTGCCGTTGGTATTCACCTCGTGATCGCTACACAGCGTCCGTCCGTTAACATCATCACCGGTACCATCAAAGCCAACTTCCCGGCTCGTTTAGCCTTCAGGGTATTGTCTAAGATCGACTCCCGTACCATTCTCGATTCAGGAGGTGCAGACCAGCTGATCGGAAGAGGGGATATGCTGCTGGCTACCGGAAGTGAGCTGATCAGGTTGCAGTGCGCATTTGTAGACACACCAGAAGTAGAGCGGATCTCCGACTTTATCGGAGAGCAGCGCGGCTATGCCTCCGCCTGGATGCTGCCGGAATACGTAGACGAGAACGGAGAAGCAGGAGGAGCCAAAGACTTTGACGCCAGCAACCGCGATCCACTATTCGAAGACGCAGCCAGACTCATCGTGATGCACCAGCAAGGTTCCACATCCCTGATTCAGCGTAAGCTGAAACTCGGTTACAACCGCGCAGGAAGAATCATCGACCAGCTCGAAGCAGCAGGAGTAGTAGGGCCGTTTGAAGGAAGCAAGGCAAGAGAAGTCTTACTGCCCGACGACTATGCCCTGGAGCATTTCCTCGAAAACCTGGATAAATAGATAAACTATTTCGTGTTATGCGAGTCTATAAGAGGTATAAACACACCTGCCACATGAAAAGAACATTTTTAACCAGCTTGATATTATTCGTATTCGCCAGTCTGAGCATGGCGCAGACCGACCCGAAAGCGAAGACCATCCTGGCCGCAGTCAGCAAGAAATACGCATCCATTCCCGTGATCAAGGCCGACTTCACCTATACGATCGAAAATCCGAAAAGTAAGATGAAACATTCCGAATCCGGAACCCTGTACACCCGGTCAAAAGCCAACAAGTATAAGATCATCACCCCGACGCAGGACCTGATGAGCGATGGCAAGACCCAGTGGACCTACCTGAAGCAAGACAATGAAGTGAACGTGAGCGATGTAGACAACAGCTCCAACTCCATTAACCCCGCAAGGATTTTCAGCATTTATGAAAAGGGATACAAGTACGTAGCCCTGCCCGATATCAGGCAGAGCGGCAAAGTGTTCCACGTCATCGATCTGACCCCTACAACCGAAGGAAGTAATTTCTTCAAGATCAGGTTAACTATAGACAAAGCCACCAGCCAGATTGCCAAAACGATGGTCTTCGACAAAAATGGCAACCGCTATAGCTATGTCATTAAATCACTTACACCAGCAAAGGTATCCGACTCGATCTTCGCCTTCCAGAAAGCCAGCTACCCTGGCGTAGAAGTTGTAGATTTGCGATAAAATCTATTCTTAATGCCCATTACATACACACAGCACACCCTGGAAAAACTGGAGACCCTCCTAAAGGATCTGGAGTACAAGGTGCGCTATGAAAAAGGAAATTTCAGGACGGCGGCCTGCATTCTGGATAAGAATAAAGTCGTCGTTGTAAACCGTTTTTCCACACTCGAAAGCAAAATAAACGTGCTCGCAGGACTCCTCCAGGAAATTGAAGTTGATGAAGATTCGTTGAATGAGAAACAAAAACAGTTTCTTTATACTTTGAAAAAATCAACACTGCAGCTGTGATCGTTACATTTTTAGGAACAGGAACCTCCCAGGGCGTGCCGGTAATCGGTTGCGAATGTCCAGTATGTACCTCAGAAGACCGGAAAGATAAGCGGCTTCGCAGTTCGATCATGGTCGAGCATGAGGGGAAACGTCTGGTAGTAGACACCGGTCCTGATTTCCGTTACCAAATGTTGCGGGAAAAAGTGAAGACCCTCGACGCCGTCATCTTTACCCATGAGCACAAAGACCATATAGCCGGTCTGGACGACGTCAGAGCCTTCAATTACCGCCAGGGCAGGGCAATGGATATCTATGCCCATCCACGGGTGCAGGAAGCCCTGAGGCGCGACTTCCATTACGCCTTTGCAGAGAAGAAGCATTACGGCATACCCCTGCTGGAACTCCATGACATCGACAAGGATCATCCCTTTACAGCTGCCGGAGTAGAAGTGCAACCGATAGAGGTTATGCACTATATGCTGCCCGTCCTCGGTTTCCGTTTCGGCGACTTCAGTTACATCACCGACGGCAAGACGATATCCCCAACGGAGAAGGCCAAGCTAAGGGGCTCGAAGATTTTGGTGTTAAATGCGTTGCAAAAAACTTCACACATTTCACACTTTACCCTGGAAGAAGCCATCAGTCTGGCTCAAGAAATAGGGGCCGAACAGACTTATTTAACGCATATCAGCCACGTTCTGGGCAAGCATGCGGATGTCAGTACCGAACTCCCCAATGGTGTAGCGTTAGCTTACGATGGACTTAAGATTAATTTTTAGTGATTTATTGTAAACCAAGAAGGGCAACGGATGTTGTATTAGAAAATACACATATGAGCACAAGACCAAGCTTCTCAGACATCATTCATTCAGAAAAGCCAACGCTGGTTGACTTCTTCGCCGAATGGTGCGGTCCCTGCAAAATGATGTCGCCCATACTCACTGAGTTGAAGGGCACGCTGGATGATTCGGTAACCATAATTAAAATTGATGTTGACAAGAACCCTGCGGCCGCGCAAGCGTATAACGTCCAGGGAGTACCTACACTCATTCTGTTCAAAAACGGAGAGATTAAGTGGAGGCAATCGGGGGTATTGACCAGCGCACAACTGCAGCAGGTGATACGGCAGTATTCCTGATTATTTTAAAAACATACACAGTATTTTCCTCATTACAATAACATGGATCAGACAGTTTTTCTATTGGTTAAAGACCCTAATAATGCTTGTCAGGATATTATCAGGCACCGGGACGGATCGCTGAGGATCAGGGTTTACTGCCTTGGAAAGGACAAGTTTGAGCCTTCTGAAGATGAGCTGCAGTTCTTCGCGAACGATAGCGGCGATCTGCTGGCTTTCGAAACGTCGGACTATGACGGAGACGATCCCTTGCTTGTGATTGAAGCGATCAGGTGGTATGCGGAGTATATCGGAAATCCGAAGATGGAGATCCTCGCTGAGGATCCCCGGTTATTTGATCAGGAGCATTAGGGGGCAGGGTACCTGATGGTGTTTAGGTAAAGGCTGTTGGAGGCGTTTTTGCGGTCGCGGCTGATGGTGCCTATGTAGACGTGGAAGTTGAATTCGGTTTCTGTGTGGCTGAGGGTTAGGGTGTATTCACCTTCGCTTCTATTTAC
>NZ_JAZQRL010000098.1:0-6015 GCF_045629565.1 Arcticibacter sp.
CAGAGAGAACAGTGATCAAACAGGCGAGGAGTAAAATCTTTTTCATAATGTGTGTTTTTATTTTCATAACAAATGTACGCACTAATTACATTACTGCAAATATTATCTCAATTTTTATGAATATTTAATAATAAAACCTCAGAACTATTGAAATATTAAAAAAGATACCCCGCAAACGTACGTCATTTAAGAAATTTTCATTCCTCCCCTACGCTCCATAGCGAAACATAAAAATATTTGCTTTTCCATTTTTATGCTGTTGGCGACTACTACATTTGGATGATAAGACAACGATCAAATGAAATCACAAAAAACCTATCGCGAGTTACTTATAGATACTCTGCTATTAATTGAAGGCAATTACCAACGGCTTTTGGTCCTCGGCATCGAACTGGTCATGTATGAGGACAGGAAAGCAGGACTGGTTCCTTTTGAGGATGGGGACGAAATTCCTATAGATATAGAGGTATTTGAAGCGTCGGACATTCCTGCCGTTCAAACTATTGCTCATGCCATTCTCCTGTTCCAGCAAATCTGCTCTACCCTGCGCAATATGAACACATTTACGATTGCAGAGATCGACAGCCGCCGTTCAGCGGCGGAGCACTATCAGGAGCCCGAGCCGGAAATGTCAACGGATGAAGATTTGTCGTTCGAAGATTTTAAATCAGCGGTCTATATTTCCTTAAGCGAAACCATGTACTATTGCAATTTAAACGCCTATTCGATGATCTATGGAGAGGATGCCAGTGAGGATCTTCGTCAAGATTTCTATTTTCCCGGAGAAGAAACCTATGAGCTGCTATCATCCAACGATACTAACATCCGGCTACTCGTCAATCTCTCCGAATACCTCGAAGGACACCGTGACCTGGTATGGAAGGTTTAACATCGCTTGGCTCTTTTGACAAACACGAGTAAGAACAAACCGATAACGAACGAACCGGCCAACCACCACAGGCTATTGCTCCCTGTCTTTGTTCTCGTTTTTTCTGTGCTTTGTGTTTTGGATTTTACATGCTGGTTCAGGGAGCCTGACGAGCGGGTCTGCATATCCGCACTACCAGAATCTACAGCCCTGCTGCTTGTGTGTGATTTCCCCCGGAAGCGCAGCAAACTGGCCGAACCGCTGAAACCCGCTTTCGTTGAAAAGGTAAAGGGTCCTGAAGGCACAATCTCTACGTCGAACTGCGCGCCAGTTGAGTCTGCATAGGTAAATACACTACTGCCGGAATACAGGGAGTCTGTCTCCCAGTCAAACGACTGCTTCCGGCTACTGGTTTGTAAACTATCCTGCCTGGATACCAGAACCTCCCTGAATAACGAACAGCCATATAACAGCAGCAGCACGGGCAGGATAAAAGCGGCCTTTCTCATAGTACCTCCTCCCATCTCGCTACCTCGTAAATGGAACTGATCAACCTACGCTTGCGATACACGCCGTCCCCTTCCCTGCTGCCGGCTTCATTGGTATTCCCCTCTACGGTGATCACATACTTCTCATCCCAGGAATCGACAAACCCGACATGAGCGATCCGCTTCTTGTCCGAAAAGTAGATGCCAAAGACATCCCCTTTCCGGGGACGTCTCGCTTCTCCGCCAGCTACCGGCTTCAACTGCAGGGACATGGAGCGTTGCCAGCAGACTTTCCGCGCCGGAAACAGATCCGGGCTCCAGCCCGAACGGGGATTCCTGATGCGGGCCTGTCCCAGAGACCAGCACACAAAGGCCGCGCACCAGGGGTTGCCCTTCTTTAAGCCCACATAGGCGAGATAGGTTTCCACCCGCTTCCCATCATTCATCCCGCTTTGTTCGCGAACCCCAACCTCAGCCGTGTAGATTCCCCACAGGCTGAGCAACACGATCAGGCACGCTTTCATAACAGGGCAGTTAGCGTAAATACGAAGCCCATCAGCAGCAGGAGATAAAAGGCCAGATAGATCAGCACTTTCTCCCTGGCTACCAGTCCGCGAAAATCATACTCGAAATCGCATTCTGAGTACACGGTAAACACCGGCCAGATCGCCTTCATCACCCGCCAGGTTACGGCCTTGAAAAGCAGGAACGACAAAACGGCCATAATCACCGCACTGAGCGCTCCGGGATCGAGGGGTGCGGAAGTTACATCCACATGGCGGCACAGCCAGGGGAAAGATAGAAACAACAACAGTAATAAAGCAATGCTCAGCGGTTCACTGTAGCGGCTTGAACTTACAGGCCGCAGATCTAGAAATTCCATTTTTATAAGTTTAATTGTTAGACAAAAAGCGAGAAAGCCGGAAGGAAGGAGGAGATTTTGTACCGACTTAAAAAGGCGGAGGAATCAACCCCCGCCTTCTCTGGTAACCTGATAGGGGAAACCGTTCCGACCTTATAAGATCGGTAACAAACCGGCAAATGCCGTAGCAGAGTTCTTACCCTCCTCGCTCGTCATAAACAGGTATCCATACACCGTGGTGCTCGACCAGTTAGACGGAATCTCCAGATCTGCGGTCTCGTCCTGACGAACGTATTCGTCCATATAAACGAGGGCTTCCATCTGTTCAGGGCAACAAAGTACTATCGTTGCCTTGTCGTCCAGTCGCTCTGATAAAACACCGCCGAACGATTGCCAGCTTACCGTTACATGTCCGGGAAGTCCGGCAGAAAGACGACAACCAAAAGGCTTTGTCAAGGTCAAACCCTTGCTCAGAACAACTTTGGTATAGTCCAGTATCGGATCAAGACCCGTTCCGGCGAGGGCTCCCTGGTTTGCCTGGATCGCCAGATTAAAGGCAGTCGCCCGTCCACTGTATGCTGTGGAAAAGCCCCTGTCTACTGCGTCCTTAACGAGCAGTAAAAATTGAGACACCAAAGTGAAGCGCGCCCGTACCGCCAACTGTTTGGCGCTAGGTTCTTTTGCTGTTTTCTTCGGTAATCCTCTCATGTAGTCGATGTCCCTCCAGCTACTGCCGATTACACTTCCTACTTTGCCTGAAAATGCGCCATTGACGCCTTGCTTAAATTCAGCCATTTTTTTAAATGTTAAATTGTTAATACATAATTAATTACATCAGTTCACTCATATACCGGTATGTCGTTCTGATGAATCAAAAGTATCAGGCAAGGAAAGGGATGACGATTTTTTCAAGAATTTTGACCGAATCTTCTTGAAATAAGCGCAAAAAGGCCAAAAATTCACAAAAGGCCATCCGCGTCGTGGATGGCCTTTTTCCCCCTTGACAGCTTAAAGATTGATTGATTGATAATATCTCTTGCTGCCTAAGCGGATCGAGACCAATCTACCCTCCTCTTCCCATTTGTAAATTGTCCTTTTTGTCACCTGAAGCTTTATTGCCAGGTCCTCTACAGTTAACAGTTGTTGATCGTGCACCTTGTCTTTTTTTTCTGACAGTAATTCCTTGATTCCTCTCAGTTCTTCGACAACAATGGCCTCGAACTTGAGAAGATCGTCGAACGCTGTAAGCAGCTTAAAGACGCTTCTGCTGATCTTTAACAGATAATTGGTCATCGGTTTAGCTATTGATAAAGTATATCCGGTTTCTCGCCCTTGTCAAAACAAATACCTTGAAAAAAAGCTCGTCATACTGATCAATAGCTTTAAAAAAATGGTAATATCTCATAGTGAAACATTTAAATTGACCCTCCATTGGATCAAGATCTTATAAGTAAATCCTGATTTTTATAACAGGATGCGTAGCCACCTAGTCCCCTAACACATCCTTCATCCCAAGAAAAAGGCCTTCATAAGATTCCAGCATTTGAGACCCGAAAGACAGATGCAGTCCATTTAAAAGTTGATTGTTGTAAGTACCACAGAGAGCAATGCGGTTGAAGCCGTTCTCTCCAAGCAGATCGGAGAGTATGCTTGCTTCGACACCCCTCCGGAAAGTTATCCATAAAGAGAAGCCTGCCTTCGGTAGTGCTATTTCGCCAAGCTGAGACAAATGTGTCAGGAATATATTTTCTATCGAGTTGAGCTTCTGACGATAATGTACCATAATTCTCCTTATCCCATCGTCAAGAACGCCGGCTCGTGACATACGGAAAATGACTGTCAGTTCAAGAGGATCATAAAGGATATTATGAGCGTACACCGATAGAGTAAGGGCTTTAATAAAATCGCGATTAGCAATAACCAGCTCGTTCATCCGGAATTGTAGTGTTAGCTTGGAAACCGGACTGATATGAATGATATGACCTTTGTGCTGACGGTAGAACAGGGGTGCAAGCGCTCTTTTATACCAGAACTCGTGATCATCATCAACCGCAACGATCACAAAATTGTATTTAAGTGCCAGGTCCAGCAGCTTGCGCCTCCTGTCTTCACTAAGCACGGCACGGCTAGGGAATTCTCCGGAAGAACGAACAAACACAACATGAATATCCAGCTTTGCGGTTACACACAACTTTTCCAACTGATCAGTAATCATTCCCCGTTTGTCGACTCCGGTAAATAACAGATGTGCTCCTGCAGTAGTTAGAACGCTTTGAACCCGTGTGTCCGCAGGCGATCCCATCACCACACATTTGCCTCTTAGCCCAAGGGTCATTACAACCATATACAGGCTATGCCCATAGGGAATGATCAAGGCGTGATCGGGTTCCGCTGCAATGTCCCTTCTGAGCAATATATGCTGAATTCCCTCTTTCATCAATGCTTCGTGCCTGGAATCATAGCGACTGGATTTCATATGACCAATGATTCCAGACTCATAATAATTCAAGATTTTCCTACTGGGCAGCAGGGCGATGTCCGGCATATCCGAACCGGCGCACAAGTAAGGAATGTAGCCAGTTGCTTCAGCAGGAGTGGACATAACCTGATGTTTGCAATACGAAAATGGCGAATGAGTCGGCCAGCCCGGATCAGGGAGCTGCTTCCGCTTCTTATCTCCTGTTACAAAAGTACCCCTACCGGGAACAGTTACCAGATACATCTCCTCTTTTAAAGAATCATAGGCTCGCTTTACTGTGCTACGGGCCACATGAAGCTTTTCCTGGAGGAGCGTAACAGGCGGAACCTGTGAGCCCGGACTGATCTCAGCACTTTCGATCAGGTGAATAATACGTTCCTTAATTTGGGTGGCTTTGTTCTTTTCCCCATCCAGAGGTAACCAGAAAAGTGGCCAATGACTATACATTCAATTAAATTCAGTGTTTTTCAATAGAGTCCTTATACACAATCAAAGTAGTCTTATCTGCCGAAAGGATTAATGACAACGGTCACAATTTTAAGCAAAGAGCCGTGTGCCCATATGTTTCAGTGTTCGGCGTGTCTATTCTGACAATAAAAGGCATATTCGGCCGAACCCTTTATCTTAAGCTTCCTCCATTTTTACCAGGAAAGGCTCTGCACAGCATGGGGTTAATATTAACGCAGCGACAACTTGCCGTCTTTGCCGGTGGAGGTGCCTTGACACTACCTTTTATGCGCACCAGGGGCGCCTATCAGGGCATGCCCCTGATCGTCGGTTACCCGGCCGCGTATGACAGAAGTTCCCTGACTATAGGCCGCGACAAGTTGCATCAAGGAAAAAAAGACAATAATGATGAAGTAGGCGAGCACCAGCGCTATGCCTTTCTCTCTATCTGAGGGGTTAGGTTCAGGTTCGTATTTCATTATATGGTTTATGGAAATGTAATGGTGATTAACTCAAGGGCCAGCCTTCTTCACCGGCAACAAAGACCAGCTGCTCGTCATTAGGATTGTAGCGATGTTCCAGATATACGGCTATTAGCAGTTCGGACAGATCCTGGATGAAAACGCTCAAATGGGTCGGGTCACGCTCTATCCTGCGGGACTCGCAGATCACTTCTGCCCGGAAGAGCAGCGTTCCGGTTTCTGCAAGGGAATATTTCGAAAAGAACTTGTCGATCATCTTACCGGGGCAATAATTGTTGGGGATAAGGAAGCGATTGAGGTATTCAGTACCCGGACCGTACTCGGGTCCCAGAATATCAATGGGGATACGTTTGGTTTTTTTAGACATGGTGAGGAATTTGGAAAAATTG
>NZ_JAZQRL010000099.1:0-4761 GCF_045629565.1 Arcticibacter sp.
GCACCAATGACATGATCATAGTCGCTACAGAAATCGACGATAGTATCCAGTTCTATTCCGGTTACATCGTACAAGTTCCGGAGGGACGCATGAGAAGCATACATGAGCTTACCAAATACTGTGATGTCACCTTCATTGAGAGCCTTCGCAGCCAGATTCACCCGGTCGTTCTCACAGATCACATGAGTTGCACGTTTCAAGACCACGGGATCTTTAATCAGGTGTTTGTGCAGGGCGAACTTCTCTGCGGTCAGTTCACACAGGTTATGCAACGTAATTTCCTGCTTTAAGTCGGCGAGTGCCTGCTGACATTCGGCAACACGTTCGTTGTATTTCGATTCGGACAGTTTCCGCGATTTGTTCGTATTGATGATCGCCAGTGTATATTTCCCAACGTTGCAATCGATAAGTTTGAACTTCAGGGTATCACAATTTAAAAGGATGGCTTGCTTTTCGGCGCCGAAAGTTACCGCAAACTGGTCCATAATGCCTGAGTTTACACCCATAAACTCATTCTCGACATTTTGCGACAGCTGCACAAGCTCGAGCCTGCTGAAACCCAGACCAAGGAAATCATTCAGCGCAAATGCAGTTACAACCTCGATAGATGCAGAGGAGGACAGACCCGAGCCAATCGGAATGTTTCCATGAAACAACAAGTTGAATCCTTTGATGTTATGCCCTTTTGAATTGAAGTAGTTGATTATACCCAATGGATAGTTGTACCAATCGGAGCCGTTTTTAACGTAGGACTTCTGTACATCGATGGTGTGCTGCTCCGGAAAGTTAACGCTGGCAAAGCGAATGACGTTATCCTTATTGGGGGCAATGCACAATGTAGTACCAAGTGAAATGGCGCATGGCAGAACCAGGCCTCCATTATAATCTATGTGTTCACCAATTAAATTTACGCGGCCGGGCGCAAAGTATGTCGCTGCCGGCTCTGTACCATATATTTCTTTGAATTGATTTGCTAATTCAGCTTCCATGCTATTCAGGTTAGTGTTTGCTTTTTGTGAATCCTCGTAATGAAACCCGAAGATACTTATTATGCAAACAAACGCGACGAAGAACGGGAGACTTAATGTGGAATTAAGTTAGACCGGTAAGGTGATGGTAAAGGTGCTGCCTTTCTTAAATTCACTTTCTACGGTGATTCTGCCATTGTGTTTAAGGATGAATTCCTTGCAGAGCACCAGGCCTAAACCCGTCCCAATCTCGTTGTTGGTTCCGGGGAAAACGGTTTTATTCTCTACCTGAAACAGGCTTCCCAAAGTTTTGGGGCTCATTCCGATACCGTAGTCAATAACAGAAACAGCGATCGTCTTTTTCTCAGAAGAGGTATCTGCAACGTATGCCGACACGATATCGACCTTACCAAGGTTTGGGGTAAACTTAATGGCATTTGAAAGCAGGTTCCGGAAAATGGTATTCATCATATCGGAGTCGCCGACAACGGTCATCGCAGGGTCGACCTTATTCACGATTTGAATGTCTTTTTGTGCAGCTACAATTCTAAGAAATTCAATATTACTCTGAAGACAGTCATACAGATTGATCTGAATGGGCTTGAAAGAAATGTTACCTGTCTGACTCCTGGACCACAGCAGAATGTTCTCCAGCAGCTTTGACGTTGTATCCAAACTGGATTGCAGCAGTTTATACAGGCGTTTTCTTTCTGCCTCATCCTTGTCAAACAACCCCTCTTCCAGGTAATGGGTGAGGGCCAGGGTAGAGGAGATCGGGCCCCGGAGGTCATGTGCGAGGATGGAAAAGAACTTGTCTTTACTTTGGTTTACCTTCTTGAGTTCTTCAGAAGTAGCCAAAAGCTGTTCATAGTTTTTTTCCAGCTCTTTCTTTTGTGTTTTTATCAGCCGTCTCTGTTTGAACCTGGTGAGGTTGCTGCGCCATTGGATCGTGGCAAGCCCCAGGCATACGATCATCGTGATCAACCCGATCGACAACTTCGAAAGTAAGATGGTTGCATCATTCTGCGTATTGATCAATCCGATGTAAAAGATCAAGTATATCAGGGTTAAATAGAAGAGTAGCCTTAGCGGATGGATCAGCAAGCCGATTGAACTCAGCACACAGATCAGCAGAAAGGCGAGTATAGAACTGGTGATGGCTTCGTCGTACACGGAGCAGATGGTACCCCATAATGACATGGTCATCAGGATCACGTGGGGAAGGTACTTATTCAGTACCTTGAAATTCGGTTTGCTGTAGGCGATGAGCGTGGCAACGAAGAGGACCGTACTGATTGCAGCGATGGAAATATTCAGGTCGAGAATGGACCTTTTCCAATCGATGAAAGATACAGCGGCATCCGGTGAATAGTGGCTGTAATAAAATGATAAAGCCAGGGCGATGGGGCCAATTAAGCCGGTGATCATAAAGCACCTGATCAGGTTGGCTTTACGGACTTCATTCTGGATAATTTTTTTAGTTAAAGCACTGGTTTCCGAATGCTTAGAGAGAGAGTTAATCAAGTGCGTCATAAATAGTTTAAACAAATTTATATTAAAATCTGGTATAAACTAATAATCAGAAATTTTCCAAAAACGTGTCCGTACCCGGCGACAGATTGGGCATAAAAATCTGATGCTTTTGCGTAATTCGATACCGTACCTCAGGAATAAGGCAGGGTGGACAGGCGTTTAGATTCGGGCGATAAGTCCGCGTGTTTTATTCTGGAAGCGGAGAAACAATAATAAAGAGGCGGTAAGCAGCCCAATGGTTAGCCCGTACCATATACCATTTACACCGAGTTGCATCGTGATACCCAGAAAGTAGCCGAGCGGAATGCCGATGATCCAATAGGCGACGAACGTGATCAGGGTGGGAATATTGACATCACCAATGCCCCTTAAGACACCTAAACCGACCACCTGCGTACCATCAAACAACTGAAAGAAGCCAGCAATGATCAGCAGTTGGGCGGCGATGGCAATGACCGCCTTATCCGTTGTGTAGATCAGGGGCAGTATGGTATTTCCAAGGACAAACACGATGGCAGTTATGCTCATAAAAACAATCACGACGTGGTAACTTGCGATTGCAGATTTGCGCAGGTTCTCATAACTTTTTTGGCCGAAGTTGTTGCCTGTCTTTATCGTGGCCGCTGAAGCAATACCACTTGCAAGCATATAGGTAACGGCAGCAAGGTTGATCGATACCTGGTGCGCCGCCTGATGTACCGCACCGATCGTTCCGATCAATATGGCGGCACCACTAAAAGCACTAATTTCGAAGGCATATTGCATGGCCACCGGAGCACCGATCTTTAGGATTCTTACTGTCCTGACTTTATCTATAAAAAACAGCCGGAACCCCCTGAGGTATATTTTAAAATGCTGTGATCTCATGACGTAAGCACCCATCACCAGGGCCATTACCGAACGGTCGATCAGCGTACTTAAGCCAACACCTTTAACGCCCATCGGGCTGATTCCGAACATGCCCTTCACGAATATAATTCCGAGTACAACGTTCAGTACATTGCCCCAAATGGAAATAAACATGGCTTGTTTGGTGAAGCCAAGACCTTCGGCAAACTGTTTGAAAGTCTGAAAGATCATCAGCGGAATAATGGACAAGCCGAGATAGGTGAGGTACGGCTTTGCATACGCAACAACTTCGGGCGACTGGCCAATGTTATCAATGACCGAAAGCGTACCCAAATGGATAAACAGATACAATATGACAGAAGTGCTGAAGTTGATAATGATGCTGTTGGACAATAGCTTTCCACATTCCTCGGGGTTCCTGCGGCCAAATTCCTGCGCAATTAACGGGGTAAGTCCGTAAGAGATGCCCAGTCCGATTACAAGGATGAGCATGAAGATGCTGTTGACTAAAGATACAGCAGCGAGCTGCGTTGTTCCCGCAAAATGCCCTACAATGATACTGTCGGCCATATTTACCAACGTGTGCCCCAATTGGGAAACGACTATAGGTACGGCAAGAACAAGGTTATCCCTATAAAAAGGCTTATATTTATTGTAGAGAGAAAGGAGCATGAAAAAATAGACTAAACGGCAAAGTTAACTCTATTTGCTGTTAATGAAAGTAAAGTATTCCTCTTTTTCGGAGGTATGTGGCTGGAGCAGGCCGGTGAGAATGAGGTTAACCAATATCTTTTGCGCCTTCTTGTGGGAGCTCCTGGTGATCTTGCTGAATTGCTTGAGGGTGATCCGGCCTTGTTCATCCAGGAACTTGAACAACTTCTTTTCATCCTCCGTATATACAATGAGCGTTCCCGTGGCTTTGTTCTCGTTTTTCAGAGTCTGTAAGATAACACTACTGGCCAGAATACATTTATCCTCCACCCGGTAGTATACCCACCACTTGTTGTTGTCGTCCAAAGCATAATGCGGCTTCAGATCGCTCTTATCTACAGAAACGACCAATACCAACTTGTCGTCGATGTATACTTCTTCAAATTTAGGTTCAATAGCCGGCTTGCAGAACTGATAAGCTGACCGGGTGATCATATATTTCTCTTCATCTTCAGACTTCACGCCAACGATCTTACCTTCGTCAGTAACGCCGATCAATAGCCGGCCACCTTGATTGTTGGCAAAGGCAACCAGGCTTTTGGCTATTTTTTGGCTACTGGTGATCGTTTTTTTAAAATCAAGTGTAGTACCTTCCCCCTCTAAAATTAACTTTCTGATATTCATACCCGCTCCAGATAATCACTGTTTAATATGCAATGGTTGGTTTTTCTCCGAGATGAAGATTCCGCACGTAAACTTC